>NZ_JAPEPF010000001.1:613495-920243 GCF_026340595.1 Streptomyces sp. NBC_01363
GTCGTGACGGCGCGTGCGGCCGCCCGTACCGAGTCGTGGGCGCTGGCGACGGCGACGGGCCAGCCGGCGAGTGCGAAGCACGGCAGGTCGTTGACGTCGTTGCCGACGTAGAGGACACGTTCGGGAGCGATGGACTGTTCGTCGCACCACTGCTTGAGTGCCTGGTCCTTGCGGTCGATGCCGTGCAGGACCGGGATGCGGAGCTTGTGGGCGCGGGCGGCGACGACCGGGTTCTGCTCGCTGGAGAGGATCAGCAGCGGCAGTCCGGCCCTGCGCAGGGCGGCGATGCCGAGGCCGTCGCCGCGGTGGACGGCGACGATCTCGCGTCCGTCGGCGTCGATGAGGACCCGGTCGTCGGTCTGCGTGCCGTCGAAGTCGAGGACGACCGCGTCGATGTCGTCGAGGGTGGGCAGCGGCGAGGGGTCGAGCAGCGGCGCGAGGGCGCGGGCGCGGGCCAGGTCGTGCGGGTCGTCGATCTCCAGGACCCGCGCGGCGTCGGTGCGCACCAGGGCGGTGTGGCCGAAGAAGCGGTGGCGGTGGGTGCGGAAGCCCTCGGCGTTCATGGCGTACGCGGTGCCGGTCTCCAGCAGGTCCTCGGGGCGGTCCTGCCGCATCTGCCGGACGGACTTGTCGTGGTTGACGCCGTAGTTGTCCTCCTCGACCGCGCTGCCGTCGCGCCAGAGGAAGCCGTGGAAGGGGGCGACCGTGACCGCCGTGTCGGCGCCGTCGCGGGCGACCGCGGCGGCGACGCCGTCGATGTCCTCCCGCAGCACGAAGGGGCTGGTGCACTGGACCAGCAGCACCACGTCGGCCGTCCGCTCGCGCATCGCCTCGTAGGCGTCCAGGGCGTGCAGCACCGCGTCCTCGCTGCTGGACCTGTCCCCGGCGATGGCCGCGGGGCGCTGGACGATGTGCAGCCGCTCGGGGGCGCCCAGCGTGTCGCCGGCGGCGCGGGCCGCGTCCGCGATGGCCGCGTCGTCGGTCGTCACGACGACGTCCGTGACCTCGCGGGAGGCCAGGCAGGCGCGTACGGCGCGGGCGATCAGCGGTACGCCGCCGACCTGGGCGAGGTTCTTGGCCGGTACGCCCTTGGATCCGCCGCGGGCGGGGATCACGGCGAGCACGGTGGGGGTCGGGGTCATCTCTGCTCCTGAAGTGGTGTTCACAGCTCGCCCATCCGTCGGATCACCGGGGCGACCCGCTGGACGCCCTGCCGGTACGCGCCGCGCGCCGCCTCCCGGACCGCTTCGCGGACCGCGCCGCGCACTCCGCCGGTCTCGCGGGGCCGTTCGGCGCCCGGCAGCGGGTGGCCGTCGGGGGCGAGGTGGTGGCGGGCGAGGATGCCGGGGAGGTAGCCGGGGGCGGTGGCGGGCGTGTAGTAGGGGGCGAGGTCGGGCAGCCGGGCGGTGGCGAGCAGGGCGTCGACGCGGGCGCGGGCGTGGTCGTAGGCCGTGGCGTACGTGCCGTCGGCGGCGACGCCCTGGCCGGCCAGCCACTCCGGGTCGGGTTCCGGGCGGAAGCCCCCGTCCAGGTGGTCCCAGGAGGTGAGCAGGCCGGAGCCGATGAAGTGGTGGTTGCCCAGGGCCTCGCGGACGCCGAGGTCGCTGAGGACCGCGGTCGGAACGCGCCGGTGCAGGGACTCCAGCGCGGCGGTCGAGGAGACCGTGACCAGCAGGTCGGTGCGGTCCAGGACCTCACCCATGTGCCCGTACACCAGGCGGAAGTTGGGCGGGAGGCCGCCGGGCAGCTTCTCGGCGAGCCGCTGGTACGGGAGTTCCTCGATGTGCGTGGTGTGCTCGCCGGGCTTGGAGCGCAGCTTCAGCAGCACCTCGCGCTCCGGGTGCAGTCCGGCGTGCTCGACCAGCCTGCGCAGCAGGTACATGCGGTCGTCGCGGGAGGCCGGTACGGAGGGCTGGGCGGCGAAGACGACGGTGTCGCGGCCCTCCTGCGGGCGGTGCGGCTCGCCGCCGAGGAACGGCAGGGCGGCCTCGGTGACGGCCGAGGCGTCGGCGCCCACTCCCTCGTACACCGCGCGGAAGCGCTCCGCGTCGTGGCGGGAGTTGGCGAGGACCACGTCGGCGCCGTGCCGCAGCAGCAGTCCGTCGGCGAGCTTCTCGTAGACGACGCCGACGTAGCCGGTGACGACGACGGGCCTGGCGGGCAGCCGCAGTGCGGCGAGTCCGTGCAGCATCGCCTGGACGGCTCCGCCGACCAGGGCGAGGACGACGACGTCGTACCCCTCGTCGCGCACGGTGTGCAGGAATTCGACGGCCGTCACCTCGCGCACCCGGCCGGCCTCGATACCGACGTCGCCGACCTCGGCGAGCTGGCGCGGGGTCGGGGTGGCCCGGCCGCGCAGCAGCAGTCCGCTGATCTCGACGCGCTGCGCCGACTCCCCGGACGCACCGGTGGTGAGGCGGCGCGCGGTGAGCGCGCCCCATTTCCACCGGGTGTCGGAGTCGGCGAGTACGGCTACCCGGAGGGCGGTCGTCTTTTCGGTACGTGGGGGCACGTCCCAGAACTTAGGAAGGCATTCCGATTCATGGCCCAACGTGACGGCAACAGCTGGTTAACAGCCCGCCGACGCTTGGCGAATCGCCTTCACAAAGGGGACGCAATCGCCCACGATTCGACCCGGTTCATCATTCCGACATTCGCCGTTCACCCTCCGTCCCTTCCGGGGCCAAGGCAAATGACGGGCTCACGCCTAGCGTGAGACGGGTGGTTAAGCTCTCGGTCATCGTGCCGTTCTACAACGTGCAGACATACGCCCCCGACACCTTGAGAAGCCTGCGGGCCAACGCCCGCGAGGACTTCGAATTCATCCTCGTCGACGACTGTTCGACCGACGGGACCGCGGACATACTGCGCCGCGCCGAGGACGAGATTCCGGGGGTGGTCGTACGCAGACACAAGCAGAACGGCGGACTGGCCACCGCCCGTAACACCGGCCTGGACGCCGCGCGCGGCGAGTACCTCGCGTTCCTCGACGGGGACGACTGGCTCGCCCCCGGCTTCTATGCCGAACTCCTCGCCAGGACAGAGGAGTTGGGCTGCGACTTCGTCCGTACCGACCATGTCCAGGTCGAGGGCAGGAACCGCAGCGTGCACCGCGTCCCGCACGGCCGGCGCGGCGAGGTGCTGGACCCGCGGGACGCGATCCTGCCCGCCGGGCGGTCCACCTCGGTCGACTATCCGTACGCCTGGGCCGGGCTGTACCACCGGCGGCTGCTGGACCGCGGGCTGCTGCATTTCACGGACGGGCTGCGCACCGCGGAGGACCGCCCGTGGATCTGGCGGCTGCATCGCGAGGCCGATTCCTTCGCGGTGCTGGGGCTTCTCGGAATTTTCTACCGGCGCGGGGTGGCCTCTTCGCTCACACAGATCGGCGACGTACGCCAGCTCGATTTCATTCGCTCGTTCGACCAGGTCATTCGGGAAACCGCGGAAGATCGTGACGCGCAGGTACTGCTGCCGAAAGCGGTCCGTACCTATTGCGCGATCATTTTCCACCACATGAGCTCGATCGAAAGGTTCGAACCCGCCGTGGCCCGCACGCTGAAGTCCATGAGTGGAGCCGCGCTCAAGCGAATGCCGCAGCAGGTGCTCGACGACGCCCTCGACTCGATGGACGTGCAACGCGCCACCCTGCTGCGCCGGCTGCGCCGCCGCCCGGCCGCCGCGGGCACCAAGGAGGTGGCCGCCGCGTGAACACCGCCCGGTCCCGCACCACGCAGATCTTCCTCGCCTCCACGCTCTACGGCACCGCCACCCTCGCCGCCGCGCTCGACGCGGGCTGCTTCCCGGACGCGGACCGCCGCATCCTGCTCGTCTCGAACAACGCGGCGGTACCGGAGACGACGGCCTCCCTCGACGCGATGCCCGGGTTCGACGCGCTGCGCGGCCGGTTCGACGACGTGGTGTCGTGGAACACGACGATCGCCCCCTTCCACCCGGGCGGCTGGGCGCCACGCCCCGACGACGTACCCCTGTGGGAGCGGCATCTGCGCCTGGCCTGGGGGCTCGGCGACGACGACATCGAGCTCGCGGTCGAATCGATCCAGGTCAACCCCGCGCTGGCCGTCGCGCAGATCTTCACCGGCGCGCCGGTCGATGTGTACGCGGACGGGCTGATGAGCTACGGCCCCACCCGCAACAAGATCGACCCGCTGGTCGGTACGCGGGTGCGCCGGCTGCTCCACCTCGACCTGGTACCGGGGCTGAAGCCGCTGCTGCTCACGGAGTTCGGGGTGGCGCCGCAGATCGTGCCGACCGAGGTGTTCCTGAAGGTGCTCGGTGAGCTGGCGGACGCGCCCGCGGCCCAGGACGGCGTGCCGGCCGTGGAGGCGCCCGCGCTGCTGCTCGGCCAGTACCTCTCGGCGCTCGGGCTGATCAGCGCGGCCGAGGAGGAGAATCTGCATCTGCGGATGATGCGCGGCGCGGTCGCGCTCGGCCACACCCGGATCGTCTTCAAACCGCATCCCACGGCCCCGGCGCAGTGGTCGAGGGCGATGGGCGAGGAGGCCGGGAGGCTCGGTGCCGAGCTGACGGTGCTGGACGAGGGGGTGCTCACCGCACCGGTCCTCGCCGAGGTGCTCTACCAGCGGATGCGGCCCGCGCTGGTCGTCGGCTGCTTCTCGACGGCGCTGCTCACCGCCTCGCAGTTCTACGGGCTGCCGGTGGCCCGGGTCGGCACCGAGGTGCTGCTGGACCGGCTCGCCCCGTACGAGAACAGCAACCGCGTCCCGGTCACGCTGGTGGACGCGCTGGTGCCGGAGGTGACGGACCGGGCGGCCGTCGAGCGGGCCGGGACGGCGCTGGGCGCGGAGCCGGTGGATCCGGCGGAGCTGACCGGGCTGGTCACCGCGGTCGGGTTCGCGATGCAGCCGAGGATCTACCCGGAGCTGCGGCCCGCCGCCGAGCGGTATCTGGCCGCACACCTGGACACCACCACATGGCGCTATTTCAAGCGCAGGCGGCTGACCTCGCTGGCGCTGCCGGGGGCGGTGCCGGCGCAGCTCGCGTTCCTGCCGCGCAACGCGGTGGTGCGCAGGGTGGCACGGTCGGTGCGGCGCCGGGTGGTACGGCAGTAGGCGTCGGGGACGGGGCCGGATTCGGCGTCGGGTGCGGGGCCGGGCCCTGCTCGGCGCCCCGCCCCGCTCCCGGCGCCGTCAGACGGGCACGCCGCCCTGGATCACCCTCAGGTCCGCCGCGTTGGCCTCGGTGACCTTCCAGAGTTCCCGCTGCCGGCCGTGCACATCGGCGACCGTGGCCGCGTGGTCGTCGAGCAGCCCGGCCGCCCGCTCGGTGAGCCGGGCCCCGAGGTGCCGGTCGTGGACCGAGATGCCCCACTCCGGACGGTCGATGTCGGCCAGGAAGTACGCCATCTTCGGGTGCGAGATCAGGCTGATGATCGGCGTACCGCAGCCGAACGGGATCATCCCCGCGTGCCCGCGCATCCCGATGACCAGCTTGGTGCGGGCGTAGGTGTCCCGGATCTCGTCGTTGCCGAAGTCGTACATCGGAATCACCGGCAGCGCGATCCCGTGCTCGCGCCGCAGGTCGAAGGCGATCCGCTCGTCGTCCAGCGAGTGGGCGACGCACCGGACCTCGGCCCGCTTGCCGAGCTCCCGCACCGCGGTCGCCATCTCGCCCAGGAAGTGCCCGTAGTCGTGCCCGAAGCGGAGCCCGGAACGGTCGTACGCGGCGTTGATCAGCACGGTGTCCTCGCGCCGCTCCGGGTCCGTCCAGCCGTCCACCAGCTGCCGGGTGACCGTGGTCGGGCAGGGCTGGAAGCGCACCTTGTCGTGGAGCGAGGCGGGCAGCAGGTCCCGGACCTTCTCGATGGAGCCGTGGTTGCGCAGCCCGAAGAACGAGGAACGTTCGACGAGCCCGCGCAGGCTGGAGAGGAACCGGTCCCGCCCGTGCCCGTACGCCTGGCCGTCGAAGGCGTTGAAGCCGACCGCGTACACCATGACGGGGACGTCGATCCGGTCGAGCAGCTCGTCCGGGACGTTCCACTGCCAGCCGCTGTTGCCGTTGGGCGCGGTGTCCGGGATGAAGAGGCCACCGCCGCCGATGACCAGGCCCCGGCGCTCGTTGACCCGTTCCAGCGCGGCCTCGTCGAAGAGCCGGTGGGCGTGGATGGAGTGCCACCGCCGCGGTCCGGTGTCCCGGCCGAAGGCCAGCCGTACGCTCTCGGGCAGCAGCTTGTCCCCGGCGTTGCCCTGGCGCTCCATGTAGAAGGCGACGTGGGCAAGCTGGCCGGAGGCGGGGCCCTCCACGGGGGCGGTCAGGTCCGTGGTGCGCTTGTGCATCAGCCGGTTGGCGCGGTGGGTGGGGTCGACCGCGAGGCCCTTCAGCGCGTACTCGGCCGCCTCGTCGTCGTCGCCGTGGATCCAGGAGATCTGGGCGAGGCGGGCGAAGGCGGTCGCAGCCCGGTTGGGCGAGGCGGTGGCGAGCAGCAGCCGGGCGCGGGCCTCCTCGTAGCGGGAGACGCTCATCAGGGCGTGGCCGAGCACCTCGTGCGGCCAGGACTCGTCGACGGGGATCCGGACCCGGCCCAGCAGATCGGCCGCCTCCTGGTACTCGCCGGCCGCGATGTGGGCGGCGGCGACCTTGCGGGCGGCCTCCGGGGACCTGGTGCGCAGCACGTGCGGGGTGCCGTAGTGGACCAGCAGGTCGTGATGCTTGGCGCCGGGCAGCGCCACGTACGCGGAGTGGAACTCGGCGTCGGACAGCTCGAATTCGTGCCAGCGGTTCTCGGCCTCGCGGTAGCCGGCCTCGCCGCCCTGCCAGGGCTTGTGCCGCCCGGTGAAGTGCAGGATCGCGGTGGAGCCGGGGACCGGGAGGTCGCCGGAGAGCCGCCGCTTGACGAAGTTGTAGCGGGCGTCGAGCTGGACGAAGTCGCCGTCGAGCACGGCGTTGAGGATGCCCTGGTCGTGTTTGTCGAGCTCGTACGTGCCGGCCCGGCCGACCTCGTCGATCCTCGCGCAGAACGCGTCGCTCAGATACTCGCGCTGGATGACCAGGAGCCCGCTGTTGAGCTTGTGCTGCCCGTAGAAGAACTGCGGTACGGCGGCCAGTCCGTCGCGCAGCGCGAGCAGTTCGCCCAGATCGTCGAGGACGACCATGTCGGTGTCCAGGGTGATCACGGTGTCGTAGTCGCGGACCCGGAAGATGTCGAGGATGAAGTAGGCCTTGCGCACCAGGTAGTTGTCCTGGTCGCCCTTGGCGTACGAGTCGTAGTGCTCGGCGTCGACCCGGCGGAAGTCGACGCGCGGGTGCAGCGCCCGGATCTGCGCGACGGACGCGGGGCGCAGTCCGTCGTGCAGGACGAGGAAGTCCTCGCAGACGTTCGGGTTGGAGAGGGCCAGGCTGCGCAGCAGGGCGAGGAAACCGGGCAGGTAGTTCTCGTCGACGAAGCTCGCGAAGGCGACCCGGCGCTTGCCGGTGAGTGAATTCGCGGGCGCGGGCGAGACGGGAAGGCCCGTGCCGGGGAGGACCGGGTCGGGGAGGTCCGTGGCGGGGAGGCCCGTGGCGGACGGGGTCGTGGCGGACGGGGTCGTGGCGGTCGTCGTCATCGCAGTCGGATCCTCATGTCGGTGACGCTCTGGGCGCGTTCCATGACCCACGCCTTTTCGCTGGTGTACTCGTGCACGGAGGTGATGGGCATCCGCATCGCGCCGGGCAGGCGGTAGGCGCCGCTCTCGTAGAAGTCGAAGCCGATCAGGTCGATCCGGCTGCTGACGTCCAGGTGGTCCAGGAGCCACAGCATGTTGAACCCGGTGGTGGGGATGGCCGGCCAGACGTCGGCGCCGACGCGCCCGATGTCGCGCAGCGGCCAGCGCAGCGACTCGTCGCCCAGGTACTGCTGGGCGCCCGGGACGAGGCGGTTGCGCAGGGAGTGCTTCCAGTCGCCGGAGACCCCGCCGAAGACCAGCCGGGTGTGCACCTTCTGGTCCCAGTTGAAGCCGTGCTTGTGGATGGTGGCGTGGATGTCGGTGCGCCGTCCGGTCGCCGCCGGGTCGATCCGGTACGAGTTGAAGCGGACGACCAGGTCGTAGCCGTCGATCTCGGCGCCCATCGAACTGCTGCCGACGCGCTGGGAGTTGGCGATGAGGCAGATCGACCGGCCCGCGATCCGGTTGCGGAACTCGCCGACCGTGGTCCACTCGACGCCGCCGAAGGTGGGGTCCTCGACCGGGCCGCGCATCCGGCTCCTGCGCTGTTCGGCGTAGAGGCCGACGATCTCGGTGAGCCGGGCCACGGCGACGGGGTCCGTCCCGGCCGCGTCCATGGCCAGCCCCAGGTACTGGGAGGTGGCCTCCTGGAGCTCCGTCACCGGGGCTCCGGTGCGCTCCTGGGCGAGCAGGGCGCCGACCAGCCGGGGCTCCGCCCGGTCCCGGTCGCCGCGCGCCTGGAGGGCCAGGCCCTCGGCCCAGGACTCGGTGACGGGGCGGGCGGCGTACTCGGCGGCGGCCGGGCAGTCCCGCTCCAGCCTCCGCAGCAGCGCGTCCTGGAGCCGCGCGCCCGCCCGCAGCCCGACGACCTTGGCCGCGATGCCGAAGCCGTCGTCCTCGGTGAACGAGAGGTAGCGCTCGTACGCCTCGATGGCCGCGGTCTCCGCACCCATCGCCTCCAGCGTCCTGGCCCGCAGCCGCCAGCCGGCCCGGGAGCCCTTGCGCTGGGTCAGCACGGTGTCCCCGATGAGCATCGCGAGCTTCAGCTCGTCCTCGTAACCGCAGTCCAGCGCCTTGTTGCCGACCGCGAGCAGCGGGTCGAGCAGCTCGTCGGCGAGGGTCGCGGCGGAGGCCGCGCCCGCCTTGCCGGCGCGCCGCATCAGCGGGATCGAGGACCCGGCGGGCGCGGGTCCCGCGGGCTGCGCCGCCGCGTGCACGGCCAGCAGGTGCCGCAGCGCCTCCGCGAGTGCCGTACGCCGCCGGTCGAGCCCCGCCACCAGCTTGGTGCTGTGCGCGGCACAGGCCCGCAGGCACACGTCCACGTCGGTCGGGGTGACGGAGGCGGGCTGCGAGGCGGCGCTCCCGGGCGGGGCCGCGTCACGTTGCCGTGGCCAACGGGTTCGGGCTTCTCTCATGGCGCTCCAAGCGTCTGGTGCCCGTGGGGGGAGGGGGCGTATCCGGATGTGCGGTCACCTGAGCGCGCACGGAGCCCCGCTCCGTCGAGGGGCGGATGCTGGGCGCGCGTGATCGGTTCCGCGACACGCTAAGAAACCTGAGCGGCCGCCGGATGAACTCGCCCTTTCGGTACCGGAAACTGCGCACCGACCCCGCAGGTACGCGCGCTGGTCAGCGCCCCCCGTACCGCGCCTCGATGCCCGCGACGATCAGCCGGAGCCCGTCCTCGAAGCGTTCGTCGTAGTGGTCGAAGATCTCGGCACCGGCCGCCGCGGCGAGCGGGTACGCGGACATGCGGGCGGCCCGCGCGTCGACGTCGAAGCCGTCCCACCGTTCATCCGGCATCGGCCGGACGCCCTGCTCCTCGGTGACAAAGCCCATCGTGTACGCGTACGCGGTGGTGCCCGCCCGGACGGCCTGCCACAGCTCGAACCCGGCGTCGACCATGGTCCGCAGATGGACCTCCAGGCCGTCGGTGTGGTCGGTGCCGGTGAACCTGGCGCCGCTGTAGACCTTGACCCCGTCGCGGTAGCGCAGCAGGGCGGCGCGCAGGGCGCTGTTGTACGCGACGAGCTGGTCCTGCCAGCGCTCCGGGGCCGGCCCCGGCAGGCCCTCGGCGAGCATCCGGCGATACATCACCGTGGCCATCTCGTCGAGGAGTTCCTGCTTGTCCTTGAAATGCCAGTAGAGCGCGGGCGCCTTGACGTCCAGCTCCCGGGCGATGGCGCGCAGGGTGAGGCCGTCGAGGCCCACCTCGTTCAGCAGCCGCAGCCCGGTGTCGGCGACCCGTGCCCGGTCGATCTTCGTCGTACCCACCTTGGCAATTTAACAACGTTAAGCACACACTCCGAATCATGGAACTTAACAGCATTAAGGAAACTGAGGACGCGCTGGACCGGCTCAACTGGCATGCGGTGAGCGGGGAGCAGGGTTTCCTCACGCTCTGCCCGCTGCCCGGCACGGCGGACTTCCAGCTGGTCGCCCAGTTCAAGGAGGGCGAGCCCGACACGTCCCCGGAGGGGGTGCGCGCGCTGGTCGCCGCCCGCACGCATCTGGCGGCCCTGGACATCACCGAGGTCCGCTGGTTGTCCGATTTCCGGCCGCGCGCCGCGCCGGCCGACCGGTTCCGCGAAGGCCGGGTCTACCTGGCGGGCGACGCCGCGCACGTGCACTCCCCCGCGGGCGGCCAGGGCCTGAACACCAGCGTGCAGGACGCGTACAACCTGGGCTGGAAGCTCGGCCTGGTCCTGCGGCACGGGACGCCGCCCTCCCGGTGTTCGACGGCGACCAGGTGCGCGTGCACCGCACGGACGCCCACGAGGCGTACGGGAAGGGCCTGTTCCTGGTCCGCCCGGACGGCTACGTCGGCTGGGCGGGCGAGGACGCCTCGGGCCTGGCGCGGTACCTGGCGCGGTTCGGACTCTCCCCGGTCACAGCCTCCTGAGCCGGAACGTCACACGCTGCTGAGCGAGAGCTTCGCCGCGAAACCGAGGAAGAGCAGCCCGGCCGCCGAAGTGGCCCCCGCCGACAGCCGCTTGCGGCGGCGGAACGCGGCGGACAGCCGGGTGCCGCCGAATATCAGCATCGAGAGATAGAGGAAGCTGGCGATCTGCAGCAGCGTGCCCAGCACCAGGAACGACAGCGCCGGATAGGCGTAACCCGGATCGACGAACTGCACGAAGAACGAGATCAGGAACAGGATCGCCTTCGGGTTGAAGAGGCTGACCACCAACGCCCGCCGGTACGGCCGCTCCATCGCCGCCGCGGCCGCGGGCCCGGCGTCCTCCTCGGTCAGCTCGGCCATCCGCCGGTGCCGCTCGCGCCACATGGTCACCGCGGCCCGCAGCATGCCGATCGCCATCCAGGTCAGATAGCCCGCGCCGGCGAACTTGACGACGGCGAAGAGCACCGGCGTCGTCTGCAGCAGCGACGAGGCCCCGAGCGCGGACAAGGTCATCAGGACGGTGTCCCCGGTCCACACCCCGGCCGCCGCCACATACCCGGTCCGCACCCCGCGCCGGGCGGCGACGGAGAGCACGTACAGCGAATTCGGTCCCGGCAGCAGGACGATCAGCACCAGGCCGGCGAGATAGGTCGGAAGATCGGTGACACCCAGCATGAAACGGAGTGTCGCACGCGAGTACGACACTCCGTCCAGGGGTTTTCGGGAAGACGCGGGGTCAGTCCTCGTCGCCGTCGAGGAGGCGGTCCACGGAGAGCTCCATCTCGACGCCGACCACGTCCGGCACGGCGAACGAGGTCCCGCGCTTGTGGTGCGCCTTGTTCTTGTACTCGCCGCCCCGGGGATCGCTGCAGAGGAGCACCAGGTCGTGCTTGCGGTCGGCCACGACGTAGACCGGAATGCCCGCCTGGGCGTAGTCCTCGACCTTGGGGCCGAGGTCGTCCGCCCAGTTGGTCGATGTCACCTCCACGACCATGCGGAAGACGTGAGCGGCGTAGCAGTTCTTCATGACATGGGCGTCCTTGATGTCGGCCTCGACGACCGACAGGTCGGGAATCGCGTAGTCCTCCGGCCCGGAGGGCAACCACAACCCGACCCCCTGGACGAGTCTGAGCCCCACGGCGCGCGCCCGCGCACCGAACTCCTCACCGAGCCAAGACAGAGCCAGAGCGTGCGACACGTCCGCCGGTGGTGTCACAGTGAGTCTCCCCTGGAGAATCTCCACGCGATGCCCAGGCAGCGAGCGTGCGAGCTGGTCGGCTGCCTCGCCGAGCGTCAGCTCCGGCTGTTCCTGCACGCGCACCTGCTCCTCGTGCTGTACTACAGCCACGGCATCCTCCTTTCGGGGACCACTGTTCATGAGCTTATCCACGGTCGCGGACATTCAGCGAGAGATCACCCGTGCGGGTACCCACCGCCTCAGAACGCGTCCGACGGCACATGCCTCCCCCACACCTCGCGCAGCGCGTCGCACACCTCGCCCACCGTCGCCCGCGCCCTGAGCGCGTCCTTCATCGGGTAGAGGACGTTGTCCGTGCCCTCGGCGGCCTTCCGCAGCCGGGCCAGCGCCGTGTCCACCGCGTCCTGGTCGCGTGCGGCGCGGAGCTTCGCCAGGCGGGCCGCCTGCTCGGCCTCGATCGCGGGGTCGACGCGGAGCGGCTCGTACGGCTCCTCCTCGTCGAGCTGGAAGCGGTTCACGCCGACCACGACGCGCTCCGCGCTGTCGGTCTCCAGGGCGATGCGGTACGCGGAACGCTCGATCTCGCCCTTCTGGAAGCCGCGCTCGATCGCGCTGACCGCGCCGCCCATGTCCTCGATCCTGGCCATCAGCTCCAGGGCCGCGGCCTCGACGTCGTCGGTCATCCTCTCGACGACGTACGACCCGGCGAACGGGTCGACGGTCGCGGTGACGTCCGTCTCGTACGCCAGGACCTGCTGGGTGCGCAGGGCCAGGCGGGCGGACTTGTCGGTGGGGAGGGCGATGGCCTCGTCGAAGGAGTTGGTGTGCAGCGACTGCGTGCCGCCGAGGACCGCGGCCAGGCCCTGCACGGCGACGCGCACCAGATTGACCTCGGGCTGCTGGGCGGTGAGCTGGACGCCCGCGGTCTGGGTGTGGAAGCGCAGCATCAGCGACTTGGGGTTCTTCGCGCCGAACTCCTCCCTCATCACCCGGGCCCAGATCCGGCGGGCCGCACGGAACTTGGCGACCTCTTCGAGGATCGTCGTGCGGGCGACGAAGAAGAAGGAGAGACGGGGCGCGAAGTCGTCGACGTCCATGCCGGCCGCGACGGCGGTACGGACGTACTCGATGCCGTCGGCGAGGGTGAACGCGATCTCCTGCGCGGGCGAGGCCCCGGCCTCGGCCATGTGGTAGCCGGAGATCGAGATGGTGTTCCACTTCGGGATCTCGGCCCGGCAGTACTTGAAGATGTCGGCGATCAGCCGCAGCGAGGGCGCCGGCGGGAAGATGTACGTGCCGCGCGCGATGTACTCCTTGAGCACATCGTTCTGGATGGTGCCGGTGAGCCTGTCCGCCGGGACCCCCTGCTCCTCGCCGACCAGTTGGTACAGCAGCAGGAGCAGCGCCGCCGGGGCGTTGATCGTCATGGACGTGGAGACCTTGTCCAGCGGGATCCCGTCGAACAGGACCCGCATGTCGTCGATCGAGTCGATCGCGACGCCGACCTTGCCGACCTCGCCGGACGCGATCGGCGCGTCGGAGTCGTGGCCCATCTGGGTGGGCAGGTCGAAGGCGACGGACAGGCCCGTCGTCCCGTTGGCGATCAGCTGCTGGTAGCGGGCGTTGGATTCCGTGGCCGTACCGAAACCGGCGTACTGGCGCATCGTCCACGGCCGGCCGGTATACATCGAGGGGTAGACACCGCGTGTGAAGGGGTAGGCACCCGGCTCTCCCAGCTTTTCGCCGGGGTTCCAGCCGTCGAGTGCGTCCGGCCCGTAGACCGGTTCGATGGGCAGTCCCGACTCCGACTCGCGCGTCATCTGCTGTGCCTCCCGCTGAAGCTGCTCAGTAAAGCTACTTGCTGGTAACCACGGTTCCCGCGACGGACTGTAGCGGCGGGCGCGAGACCGTTGGAGGGGCAGGGGCTGGGACCTTGCTCACAGCCCTCCCCCACGGCCCTCGCCGCCGCACTCCCCATCATGCGCGGGCTTTGGCAACCGGGCAGAGCGGGAATCCGTCCAAGGGGACACCGGACACACAGGGGGCCGAGATGATGGACAGCACCACCAGGAGCACATCGCGCACCTCGATACGGGGCACGGCGCGGACCGGCAGGCGGGGTCGGGCGGGGGCCGCGGCGGTGCTCGCCGTCCTCACCGTCACCGCGGCGGCCGGCTGCAAGGCACAGGCCACCGGCAGCGCACCGGCGGCCCCGTCGGCACCGCCGCGGGCCACGGCCACGACCACCGACGACGACAAGCCCGCCTCCCGGCCGCCGACGCCCGCCGCGTCCTCGCCGGAGGCCACCGCGTCGCCCACGCCGAAGCCCGACCCGCAGGGCACGACGCTGATGGCGAGCGGTACCGAGAGCAAGCAGGTGCGGGAACTCCAGGCCCGGCTGCGGCAGATCGGCCACTTCGACCGCAGCCCCACCGGCTACTACGGCTCCGTCACGGTCGCCGCGGTCCAGTCCTTCCAGGGCAAGCGCGGCCTCTCCCGTACGGGCAGGACGGACACCCTCACCTGGCAGAAGCTGCTCGGCATGACGCACGAGCCGACGGCCGCCGAGCTGAATCCGCCGACCACCCGGCCGGCCGCCAAGCCGGACAAGCGCTGCATGACCGGCCGGGTCCTGTGCATCAGCAAGAACAGCCGGACGCTGTCATGGATGATCGACGGCCGCGTCGTGTCGTCGATGGACGTCCGCTTCGGCTCCCAGTACACGCCGACGCGCGAGGGCACCTTCTCCGTCTACTGGAAGTCCCGCCACCACGTGTCGACGATCTACCACACGGCCATGCCGTACGCGATGTTCTTCAGCGGCGGCCAGGCGGTGCACTACTCGGCGGACTTCGCGGCCCGCGGCTACAACGGGGCCTCGCACGGCTGCGTCAACGTCCGGGACGAGGGGAAGATCGCCTCGCTCTTCGCCCAGGTGAAGAACGGCGACAAGGTCGTCGTCCTCGGATAGGGCCGACCGGCGGGAAGAGGAGGAGAAGAGGCGCGGACGGGACCGGGGGAACGTGTCCCGCCCGCGCCATGTGCGCTGAGCCGTAGGTACGGGGGGAACCCCGGCTCTGTGCGCTGCCGATGACCAGTCGGCTCACTCAGTACTGCGCCGCGGCCTCGAAAAACGTCACACCTGGCGGTGGAGGGCTCGAAAAGGCCTGCCGTGTACGGCTCCGCTCAGCCGGGGGTCCGGGCCGAGGGCGTCAGGGAGACCGGGGTCTGCGGCAGCCGCACACCGTTGGCGAACCGGATCGACGAGGGCATGCCGGAGCCGAAGCCGATGCCGTTGTTCCAGTTCGAACCGTCGTTGCCCTGCTCGTCGTCGTCGCCGTCGTCGCCCTGATTGTTCTGGCCCTGGCCGGATCTCGCGATCACCCGGTCGCAGAACCGGTCCAGATTGCGGGCGCCCTTCGCCAGCGCTTCGAGCTTGCGTCTGCGCTTGTCGTCCAGCTTGCCGTCGCGGTAGTCGCGGCAGGCCTTGAGCGCCTTGGCGTACCACTCGCCGGAGCCGGTCTTCCCGGAGCTCTCGGGCAGTTCGCCGTTCCGGGGGCCGGCCGTGGAGCCGGTCGCGGCGCCGCCGGGCTTCCGGTCGTCGCCGCCCTTGTGCTCCTTCGCGCGGCCCGATCCGCCGGGATCCGGGGCACCGGCCGGGGTGGAGGGGGCCGCGGGGGGCGTGGAGGTGTCCGCGCTCGGGGAGGCGGCCGGCGGTGGCTGCGGGGTCTCCTCCTCGGTGAGCCCCGAACCGAGCTCCTCGGGTGTCGCCGCTGCCGAGACGGAGGTGGCCGGCAGGGGGGCGTGCCCGCCGAACGGGCCGGGAAGCATCCCGGTCCCCGCCGCCACGGCCACCCCGCCGAGCGCACAGCCCGCGAGGGAGGCGACCAGGCCGAAGCGGACGGGTCGGCTCCAGCGCGAGGAGCGGATACGGCGGGAGTCCCCGGACGGGACGGAGCCGACGAGCGTGGCCCCGATGCGTACCGGTTCGAGCATTTCGGCACCCGCCGGCCGGCCCGCATTCTCGGTGGCGCCCCTCGGCTGCGCGTTCGCCCGGGTCCTCGCACGCGCGGAGTGGGTGGCCGTGCGGAAGGCGGCCAGCGCCGCGGCCTCGCCGGGCAGTTCACCGGTGGCCGGGCGGGCGGTCCGTGCGGCTGCGTCCAGCGCGGCGACGAGCCTCTCGGCGTCCGTACACGATTGACCGCCGACGGGATCGACCGGCTCGCCGCGGAGCAATCTCTCCGCGGCGTCCTTGTCAAGCCATTCGTACCGCTCGTCGGCCATCACATGTCCCTCTGCGTCCACGGACGCGAATGCGTCACACCCGCCGGCGCCGCCAGACCGTTGCGGGCGGGGCGCTGGGCGGGCACCGCGTCGAGTTCCGCCGTCCGGCCCGCCGCGCTCCGGTGCGGGGCGGACGGGTCCGCCGGATCCCCCGCTGTCGCGGCGTCGTCGGAGTCGTCGGTGCCCGTTCCGCCGGGGTGGGAGTCGGTGTTGTCGGTGCTGTCGGCGTCCGTACGCAACAGCTCGGCCAGCCGCTTCAGTCCCCGGTGCGCCGCGGTGCGTACCGCCCCCGGACGCTTGCCCAGCGTCTGCGCGGCGCTCTTCGCGTCCAGGCCCACGACCACCCGCAGCACCACGGCCTCGGCCTGGTCCTGCGGCAGCTGGGCGATGAGCGACATCGTGCGGCCGGTGGCCAGGGCCTCCATCGCCTCGCCGGCGGTGTCGGACTCGGCCGGCCGCTCGGACAGCTCCGACTCGTCGCCGCCGACCGCGGGGCGCCTGCCGCGCATCCGCAGATGGTCCAGCGCGCGGTTGCGGGCTATGCGCGCCGCCCAGCCGCGGAAGCGGTCGGCGTCGCCGCTGAACCGGTCGAGGTCGCGCGCTATCTGCAGCCAGGACTCGGACGCCACGTCCTCGGCGTCCGGCTCCCCCACCAGTGTCCGTATGTAGCCCAGCAACCGCGGCTGCACAGCGCGGTACACAGTACGGAAGGCGTCCTCGTCCCCGTCCTGTGCCGCGAGTACCGCGGCAGTGAGCTCCGCGTCGTCCCCCAGCACTCCCTCAACCTGCCCTGCTGTCCCGAATCGCAGCTGGTCATCACTGCCGCGCCACCCTGCGCGACTCCGCACGCTACGTCCTCGGCGGGGGTCGCGTCCATGTCTTGTACAACCCGCAACATTCCCCGGACTCCTGGTGGTGTGACAGAAAACGCAGCGACGGCGCTGAGTGGAGTACGGGGTCGTCCTACGGCCCCGCGGAAGACGACCGGGGCCTCTCCTGTGGGGGGTGGCGGCCCCGGTCGTCCTCGTTTCCCGCCATCCCCCCGACTTGCACTTTTGACGTGAGCAGACCACTCACGTGACCAGCCGCGCGACCAACGCGCCGGCCGGTTCGTCCGAGCTTCGCCAAACCGACGCGCCGCGCCGCCCCCGAAGCCGGCTTGCGAGCCCCCTCGACCCGGCGCCTTCCGCACGGGGACATCGCGCGCCCCGGAGAGTGATGCCGGACGCCGGCACCCACTCCCGCCGTTCTCACCCGTCTCCAGGTCGTTCGTGACCTCGCCGTGCCGCCGGTCGTGGCCGCGGAACCGGTCGGGACACCCGTGGCGGCGTACGTCGCCGACCCCGTCGCCGTGATCACCCGTGCGTCCACGGATCGATCGGAACCCGGAAATGTCAGCGGCCTGGTGTGAAGCCTGTGACAGACGGGCAAGGCTTGACGGAATTGGCAGGTACATGTGGCGAACCAGTGAACTCCTTGCGGGGATGGGGTGTTGGGGGACCGGTCCAGCAGATGAGGCTGGGGCAGCGGGCGATCGGCGCCAACTCCCCTCGTGGTTCCGAAAGGGTGCGCATGAAGCATTTCCGGCTGCTCGTTCTCGGTAACGGCGTTTCCGCGTACGGCAGTTATCTGAACATGGTCGCGCTGAACGTCTTCGTCTACGACGTCACCGGGAGCGCCCTGGCCGCAGGGCTCTTCATGGCGGTACGGCTGGGGACGAGCGTGGGGGCGGGGTTCGTGAGCGGGCGCCTCGTCTCGGCGTACGACCGCAAACGTCTGATCGTCGGCGCCGACCTCGGCCAGGCGCTGGCACTCCTGGCGCTGCTCCTGGCCCCGGAGGCCGGCCGGATCTCCTTGCTGTACTGCCTGGCCGTGGTCACCGGGGGCTGCTCGACGCTCTCGCAGGTCGCTCTGCGCAGCAGCATCCCGGAGATCGTGGGGGCCGAGCACCGGAGCCGCGCCAACGGTCAGCTGGTCACCGGCCGTTCCCTCGCCATGATCGCGGGCTTCGCCTCGGCGGGTGTGGTGGTGGCGCAGCTCGGGTACACGGCGGCGTTCGTCCTGGACGCGGTCACGTTCCTGTTCTCCGCCTCGGTACTGCTGATGCTGCCGATCCGCACGAGGGCCCGGACCGAGGGACCCGAGGGCGCCGAGGACGGCACGTCGAGCGCCGGTCACCATTCCGTCCGGTTGCTGTGGGCCGGCGCGCCGGTGCTGATGGCGATGATCGCCGTGCGGGCCGTCGACGGGCTGGGATCCTCCTCGCACAACGTCGCGCTGCCCGTCTACTCCAGCCTGCTGGACCCCGATCATCCGGCCACCTTCATCAGCCAGTTCTGGGCCACGTGGGCAGTCGGCACCATCATCGCCCAGCAGGTGCTGGCCCGGCACACCCGCCGGACCGGGCACACCTTGGGCGAGCGGGCCTTCGCGGTCGGCGCCTGCGTCATGTCAGGAGCGTTCATCGTCGTGTTCAGCGGGCTGCCCACCGTGCCGACACTCGCCACGGCACTCGTCGCGGGAGCGGCGGACGGAGTCACCGAAATCGTTTACGTGTCACGGCTCCAGGCGGTCCCCGACGAGCAGCGCGGACGCCTCTTCGGGCTCTCCGCCTCGGCCGAGAACGCCGGGTTCGGACTGGGGATGCTGATCAGCGGATCGCTGCTGGAGTCCTTGTCCCCGTTCCAGGTGGTCGCCTCCCTGCACGGCCTCGCCATCGTCCTGTGCCTCGCCCTGCTGACGCTGCTCGTGCTGCGCCGTTCCCCGGCCGGGCCCGACCGGGTGCGACAGCCCGGCAGCGGCACCTTGCGCGAAGGGCGCGGCTGATGGGCGGCGGCGGGCAGGACCCCCGCATCGCCGTGGTCGGGATGTCCTTCCGGTTGCCGGGGGCCGACACGCCGGAGGACCTGTGGCGCATCATCCGCAACGGCGAGGACCGCTTCACCCGCTTCACGAAGGACGAGCTGAAGGCCGCGGGCGTCCCCGAGGAGCTGTACCGGCGCGACGACTTCATCGGCGCCTCGGCCGTCCTGGACGACATCACCGGGTTCGATGCCCGGCACTTCGGGATGAGCGCCCGCGAGGCCCGCCTGACCGACCCCCAGCACCGCCTGTTCCTGGAGTGCGCGCAGCACGCCCTGGAGAACGCCGGCTACCCCGACGAGCGGGACGGAAAGCGGATCGGGGTCTATGCCAGCACCGGCTACCACCTGTACAACATGCAGTCCTATCTGCTCAACAACGTCCTGCCGAACGAGGACATCGCCGACTGGCTGGCCGGCATGCAGGTCCTGGTGGGCAACTACACCGACTTCAACGCGACCCGGGTCGCCTACCGGCTCGGTCTCACCGGCCCCGCCGTCAACGTCCAGACGGCCTGCTCCAGTTCGCTGGTGGGTGTGCACCTGGCCGCCCAGTCCCTGCTGCTGGACGAATGCGACATCGCGCTGGCCGGCGCCAGCGCCATCCATGTCCCGCAGGTCCTCGGCTACCACTACGTCAAGGGCTCGATCCTCTCCAGGACCGGCCGGCTCCGGGCGTTCGACGCGGCCGCGAACGGGACCGTCGGAGGCACCGGAGTCGTGGCCGTCGTACTGAAGCGGCTGACCCGTGCGCTCGCGGACGGCGACACCGTGCACGGCGTCATCCGTGGCTGGGGCATCTGCAACGACGGCGCCGGCAAGCAGGCGTTCGCGGCACCCAGTGCGCGGGGCCAGCAGGAAGCCGTACGCCGGGCGCTGGACCACGCGGGCGTCGGGGCGGACACCATCGGGTATCTGGAGACCCACGGCACCGGCACCCTCAAGGGCGATCCCATCGAGCTGGAAGGGGCGGGCGCGGCGTACCGGCAGGACACGGACCGGACCGGCTACTGCGCTCTCGGAGCCGTCAAGACCAACATCGGGCACCTCGACGTGGCGTCCGGACTGGCCGGTCTCGTCAAGGCCCTGCTGGTGCTCAGACACGGTGTGATCCCGCCGATCGGGGGCTTCAGCGATCCCAGCCCGCTGCTCGGGCTGGAGGACAGCCCGTTCTACGCACCCCGTGCCCTCCAGCCGTGGCCCGAGAACGGCACCCCCCGGCGAGCGGGTGTCACGTCGCTCGGGATCGGCGGCACCAACGTCCACCTGATCCTCGAGGAAGCCCCCGAACCCGGGCCGCGTTCCGCCACCGCGGCCCCGCCGGACGTGCTCCTGGTCTCCGCGACGAGCCGGGAAGCCCTCGCCGACAACGTACGGTCCCTGCGCGACGTGCTCCGCAGGCGGACCGCTCTGCCCTTGGCGGATCTCGTCACGACCGCCGCCCTCGGGCGCTCGCACGGCCGGCACCGGATCGCGGTCCGGGCAAGCACACCGTCCGCGCTGGCCGATGCTCTCGACGCCTGGCTCTCCGGCCCCGCACCGCTCACGACCGCCGCGGGCCCCGTGTCGCCGGGGGACGCGCCCACCCGGGTGGTGTTCCAGTTCACCGGCCAGGGTTCGCTGCGCCCCGGAGCGGCGGCGGCCCTGTACGAACGGTTTCCCGTCGTGCGTGAGGTCCTTGACGCCTGCGAGGCGTGGCATCGCCGTCTCACCGGTGAACCGATGCTGGCCGGACTCCTCACCGAGGGGGCGGGCACACCGGGGGCTGTCTGGCCGACCGCGACCGCGCAGCCGGCCCTGTTCGCCCTGCAGTGCGCCCTGGTCCGGCTGTGGGAGGAGTCGGGTGTCAGGCCCTGGGCCGTGACGGGCCACAGCGTCGGTGAGTACGCGGCGCTCTTCGCGGCCGGGGCGCTGTCGCTCGCGGACGGCCTGGAACTCAGCACGCTTCGGGGCCGGTTGATGCGGGATCACTGCGCGCCGGGCGCCATGGTGGCGGTAGCACTGGAGCGGGAGTCCGCCGCGGAGCTCGCCGCCTCGCGACCCGGGCTGGAGCTCGCCGTGACCAACGGGGAACACTCCCAGGTGCTGGCCGGTCCCGTCGCGGACGTGGACCGGATGTGCGCCGTGCTCGATGACCGGGGCACCCCGTACGAACGCCTCGCGGTGGACCGGGCCTTCCACACCGCTGCCATGGAGCCGATGCTCGACGCGTTCGCAGCGGTACTGGCGAAGACTCCCTTCACACCGATACGGACCCGCTTCATCAGCTCTCTCGACGGCCGGACCCGTGAGCCCGGCTGGATGCCGGACCCGGAGCATCTGGTCCGCCATGCCCGCGAGCCGGTGCGCTACGACGCGTCGCTGCGTGCCGTCGCCGGTGAACGGCCCGACGTGCTCCTGGAGATCGGACCGCACACCACACTCAGCAGCCTGGCCCGCCGCTCCCTGCCCGCGGTGCGGGCGACCCCCTCCCTGCACCGGAAGACCGGACTCACGGCGCTCTTCGGCGCCGCGGCGGCTCTGCACTGCGCGGGAGCGGATGTCCGCTGGGAGACGTTCCTGGCTGGCACCGGAGGGCGGCGTGTCCCGCTGCCCGGCTACCGCTTCCAGCACCGACACCACTGGGTCGGGGCCCCACCCCGGCCCCGCGGACCCATTTCCCCGGCGAGAGAGGAACGCACCATGACGTCAGAGGCGACGGAGACCAGGCACCTCCTGGACAGCATCCTCGGTGTGCTCTCCAGAACCTTCGGAGAGGACCTCACCTCGGTCCCGGCCGACACCCCGTTCTTCGATCTCGGTGCGGACTCGCTCCTCATGATCAACGCACTCCGGGAGATCGAACAGGAGCACCACGTCAAAGTCACGATGCGAGAGCTGTTCGACGAGACCGGAACGCCCCGGCTTCTCGCCGAACTCGTCGCCGCGCGGCTGCCCCGACAGCCCGGGACCGCCCCGCTGCCGGCCACCGCACCCGCCACCACCGGGCCGGTGTCCGAAGAGCCGCCCGCCGCAACGCACTTCGGTCCGGCAGCGGCCACCGCGCAGCCGTCCATCCCGCAGCCGTCCTTCCCACAGCCGTACGCGACGGAGCCCCCCTCCGCCGGACCTGCGGCACCGGCCACCCAGCAGCCGGCCGCCCGCGCTCCTCAGCCGTTCGCCCCCACGCCGATACCCGCGTGGCACACCACACCACCCTCCCCCGGCGTACCGCCGGTCGAACACGCCGTCGCGGACACCGGTTTCGTCACCCGGCAGGAGCTGCTGGAGCTGGCCCAACGGGTCCAGCAGCTGTCACAGATCCAGCTCCAGATGCTCACCCAGCTCTCCCAGATCTCCCAGTTGCTCGCACTCCGGAGCAACGCGACGGCGGCCCTGACGAACGACGAGGTGGTCCGGTGAACGAGCAGGAGAGCCTCACGGCCGGCCTGGACCGGGACCTGGCCGCCATGGCCGGACTCGCACAGCGCATCACCGAACAGATCGACGCCGGGCGAGCCATGGCCGGCAGTGCACCACAGCCTCAGGCACACGGGCCGCGCGTGGTGATCGCCCCTGATGCCGGCATGGTCCGCTCCACCTCACCCCGCACTCAGCA
This sequence comes from Streptomyces sp. NBC_01363, assembly GCF_026340595.1. Classification (GTDB taxonomy): domain Bacteria; phylum Actinomycetota; class Actinomycetes; order Streptomycetales; family Streptomycetaceae; genus Streptomyces. The sequence continues at coordinate 636,018 of NZ_JAPEPF010000001.1, forward strand.
AGAGCATCTCGACGACCTCGTACGCCGGTACACGGCACGGACAGCGGCCTCCAGGCAACTCGCCCAGCGCCACCGCCGAAGACTCGCCGACAGCAGAGCGGTCGTCGGATTCCGCAGGTCGACCAAGGAGATGCTCTATCCCGTGGCGGCCCGTCGCGCGGACGGCGCACGGATCGAGGACATCGACGGCAACAGCTATACCGACATCACCATGGGCTTCGGGGTGCTCCTCTTCGGCCACGAGCCCGGCTTCGTCCGGGAAGCCGTACGCGAACACCTCTCCCGAGGCATCCGGCTCGGCCCCCGCAGTGTCGAGACGGGCGGGGCCGCCGAGCTGCTGTGCGAACTGACCGGAATGGAACGGGTGGCCTTCGCCAACTCCGGTACGGAGGCCAACGCGGCGGCGATCCGTCTCGCCCGTGCCGCCACCGGCCGCGACCGGATCGTCACCTTCCAGGGCTCCTACCACGGTCATGCCGACCAGGTGCTGGGCCGGCTGGCCGGCCACGGTGCTCAGGAGGGGACCGTGCCCGTCTCCCGGGGCATCCCGCACAGTGCCGTCTCCGAGCTGACCGTCCTCGAATACGGCAGCGAGGAGGCCCTGCACGCGATCGAACGCGACGCGTCGCGGATCGCGGTGGTCGTCGTCGAACCGGTGCAGAGCAGGCATCCCTCGCTCCAGCCGACCGCGTTCGTCCGCAGGCTGCGCGAACTGACCGCCCGTCACGGCATCGTGTTGATGTTCGACGAGATGCTGACCGGATTCCGCCCCGCTCTCCGTGGCGCGCAGGAGCTCTACGGCGTCACCCCGGATCTCGCCACCTACGGGAAGCTCCTCGGCGGCGGATTCCCCATCGGCGCGGTCGCCGGCCGCGCCGACATCATGGACGGGATCGACGGCGGCTACTGGACCTACGGGGACGACAGCGGCCCGACCGCCGACACCACCTTCTTCGGCGGCACCTACCTGCAGCACCCCGTGTCGATGACCGCGGCGCACGCCGTACTCACCCATCTGAAGGAACACAGTCCGCACCTGCAGGAACGGCTCAACGCCCGGACGACCGAACTGGCCACCGGGCTCAACGACTTCTTCGAGGCCGAGGAATTCCCCCTGCGGATGGGCTGGTTCGGCTCCCAGTTCCGCTTCGAGCACCGCGCCGACATGGAGCTCCTCTACTACCACCTGATGCTGCGGGGCGTGCATGTATGGGAGTGGCGCAACTTCTTCCTCTCCACGGCTCACACCGACGGCGACATCGAGCACGTGGCCGACGCCGTGCGGGGGTCGCTGAGGGACCTGCGGCAAGCCGGCTTCTTCCGCACCGGCAAAGCCCCGTCCCGGAGGCCCGCTCCCGGCCGGGCAGCCGTCACACCGGCGGCGGCCCTCCCGGTCCCGATGGCCGAAGCGGTGGCCGAGGCGGTGGCCGACACGCCGCCCGTTCCCGTAGCCGATACGCCCCCCGTTCCCGTAGCCGATACGCCCCCCGTTCCCGTAGCCGCCCCGGATTCCGCGGCGCTCACGACGCCGCGCCGCGCGGACTTCAGCCTCTACTTCTTCGGCGACTACCCGGACGACGGACCCGGCCCGAAGGAGGGCCGCTACGAACTGCTCATGGAGGCGGCCCGGTTCGCCGACCACCACGGGTTCGAGGCACTGTGGATGCCCGAACGGCACTTCAACTCGTTCGGCGGCCTCTTCCCGAACCCCGCCGTCCTGGCCGCGGCGCTGTCCCGGGAGACCCGGCGCATCCGCCTCAACGCCGGCTCGGTCGTGCTCCCGCTGCACGACCCGATCCGGGTGGCGGAGGAGTGGTCCATGGCGGACAACCTCTCCGGCGGACGCATCGGCCTCGGTGTCGCGAGCGGGTGGAACGCCAACGACTTCGTCTTCTTCCCCGAGCGCTTCGGGCCGCACAAGCAGGAGATGTACGACCGGCTGGAACAGGTGCGGAGCCTCTGGCGGGGCGAGCCACTGCGCCGCACCACCGGGGACGGCGAACGGGAGATCCGGCTCTTCCCGCGCCCCGTCCAGACGATGCCGCCGCTCTACACGGCGGTGGTCGCCAACCCGGAGTCGTACGAACGCGCCGCCGCGCACGACCTGGGCATCGTGACCAACCTGATGACCCAGGACATCGACCAGCTCAGGGAGAACATCGCCCGCTACCGCCGGGCCCGGGGGCGGCACGGCCTCGACCCGGACGCCGGGCGGGTCGCCGTCCTGCTGCACACCTATCTCGCCGAGGACCACGACACCGCCCGGTCCGAGGCCTTCGCACCGATGGCCCGCTACATGCAGGCCTCCCTGTCCCTGTTCAGCGGCGTCACCAACAGTCTCGGTGTCACCACCGACCTGAGATCGCTCAGCGAGGACGATCTGGACGTGGTCTTCCGGCGCGCCTACGGCCGCTACTGCGACCAACGTGCCCTGATCGGCGATGTGGACACCGTCCTGCCCGTGGTCGAGGCGGTGGTCGACGCGGGCGCGGACGAGATCGTCGCGCTGGTCGACTTCGGCGTCCGTGCGGACCAACTGCGCGCCGGTCTCCCCCGGCTGGACGCCCTCCGCCGTCGGCACCGGGAGCGACGGGCACCCGACCCGGGTGCGCCCCTGTCCCCGGGCCAGGAGCGGATCTGGTTCCTGGAACGCCTGCTCCCGGGACGCACCGCCTACAACGAGGTGAAGGCGATCCGCCTGCGCGGTGCGCTCGACACCGAGGCGCTGCACACCGCGCTGCGTCGGCTCGTCGCCCGCCACGAAGGGCTGCGCACCGTCTTCCGGCAGGCCGGCGATTCGGCGGTCCAGCTGGTGCGGGAGGCCGCCGAGCCCGACTTCGACGTGGTGGACGGCACCCTGCGGGCCGAGGCCGCCGTACGGGAGGCACTGGCGACGGAGAGCGCCCGCCGCTTCGACCTGGAGAACGGCCCGCTGTTCGTCAGCAGGGTCGTGCGTACCGCGGTCGACGAGCACGTGCTGGTCCTGTCGTTCCACCACATCGTGGTCGACGCGGCCTCGGCGACCGTCCTGTGCCGGGACCTCTCCGCCTTCTACCGGGCGGAGCGCGACGGCACGGAGGCCGGTCTGCCCGCACTGACCTGGAGCTACGCCGGGCACGCACGGGAACAGCGCGCGGCGGCGGACGGCCCCGACACCGCGCAGGACCTCGCCCACTGGCAGCGCGTGCTCGGCGGTGACCTGCCGGTCCTCGAACTGCCCACCGACCGCCCCCGGCCGGCGGAGATGACCTCCGAAGGCCGTGCCGTCTTCCGCTCCCTCGACCCCGGCCTGTCCGAACAGGTCAGGCAGCTGAGCCGCGGCCACCGCGCCACCCTGTTCATGACCCTGGTGGCCGGCTGGGCGGCGATGCTGCAACGGGTCACGGGGCAGGAGGACATCGTCATCGGCATCCCGGTCTCGGACCGGCCGCAGCGGGCCGAGGAGCTGATCGGCTTCTTCGTCAACACCCTCGCGCTGCGGGTCGACCTCGCCGGCGATCCCGGATTCGCGACGCTGCTGGACCGGGTGCGTACCGCCGCACTCGACGCCTACGACCACGCGGGGACACCGTTCGAGAAGGTGGTGCGCGTGCTCGCTCCGCCACGCAGGACGGACCGCACGCCGGTGTTCCAGGTGTGCGCCGAGTTCCAGTCGGCGGAGCCGTTCCGCCTCGACCTCCCCGGCATCGAGGCAGTCGCACTGGACGCGGGCCCCGACAAGGCGCTGACCGACCTGACGGTCTACTTCACCGACCGGCCGGAGGGCGTTCGCTGTCATCTGGAGTACAACGCGGAGCTGTTCGAGCCGAGCACCGTCGACATGTTCTTCACGGTCTTCCGCGACCTTCTGGCCGCCGCCGTCGGCAAGCCCGGCACACCGCTGTCCCTGCTCGCGCGTACGGCCGTCGAGGGTGACGAGGTGCCGGGGAGCTGGGAACACGGCCCGGTCCGGCCGGTCGCGGACACCACCGTGCACGGCTGGATCGCCCGGCAGGCGGCAGAGCACCCCGCGCGGACCGCGGTGGTGGGCGAGGACGCCGTACTGACCTACCGGGAGCTGGACGAGCGAGCCGGCCGGCTCGCCGCCGTGCTCGCGGAACACCGGGCGGACGGTGACCAGGAATCCTTGGTGGCGGTGTGGCTGCCACGCTCCGCGGAGCTCGTCGTGGCGCTGCTCGCCGTGCTGCGGGCCGGTTGCGCGTATGTGCCGCTCGACCCGTCGCTCGGTGCCGTCCGCGCCACGCAGGTGATCGCCGAGAGCGGCGCCCGCACGGTGATCAGCGGCGCGGACGGATCGCAGGACCTGCGGCTGCCCGGATCGGTGACCGTCGTCGCACCGGACGCCGCCCCGACGGAAGACCCCGGGCCGGGCACCCGGCCGGCAAGCGGCACCGGGGGCTCGTCCCCTTTCTCCGCGTGCTCCGTCATCTACACCTCGGGCAGCACCGGCACCCCCAAGGGTGTCGTGCTCACGCACCGCGGCCTCGTGGACCTCTGCCAGTGGCACCACGAACGCTTCGCGTTCACCGGCGACGACCGGAGTGCCGTCGTGTGCAGCCAGAGCTTCGACGCCTCCCTCCTGGAGGTCTGGCCGGCGCTGACGGCGGGCGGCACGATCGTCGTGGCCGGTGAGGCGGTCCGCCGCGATCCGCTCGCCCTGGCCCGGTGGTACGCGGACCAGGACATCGCCTTCAGCGTCCTGCCGACGGCCCTGGGCGAGCAGGTGCTGCGCCTGCCGGCGGCTGATCAGCCCCCGCTGCGCCATCTGCTGCTGGGCGGCGAAGCGCTCCGGAGCCGCCCCGGGCCCGAGGCCCCCTACGAGACGGTGAACATCTACGGCCCGACCGAGACGACCGTGCTGTGCGTCGTCGACACGGTCTCGCCCGGGGCCGACGGGCCTGTCCCGGACGACGGAGCGGACGTGATCGCGATCGGGCGTCCGGTCGACAACGTCACGCTGCGCGTGGTGGACGCGTCGGACAAGCCGGTGCCCATCGGTGCGGTGGGAGAGCTCTTCGTCGGTGGTCCGGGGGTGGCCGCGGGCTATCTGCACCGGCCGGACCTCACCGAGGAGAGGTTCGTGGCCGCCCCGGAGGGCGGGGCGGAGGGCGGGGCGGAGGCACGCTACTACCGCACGGGTGATCTGGTCCGCTGGACGGCGAACGGGCGACTCGTGTTCGTGGGCCGTACCGACGACCAGGTGAAGATCCGCGGATTCCGGATCGAGCCGGAGGAGGTGGCGCGGGTGCTGGGCCGTCTCGACGGTGTCCGCCGGGCGGCCGTCGTCGGCCTGCGCCGTGCGGACGGCGAAGCCTTCCTGGCCGCCTATGTGGTACCCACCGAGCCGGGCTGCGACAGTACGACGGAGCAACGGTCCCGCACGGACCGGTGGGCCGAAGAGCTGCACCGCCACCTGCCGGAGTACATGGTGCCGCGCGCCTGGCGGGTCCTCACCGAACTGCCGCTGACCGGTAACGGCAAGTTGGACCGGACGCAGCTCCCGCCGGCCGATCCCTTCCTCCCGGCGGACGGAGAGGGAGCCCGCCGGGCCGACCGCCCGTCGCCGGAGGCCGAACCCCTCACCGCGGTGGAGAACGGACTTCGTGATCTCTGGGCGGCCGAGTTCGGCCTCACCACGTCAGACGTCGATCCGGATGTCTCTCTCTTCGACCTGGGCGGACATTCGCTCACCGCGATGAGGCTGGTCAACCGGATCAGAGAGGCGTGGGGCATCGAATACCCGCTTTCGCGGCTCTACCAGGAACCCACACTGCGCGCGATGACGGAGTTCGTGCGCGGCGCCGGATCGAGAAGGGTCCTCCGCCGGGGCCCGGCCAGCCAGCAACAGTCGCGCTTCGCCACCCTGCACGCCCGCCACGCCAAGCCGCAGGTCTTCAACGTCGCCCTGCGGATCACCTTCTCCGGCCCGCTGGACCCCGGATCGCTCCGCACCGCACTCCAGCAGCTGCAAGAACGTCATGAAGCGCTGCGTACCCGCCTGGTACGTGCGGGTCTCGACTCCTGGCAACAGGAAGTGCTCGAATCCCGCCCCCTGGACCTGCCCGTCGACGACCTCACCTCATGGCCGGAGCCGGAACGGCAGGCCGAGGTGGGACGGCTCGCCGAGCAGGCGGCGGAGACACCGCTCGACCTCTTCGAGGGGGACGTGCTCTCCACCCGTCTGCTGCGCACCGGCGCCGAGGAGTGGGTGCTGCTGCTCGTGCTGCACCACTGCACCTGCGACGGATGGGCCCTGACCACGCTGCTGAAGGAACTCGCCGCGCTCTACCGTAAGGCTGCCACCGGAACCGAACACGGTCTGTCAGCCTCGGCGCCGCAGCAGGTGGAGTACGCGCACTGGCAGGTCGCCCACGCGGCGGCGACCGGTGGGCGCCGCACGGACTACTGGGTGGAGGAACTCGCCGACGCCCCCTTCACGGCGGATCTGCCGCTGGACCGGCCGAGGCCCGACACCCTCAGCGGGCGGGGCGGGGTCATCGAATTCACCGTGCCCGCCGAGGTCCGGGCCGATGTGGAACGGCTGGCTGTCCGGCGGGCGACCACGCCCTTCGTGGTGACCGCGGCGGCGCTCGGCCGGCTGCTGGCGGCGAAGGCGCAGCAGGAGGACGTGGTCATGAGCATCTCCTATGCGGGCCGGGAGAGCCGCGAGTTCGAGTCCCTGGTGGGCTGCACGGCCACCGGGTTCGCCCTGCGGGTCCGTGACGCGCGCTCCGGTTCCTTCGCGGCGCTGACGGACCGGGTCACCCGTACGACGGTCCTGGGCATGGAGCACGCCATGTCGCCGCGCCAGGTGGCGCCGGCGATGCGGGAGCGCAGGGGCGTCGAGATACCGGACGGCCTGGCCATCGGTCTGGCCTACGAGAGTTCGCTGGACACCGGGATCGAACTGCCGGGGCTCACCACCACGGTGGCGGAGATCGCCCCGGCCGCGTCCCGGTCGGAGTTCATCATGGTGCTGACCCCGGCCGAGGACGTTCTGCAGGGTGCCGTGGAGTACTCGGCCGACCTGTGGGACCGGGCGACGGTCGAGACATGGACACGGGAGTACGTGCGGCTGCTTCGGGACGAGGTCAGGGAGGCACTCGCCGACGGGGCGATCTGACCCCGGACTGTCCCGGGACGACGGGGGTGAGGGACGGCACGCGTGACCAGCCGCCGCCAGGAACAGGCAGGACCACCTGGCCGGGGGCTGGCCCACGCGGTAGACGAGAACCTCGACCCGGACGACAAAATGCCTGTTCAGAGGCACTTTCATGGCTCAGCCGGGCCAAGGGCGGCGGCCCCGGTCGTCCTCGTTTTCCCGGGCCGGACAGGCCCTGCCCCCGCCCGCGCGCAGCACCCGCTGTCCCTCCGCCGATACGTCCAGCACCTGGCGCAGCCCGGCCCCGCCGCCGGCACGTACGCGGTCTCCGCCAGCAACTCCAGGATCCGGACCTGGCGGCGCAGCTCCCCGGTCGGCAACGGACCGGCCCCCGAGCGTCACTACCGAGGGTCGCATTGCATCGCTCAGTGGGCGCGGCCCCAGTGGGCGCGCTCCGTCAGACCCGGCGCGCTCAGCGGATACACGCCGAGCGCCGCCCGCTCCCCCTGCATCCGGGTCAGCTTGCGCACGAAGAGGACGGCGAGCACCGCGGCCACGATGTCGAAGGCGTCGGTCGCCACCAACAGGCCCGTCGTGTCCAGGAGTTCCTGCGGCTGCTCGGCCCCCCAGTACCGTCGGGCCGTGTACTGGGTGATGATCTGCGAGCAGACCCAGGCGCCCCACCACAGGTTCATCACGGTGGCCGGGACCGTGCGCCAGCTGCCGTCGGTGTTGGTCTGGGCGCTCGCGGCCCAGATGCCGCCCGCGATCCGGCGCGGCAGCACCAGGTTGCCGATCGGGACGAACCACGCCCCGACGGCCCAGCCGGGCCGCATCGACTGCAGGCTCGGGTCGAACACCTCGGCGTTGAGCCGTACCCGCCGGAACCAGATAATGAAGACGACCCCGGTGGCCAGGTTCGTCAGGGTCTGCAGCGAGCTCGCGGCCGCGTACAGATCGTCCGCGAAGGTCGCCACCGCTTCGTCGTACGTCGCGAAGTCGTTCGCCAGTCCGGCCGCGAGCACGCGGCGGGTGTTCAGCCCCGCCGCCACGGCGAGCACATCGGCCACGGCGACGACTGCCAGCAGCACGACGACGGCCTTCGCGAGCCCCTCGGGCGAGCGCAGGTACTGCTGCGGCGCGAGGAAGGCCGGGGCGGGCGGCATCGGGGCCGCCGCCCCGGCCGGGCCTGCGCAGAGCAGGCAGCGTCCGTCGGCGGTGACCGGCGGTCTGAGACGGCAGGTGGAGCAGAGCATGAAGTGGAACCCCCCAAGGTTCTGAGCGCGAACGCGAGAACGCGCGCCCCTCCCCGGAACGCGCGGCAAGCGGAACCTAGCCCCCGCCCACCCCGCTGTCCACGCCGATTCCGCTCAGCCCGCCCCGTCGATCCGTGCGGCCAGGGCCCGGAACCGGTCCCAGCTCAGCGCCGGCTTGCCCGGGACCCACAGCTTCTGGGCGGTCGCGCGCAGCGGCATCCGGATGCCCTGCGCCACCTGCGCCGGGGTCTGCGCCTGCGGAAGGTCGCCCCAGACCGCGAACCGGCCGCCGAGGATCTGGCCGGAGTAGCGCGCCGGGACCGGCTGGGTGCCGCGCAGGACGAGCGGGGTCCACTGTTCGTAGATCCGCTCGCCCGTCGGGTAGACGAAGTTGTTGGGCTGGCCGAGCACGTAATAGAGGAACTCGTCGTTGAGGTTCACCACGCGCCGTCCCTCGCGCAGATACTCCTCGGGCTGCCGGGCGCCGTACTCCTTGCCCGTCCAGTACTCGACCTCGATGTCCTTGTCGGCGTGGACGATCCCGTCGCGGAAGAAGCCGTCGTTCCAGGCCTTGGGCCGTTTGCCGTGCGGGCGCACCACCGCCGCGCGGTCGTTCAGCCAGCCGGTCGTCAGGTCCTTGATGCCGGCCTGTGCTCCGTACTTCTGCTGGGCGGCGCGCTGCAGCTGCGGATACGAGGCGGCCGGGTTCCGTGCCATCAGCGCGAGGTACTCGTCGGCGCCCAGATGCCAGTACGCGCCGCCGAACAGCTCGGTGTACTCGCCGAGGAGTTCGTCGATGAGCTTCGCCGAGCCCGGGTTGGAGATGTCGAGCGACCCGGGCGAGCGCGTGCCCGACACATTGCGCAGCTGGAGGTCGGGGTGGGCCCGCAGCACCGCGCCGAGATGCCCCGGCGAGTCGATCTCCGGGACGACCTCGATGTGCAGCCGGGACGCGAGACCGACGATCCGGCGCACCTCCGCCTTGCTGAGGTGCTCCGGCGACACCACCTCGGGGTGGGTGTCGGACTCGATACGGAAGGCCTGGTCGTCGGAGAAGTGCAGGCCGAGCTGGTTGAGCTTGAGGTCGGCCATCTCGCGCAGCCGGTCCTCGATCCAGGCGGCGGTGTAGTGCTTGCGCGCGATGTCGAGGTTGAGGCCGCGCTGCGGCCGGTCGGGGCGGTCGCGCACCTCGCCCTCCGGCATCGCGCCGTCGGCGCGCACCGACTGCTTCAGGGTGCGGGTCCCGTAGAAGACCCCGGCCTGGTCGGGTCCGCTGATCCTGACCCGCCCGTCGTGGACGTCGAGGGTGTACGACTCCGGGGTGCCCTTGCCCGGGGCGAGGGCCAGCTCCACATCGCCCGCGCGGGCGGGGACGGCGCCCCGGTAGTGGATCTTCAGCTCCTTGGCCAGCAGCTGCCCCTCGTCCGCTAGCGTCCCGCTGCCGCCGGCGACGACGACCCCGCTGTCCGGGCCGGGCCGCCAGCCGGGGCCGCGGGCCGCGATGTGCTCCCGTACGGCGGGGATGGTGCGCGGGGCGGTGGAGAGCGGGTAGCTCCGGGTGGGCGAGGGGGCGGCCGAGGTGGGCGCGGGGGTGCGGGCGTCCGACCCCTGGCCGGCGAGTCCGCTGTCGGAGCCTTCCGGCCAGACGACGACGGCGATCGTCGCGGCGGCCGCCGCGGTGAGGACCGCACCGGCCACAAGAGCGCCACGTGAGGGCGACATCGGTAGAAACCTCCGTTATTTACGGCAAAACAAGGCAGAAGCAGTGGGACAGCCGGGCATTCTCCTTTGATTACGGTTCATCAGGCGTTCCGTAACTCTCCCGTCCGGGTGAAGTTCGCGTATTTGTCGGACGTCCGTTGCCCCTCCTCGCTAGCTTTGAGGCACATTCGTCTCTCCCTTCACCCCGCATCTGCCTGGTCTCATCCGCCCCTTCCCGCTCCAGGGTCACAGATGCCGTGCATCCGAGGAGCCCACGCTGTCCAGGTCCAGCGAGTCCCACGCCGGCCTCCCGGAGCAACTGCGGCAACCGGCCACCCGGACGGCCGTACCCGTCCAGAGCTCCGGAGCCGCACACGCCCCGGGCCTCGACCGCTTCAACACCGTGCCGCCCGCCGAGGCCGAGGCGGCGCTGCTGGACTGCTGCGGAAGCCACCGCTGGGCACAGCGGCTGACCGCCCACCGCCCCTATCCCGACCTGGACGCACTGCTGGCCGCGGCCGACGAGGCGGGCTACGACCTGTGCCCGGCGGATCTCGCCGAGGCGCTCGCCGTCGAGGTCTCCCCCGGGCTGCACCACGCCGCGCCGCACTCCGCCCATCTCGCGCTGCGGGCCGCCCACGCCGCGTACGAGTCCCGTTTCGGCCATGTCTTCGTGATGTGCGTGGACGGACTGGAGCCGGCCGAACAGCCGGACCAGGTGCTCGCCGGGATCCGGGCCAGACTGGGCCACGAATTCGACCAGGAACGGGTGGTCACCGCCGACGAGATGCGCCGACTCGCCCGGGGCCGCATCATCGAGCTGGTATCGGGTTCATAACGGAACGGGCTCGACGAATGGGGCGAGCAGCCTTTTCTAGCCCGTCCGTGCCTGTTTGATTGCCACTTTGATCACACCGCGGGCCCCCGCGCGAACGAACCGACAAACCGTCGCTACGATGGCCGGGGCCGGTGGACCGTACCCGGCCGGGTCAGACCGACAGTCAAGCCGGCCGACCCCAATCCCCGCTCCCGGAGGGTTCTTCCGTGCCGGCTGGAACGCTGTACCGCGGCCGGGAAGGCATGTGGTCCTGGGTGGCTCATCGAGTCACCGGTGTCCTCATTTTCTTCTTCCTGTTCGTACACGTCCTGGACACCGCTCTCGTCCGCGTCTCCCCCGAGGCCTACGACGACGTCGTGGCCACGTACAAGACGCCGATCGTCGCGCTCCTCGAATACGGCCTGGTGGCCGCCATTCTCTTCCACGCGCTGAACGGTCTCCGTATCGTCGCCGTGGACTTCTGGGCCAAGGGCCCGCGCTACCAGAAGCAGATGCTCTGGTCGGTCGTGGGCATCTGGGTCGTGCTGATGGTCGGGGCGCTGTACCCGGTCCTCGGCCACGCCGTACGCGAAGTATTCGGGAGCTGAGGCCAATGTCCACCGAGTCCTCCGCCGCGATCGGCTCCGTCGAGGGCGTCAGCCTGTACGACGTCGACAACCCGGCCCCGGTCATCGAGCCGCCGCGCAAGCGGACCGGCAAGACCCCCAAGGGTTCGCGCACCAACTTCGAGATGTACGCCTGGCTCTTCATGCGCCTGTCGGGCATCGTCCTGGTCGTCCTGGTCCTGGGCCACCTGCTGATCCAGCTGGTGCTGGACGGCGGTGTCTCCAAGATCGGCTTCGCCTTCGTGGCGGGCCGCTGGGCCTCGCCGTTCTGGCAGCTCTGGGACCTCGCGATGCTGTGGCTGGCCATGCTGCACGGCGCCAATGGTCTCCGTACGGTCATCAACGACTACGCCGAACGGGACAACACCCGTTTCTGGCTGAAGATGCTGCTGTACACCGCCACGGTGTTCACCGTCCTGCTGGGCACGCTGGTGATCTTCACCTTCGACCCGAACATCCGCTAGGCGCCGGGCCAGAGGGACCAGAGGAAATCATGCAGATCCACAAGTACGACACCGTCATCGTCGGCGCCGGCGGCGCCGGCATGCGCGCGGCCATCGAGTCCACGAAGCGCAGCCGTACCGCCGTGCTCACGAAGCTGTACCCGACCCGCTCCCACACGGGCGCCGCGCAGGGCGGCATGGCCGCCGCGCTCGCCAACGTGGAGGAGGACAACTGGGAGTGGCACACCTTCGACACCATCAAGGGCGGCGACTACCTGGTCGACCAGGACGCCGCCGAGATCCTGGCGAAGGAGGCCATCGACGCCGTCCTCGACCTGGAGAAGATGGGCCTGCCGTTCAACCGCACGCCCGAGGGCCGCATCGACCAGCGCCGCTTCGGCGGTCACACCCGTAGCCACGGCGAGGCCCCGGTCCGCCGGTCCTGCTACGCCTCGGACCGCACCGGCCACATGATCCTCCAGACGCTGTACCAGAACTGCGTCAAGGAGGGTGTGGAGTTCTTCAACGAGTTCTACGTCCTGGACCTGCTGCTCCAGGACGTCGACGGGGTCAAGAAGTCCGCCGGCGTCGTCGCGTACGAGCTGGCGACCGGTGAGATCCACGTCTTCCAGGCGAAGTCGATCATCTTCGCGTCCGGCGGCACCGGCAAGTTCTTCAAGGTGACGTCCAACGCGCACACCCTGACCGGTGACGGCCAGGCCGCCGCCTGGCGCCGGGGCCTGCCGCTGGAGGACATGGAGTTCTTCCAGTTCCACCCGACGGGCATCTGGCGCATGGGCATCCTGCTGACGGAGGGCGCCCGCGGTGAGGGCGGCATCCTCCGCAACAAGGACGGCGAGCGCTTCATGGAGAAGTACGCGCCGGTCATGAAGGACCTCGCGTCCCGTGACGTCGTGTCCCGCTCCATCTACACGGAGATCCGTGAGGGCCGCGGCTGCGGTCCCGAGGGCGACCACGTCTACCTCGACCTCACGCACCTGCCGCCGGAGCAGCTGGACGCCAAGCTCCCGGACATCACCGAGTTCGCGCGTACGTACCTCGGCATCGAGCCCTACACGGACCCGATCCCGATCCAGCCGACCGCGCACTACGCCATGGGCGGCATCCCGACCAACGTCGAGGGCGAGGTGCTGGCCGACAACACCACCGTCGTCCCGGGCCTGTACGCCGCCGGCGAGGTCGCGTGCGTCTCCGTGCACGGCGCCAACCGGCTGGGCACCAACTCGCTGCTCGACATCAACGTCTTCGGACGCCGCTCGGGCATCGGCGCCGCCGAGTACGCCGTGAAGAACGACTTCGTCGAGCTTCCCGAGAACCCGGCGCAGATGGTCGAGGAGCAGATCGAGCGGCTGCGCAACTCGACGGGCACCGAGCGGGTCTCGGTGATCCGCACGGAGCTGCAGGAGTGCATGGACGCCAATGTGATGGTGTTCCGCACCGAGCAGACCATCAAGACGGCCGTCGACAAGATCGCCGAGCTGCGCAAGCGCTACCTCGACGTGTCCATCCAGGACAAGGGCAAGCGGTTCAACACGGACCTCCTGGAGGCCGTCGAGCTGGGCAACCTGCTCGACCTGGCCGAGGTCATGGCGACCTCCGCGCTGGCCCGCAAGGAGTCCCGCGGCGGTCACTACCGCGAGGACTACCCGAACCGCGACGACGTCAACTTCATGCGCCACACCATGGCGTACCGCGAGGTCTCGGCCGACGGCACCGAGTCGATCCGGCTCGACTACAAGCCGGTCGTCCAGACCCGCTACCAGCCGATGGAGCGTAAGTACTGATGGCAACCCCGACTCTGGACAAGGTCGAGGCGGAGTCCGCCGCCTCCCCGTACATCACGGTCACCCTCCGGATCCGCCGCTTCAACCCCGAGGTCTCCGACGAGGTCCAGTGGCAGGACTTCCAGATCTCGATCGACCCGAAGGAGCGTGTGCTCGACGCCCTTCACAAGATCAAGTGGGAGACGGACGGCACCCTGACCTTCCGCCGGTCCTGCGCGCACGGCATCTGCGGCTCCGACGCGATGCGGATCAACGGCAAGAACAGGCTCGCCTGCAAGACGCTGATCAAGGACATCAACCCGGAGAAGCCGATCACGGTCGAGGCCATAAAGGGCCTCACGGTCCTCAAGGACCTCGTGGTCGACATGGACCCGTTCTTCCAGGCGTACCGCGACGTCATGCCCTTCCTCATCACCAAGGGGAACGAGCCGACCCGTGAGCGTCTGCAGTCCGCCGAGGACCGCGAGCGCTTCGACGACACCACCAAGTGCATCCTCTGCGCCGCGTGCACGTCCTCGTGCCCGGTGTTCTGGAACGACGGCCAGTACTTCGGCCCGGCGGCGATCGTCAACGCGCACCGCTTCATCTTCGACTCGCGCGACGAGGGCGGCGAGCAGCGCCTGGAGATCCTCAACGACCGTGACGGGGTGTGGCGTTGCCGCACCACCTTCAACTGCACGGACGCCTGCCCCCGTGGCATCGAGGTCACCAAGGCGATCCAGGAGGTCAAGCGGGCGCTGATCACGCGCCGCTTCTGACCCCCACCGGCACAACAGCCGCATCGATGCCCCGTTCTCCGCAGGAACACTGCGGGGAGCGGGGCCTCTTGCTGCGCCGTCCGGGTCTTGGCGGTACGGTCGTGCGGAACCGGGCACCGGTTCGCCACCGGCGCAGCAGGGCCGGGGCGCACAGGCTTGATCGAGAGCGGGGAACGTTGAGCGATCCGAATCCGTACGCGGACGACTCATACAAGTGGGGGCCGGCTCCCCAGCAGCCGGGCAATCCGCCCACCGTCGCGGACGGCCAGGGGCACCCCGGCCCGGCCACCCCCGCGTACGGCTACCCGCAGCCGCTGCCCGAGTCCGCGGCCCAGCCCGGCCCCGGCTACGGCTACCCCCAGGGCGTCGCGGCCCAGCCGACCATGCCCGGTCACGGCTTCCCGCAGCAGCCGGGCGCCCCGATGGGCGCCGGTATGCCGGTCCTGACGTTCGGTGACATCGCGGTCATGCAGGACCAGATCGTGACTCCGGCCGGTCCGATGCCGCTCAAGGGCGCGGTGTGGACGGCCACCGACCTGACGCGCACCGAGGAGAAGATCCCGACGGTGGGGATCGTGCTCGCGATCGTCTTCGCGCTGTTCTGTCTGGTCGGTCTGCTGTTCCTCCTGATGAAGGAGAAGCGGACGACCGGCTTCGTCCAGGTCTCGGTGACCAGCGGCGGGCGGCACCACTCGACGATGATCCCGGCGGTCGGCCCCGACACCTTCCCCATGGTGATGGCCCAGCTCAACACGGCCCGCGCGATGAGCATCTGACGGCCTTCGCCGACGGCCCGCCCCCGCCACACCGTCACCGTCGTCGCGCCGGACCGTGAACTGGTCGACGCGTACGCCTCGTCGGTCCGGGATCTCGCCGAGTCCACCCGGGCCCGGGGCCGGGAGATCGTGCTGCCGGACGGGCGGGCCGTCCCCGGCCTCGCCCCGGTGAAGGGCCGTCATCTGCGGCCGGGCGCCGCGTTCGCGCTGCTGCCGGCGGGCGTGCCGCTGCGCCGCGGCTTCCGGTCCTCGGTGGAGGAGGCGGCCCGGCGGTGGAACGAGACGCTCGGCCGCATCCTCGCGAAGGACCTGGACGAGCTGCGGGCGGAGCTGGCCGACTCCCTCGTCACCGACCCCGGCGAGGCGACCGGCGCGGCCGACGGGACGCGCTGAGCGCTCCCGGCTCAGTCCCAGGCGGCGCCGCCCCGGTCCTCGGCGACCACCATGACGCGCCGCAGCATGTCGTTGAGCAGCGTGCGTTCGTCCTTGTCGAGGACGCCGAGCAGCCGGTACTCCTCGTGGCCGAGGACGTCCATCGCGCCCAGCCAGGTCGAACGGCCCTCGTCGGTGAGTTCCACGTCGACCCGTCGGCGGTCGGTGGTGGAGGGCGTGCGGCGGACGAAGCCGCGCCGCTCCAGCGCGTCCAGCCGACCGGTGACGGAGGCGGGCGCGAGGTCGAGGTCGGCGGCGAGCTCGGAAGGGGCCGCCTTCCCGCCGCGTCCGGCCAGCTTGTGGAGCGTGTCGAACTCCTGGCGGTCCAGGTCGAAGTCGACCAGGGACTGTTCGCGTACCCGGCGCAGATGGACGGAGAGCTTCTTCATGCGGGTCACCGCACCCTCGACATCGGGATCGAGGCCGGGAAGCACGGGCTTCCAGCGCTCCACATGTCCGTCGGTCCAGTCGCGTCGCTCCATGGGGAAAGCCTACGCCCGGCCCTCAACTACCCTTCGGAACCAGATATTTCGTTGACGAATAGTTCGGTACCGAAATAGATTCTCGCGCATGCCGCACCCCTTGCGCACACGCGCCTTCCGCCTGCTCTTCGTCGGACGCACCCTCTCGCTCCTCGGCGACGCCGTCATCCCCACCGCCCTTTCCCTGGCCGTCTATCTGGCCACCGGCTCGACCGGGGCGCTCGCCCTGGTCCTCGGCTGCGCGATGGTCCCCAAGCTGCTCCTGCTGCCGCTGGGCGGCGTCGTGGGCGACCGCTTCAACGCCCGTACGGTCGCGCTCACCACGGATCTCGTACGGTGCGCGACCCAGCTCTTCGTCGGCGCCGAGCTGCTCGGCGGCGACCCGGCACTCTGGCAGATCGCCCTCGCCGAGGCGATCGGCGGCGCCGCCGGGGCGTTCGCGATGCCGACCGTCTCGCCGCTGATCCGCGGCACCGTGGCGGAGTCCGGGCTGCTGCGCGCCAACTCGCTGATGGCGGTCGTCGGCAGCTCCACCCGGCTCGGCGGACCGGCCCTCGCCGGTGCGCTGATCCTCACCGCGGGTCCGGGCTGGGCCTTCGTGCTGGACGGCGCCAGTTTCGCGGTGAGCGCCGCACTGCTGTCCGCCATCGAGGTCCGGCACGTACCCATCCCGCGGCGTTCGCTGTTCAGCGACCTCAAGGAGGGCTGGGGCGAGGTCCGCGGCCGTGACTGGTACTGGACGAGCCTGATCGCGCACGCCGCCTGGAACGGCGCGGCGGCCGTCCTGATGACGGTCGGACCGGCGCTCTTCGTCCGGGAGCTGGGCGGCAAGGGCGTCTGGGTCGCCCTCCTCCAGACCGGCGCGGTCGGGCTGCTCCTCGGCTCCCTGCTGGCCGGCCGGGCCCGCCCCCGCCGCCCGGTCCTGGTCGCCAACCTGGGGCTCGCCACGTACGCCCTGCCGCTCGGCCTGCTGGCCGCCCACGCACCCGTCGCGCTCACCATCGCCGCGTACGGCGTCGCCCAGGCCGGCCTCGGCTTCCTCGGCCCGGTCTGGGAGACCTCGGTCCAGTCCGCCGTACCGGCACACGCCCTGGCCCGGGTGACCTCGTACGACTGGCTGCTCTCCCTCGGCGCGATGCCGCTCGGCTACGCCCTGGCCCCGCTCGCGGCCTCGGCCTGGGGCGCCGAAGTGCCCCTGACCGTGGCCGCGGTGGCGGTCGGCGCGGCCTGCCTGGGGACGGCGGCGGTACCGGGCGTACGGCGCTTCGGGACGCCGGGCAGGCAGCCGGAGCACGTCGCCGCGACCCCGGCTTGAACATGTTCAAAAGCAGGTCTACAGTCCATGACAACAGCTTTTGAACGCGTTCAAGGGAGGGTGGGGCATGGACCTCACTGTTGTCGCGTATGTCATCTACCTGCTGATCAGCGTGGCGCTGACCGTCTGGGTCGCGCGCACGCTCAGCCGCAACGGCAAGGTGTTCCTCGCCGATGTGCTGCACGGGAACGAGAAACTCGCCGATGCCGTCAACCATCTGCTGGTGGTCGGCTTCTACCTGGTCAACCTGGGCTTCGTCACTCTCTACCTGAGGAACTCCGACGGCGTCACCGACGCCCGCGGGCTCTTCGAGGCACTGTCGGTGAAGCTCGGCGTCGTCCTGCTCGTCCTCGGTGTGATGCACCTCGGCAATGTCTATGTGCTCAACAAGATCCGCCGCCGCGGTCTGATGGAGCGTGAGCAGACCCCGCCCGTGGCCCCGCAGGGCTGGACGGGACCGGGCAACGGTCCGTGGGCGGCGCCCGCCCCGAGGGCCTGAGCGCCATGACGGACGGACCGGGCGGGCAGCGGCTCTCCGTCGAACGCCTCACGGTGCTGTACGACGCGCGGTGCTCGCTCTGCCTCCATCTGCGGCAGTGGCTGATGAAGCAGCGTCAGCTCGTCCCGCTCGACCTCGTCCCGGCGGCCTCCGGGGAGGCACGTCGCCGCTTCCCCGGGCTCGACCACGCCGGGACGCTGGACGAGATCACGGTGATCGGCGACCGGGGGCAGATCTACCGCGGGACCTCCGCGTGGATCGTCTGCCTCTGGGCGCTGGCCGAGCACCGGCCCAGGGCGCACTGGCTGACCACCCCGGCGGGCCGCCCGTTCGCCCGAGCCACCGTGCTCGCCGCCGCCAAGTACCGGTCCCTGACCGCTCCGCCGTGCGGCGAGGGGAGCGGGGACGGTGCCTGCACGGTCCCCGGATCCGAGGGCTGACCGGGCCGGATACCCTCGGGGCTGTGGTGAAGGAAGCGAAGGACGTGAAGGAAGTCAAGGCTCCCAAGAGCGAGCAGACCCGCACACTCATCCTCGAAACGGCGCTCCGGCTCTTCCAGGAACGCGGCTACGACAAGACGACGATGCGGGCCATCGCCCAGGAGGCGGGCGTCTCCGTGGGGAACGCCTACTACTACTTCACGAACAAGGAGCACCTCGTCCAGGGTTTCTACGACCGGCTCGCCGCCGAGCACGCGGCGGCCGTGCAGCCGGTCCTGGACGGCGACCGGGACCTCGCGGTGCGCATGCGCGGGGTCCTGCTCACCTGGCTGGACGTGGCGGAGCCGTACCACCGCTTCGCCGCCCAGTTCTTCAAGAACGCCGCCGACCCGGAGAGCCCGCTCAGCCCGTTCTCGGCGGAGTCGGTCGCGGCCCGCGAGGCGGCGATTTCCATCCACCGGCGGTGCCTGGCCGGTTCGGACACCAAGACCGACCCCGAACTGGCGGAGCTGCTGCCGCAGTTGATGTGGCTGATGCAGATGGGCCTGGTGCTGTACTGGGTGTACGACCGGACGGAGCACACCGCGCGCAGCCGCCGCCTGGTCGAGCGCTCCGCCCCGATCGGCGCCCGCGCCATCGCGCTCTCCCGGTTCCGGGTGCTGCGGCCGCTGGTGCGCCAGATCCACGACGTGCTGGAGGAATTCCTCCCCGGCACCACGAAGCCCGGGGGCCGGGCCGGGTCCGGCGCATCGGACTAGGAACGCGGCGGGGCGACCGCCCGGCAGCGCCGGTGCGACCGCCCCGTGTCCGGTCCGGCAGACCGTCAGGACCCCAGGACCGTCAGATCCGCTTCAGTTCCCAGAGCCGCCAGAGGCCGGTGCCGTCCGAGAGGTACTGCGAGCCGGAGACGTCCGTCGTGCTGACGACGTAGTCCTTCTTCTGCCACAGCGGGACCAGCGGCACGTCCTCGCCCACCTGCGCCTGGAGCTCCTTGAAGTCGGCCGCGGTGCGCCCGCGGTCGCTGTACTGCAGCGTGGAGCCGATCAGGCTGTCCACCTTCTTGTTGGAGTAGCCGTTGTGGAGGCTGTTGTCGCGGCCGACCAGCGGCTGGCTGAAGGTGTCGGAGTCCGGGTAGTCGGGGAGCCAGCCGACCGTGTACGCGTCGTACTTGCCGGCCGCGTACTCCTTCTGGAACTTCATCCAGTCGACGGCGTGGACCGTGACCTTGAACAGCCCGTCGGCCTCCAGCTGGCGGCGGAGCTCCGCGGTCTCCTTGGCGTACGTCTCGTCGCCGCCGCGGTAGCCGAAGCTGATGTTCAGCGGCGTCTGCACGCCGGCGTCCTTCATCAGCTTCTTGGCGCGCTCCGGGTCGGGCGAGGGGTAGGCGTCGAAGAACGGTGTGCTGTGCCCGATGTAGCCCTGCGGGATCAGCGAGTAGAGCGGCTCGACCGTGCCCTTGTAGATACCGCTCACCAGCGGCCCGCGGTCGATGATCGAGGCGATGGCCTGCCGGACCCTCTTGTCGGCCAGCGGAGAGCTCGGCCGGACGTTGAAGACGAGGTTGCGGATCTCGGCACTGTCCGCCTCGGTGACGCGCAGGTCGGGGTCGCCGGGGTTCAGCTCGGCGAGCGTGGCCGGCGGCAGTTCGCGGTGCGTGACGTCGAGCTGCTTGGCTTTCCAGGCGGCCTGGAGTTCGTCCGACTTCTTGTAGTAGTGAACGGTGACCGGGACACCGGTCTTGCTCAGCGCACCCTTGTAGAGGGGGTTGGGGACCAGCTCGGCGATCTCGCCCGCCCGGTACGACTTCAGCAGGTACGGGCCCGAGCCGTCGACGGTGTTCCCCTTGCGGAGCTTGTTCGGCGGGTACGACTCGCGGTCGACGATCGAACCGGCTCCGGTGGCGAGCTTCTGCGGGAAGGTCGCGTCGCGCGAGGAGAGGTTGAACGTGATGGTGCGGCCGTCGGCCACCACGTTCTTGAGGCTCGGGAACAGGATCCACGGACCGACGTCCGTCTTGATCCTGATCATGCGCTCGATGGAGTACTTGACGTCGTCGGCCGTGATCTTCCGGCCGTTGGAGAAGGTCAGGTCGTCGCGCAGCTTGCACTGGTACGTCTGGAGCTTCTGGCCGATGAAACCGCAGCTCTCGGCGGCGTCGGGTTCGGGGACGATCGCCCCGGACTTGAACGTCATGAGGGACTGGTAGATGTTGCTGTACATCGCCCAAGAACCCGCGTCGTACGCACCCGCAGGGTCGAGTGAGGTGACCACGTCGGTCGTGCCGACCGCGACCGGGTCGTTCTTCACCTCGTCCGAAGGAAGCAACTGCCAGGCGACGACGCCTGCGATGACCAAAACCGCGAGAATCGCGAGAATCCGTAGCCGGACCGACCGCATTGACGTGCTCTCCCTTACCAGCCCCACCTCGGCATTGTGCTCAGATCCGCACATCACCGCATGCTCACGATCAGCCAATCACACGAATTTCACATCTGGAAGAGCAAAACTGTGACTCATAGCCTTTTGTTCGACAGTTGAAACCTTGGGTGCATCTGGACGTCCGGAACCTGTCGTCGACGGAGAGTCACGCCCGGAGTGAAGCAAGCTCCACGACGGTGATGTCGGAGGGTGCACCGACCCGTACGGGCGGACCCCAGGCGCCCGCGCCCCGCGATACGTACAGCTGGGTGTCGCCGTACCGGTCGAGCCCGGCGCCCGTGGGATTGGCCAGATCTGCGATGTAGTTGCCCGGCCAGAGCTGGCCGCCGTGGGTGTGACCGGAGAGCTGGAGGTCCACGCCGTGGGCGACGGCGTCATGGATGACGACGGGCTGATGGGCCAGGAGGACGGCGGCGCGGGTACGGTCCCGGTCGCCGAGCGCGCGGTCGAAGTCGGGGCCCTGCCCCTCGCTCTCCCCGGCGACGTCATTGACGCCCGCAAGATCGAATCCGCCGATCTCGACCCGGGCGTTCTCCAGTGGGTGAAGGCCCAATTCCCTCACTTGGTCGACCCATTGGGCGGCGCCGGAGTAGTACTCGTGATTACCGGTGACGAAGAAATTCCCCTGCCGGGAACTCAGCCGGGCGAGCGGCTCCGCGGCCGGCCCGAGGTCGGCGACGGTTCCGTCGACGAGATCCCCGACGACGGCGACCAGATCCGGCTGGGTCCGGTTGATCGTGTCGACGATCCGCCGGGTGTGGGCGCAGCCGAGGATCGGACCGAGGTGGATGTCGCTGACGACGGCGATCCGGAAGCCGTGCGCGGAGCGCGGCAGTTTGGCGAGCGGGACGGTGATCCGCTTGACCCGCGGCCCCCGCAGCACCCCGTAGGTGCCGTAGCCGACCGTGCCGAGCCCCGCGACCGCGGCGGCACCGCCGACGGCGCGGGCGACGAACAGGCGCCGCGTGGGGGCGTCGGGGCGGTGCGGGGCGGGGGCGTCGGCGACGAGGGTGGCCGGTGCGGCTCCACCGGGAACCGGTGGAGCGGAAGCCTCGGCACCCGAGGAGAGATTAGAGGGATTTGCACTGTTTGGGCGATCTGCCGGGGATGCGTCGTCCGCTGACGCCACGTCCGCGCCCTTCGCCCGGCCCGCGAGCACCCGGCGCAGAACCGGCCGTACCGCCTCCCCCACCAGCAGCGCCAGCGTCAGGTACAGCACGGCGGCCAGCCACAGATAGCCCGGCCAGGCCAGCACCCGCTGGAGCCAGAAGGCCGCACCGGTGCGGCCGGAGACCAATGCGCCGATGCTCAGCAGGGGCAGGACGAACGCGGCCACCGTGCCGACCGTGCGCAGGACGCCGCCCTCGGCCGTCGTGTCACCGACGAGGCGGCGCCAGAGATAGCGGTGCACACCGGCGAGTAGTGCGAGCACCACGATCACCATCACCGCGAGACCGACCACTGCCACTTGTCCTCCCCCGCCGGTCGTACGGCCTGCTATGCGCGTTCGCGGCGCAGGGCCCTGACGCCACGGAACCCGATCACACCGACAGCCGTCCCCAGGAGAAAGGACGTGATGGCGAGCAGCAGATGCACCCAGAAGTACGCAGTCGGGTCACCCGCGTCGTCGAAGGCGAGTCCGCTGCCGTCCTTCCACAGGTTCTTGACGAAAGTGATCCAGATGAACCAGCTCCACACCCCGAAGGCGAGCAGGAACCAGGAGACGGGGCGGCTGAGCTTCATGGACTCAGTATCGCCGCCGCTCTCCGGCAAAGCCGCCCGGGGTGGGCTGTCCCGGCGGTACACCCGGCGGGTCAAGCCGTCCGCACCCATTTTCATATCTTCCCCCTGTACGTTTCCGACCGTGCCTGCTCTTAAAAAGACCGCACTGACGGTCATCTCTGCCGCCTTGTTGTCCACTTTTGTTGTCAGCCCGGCATCGGCGGTCAGTAAGGACACCTCCGACGACCAGCCGAAGCCGCCCGCGGGCATGTCCCAGGTCGGCGGCGAACTGCTGGGCCGGACCGGCACGCAGGTCAAGCTGGGACCGGACGCCCCGGTGCTGCCGAAGGACCTCACGGGCAGGTCCTGGATCGTCGCGGACGCGGAGAGCGGCCAGGTCCTCGCCTCGCACAACCCGCACTGGCGGCTGCCTCCCGCCTCCACCCTGAAGATGCTCTTCGCGGACACCGTGATGCCCGCGCTGCAGCCGAAGACCCAGAAGTACACGGTCAAGGACGAGGATCTCGCCGATCTCGGCGAGGGCAGCAGCCTGGTCGGCGTCAAGGAGAAGCTCACCTACACGGTCCACGACCTGTGGCTCGGAGTGTTCCTGCGGTCGGGCAACGACGCGGTGCATGTGCTGTCCGCGATGTACGGCGGCGTCCCCAAGACCGTCGACGCCATGCAGGCGCACGCCGAGGAGTTGCAGGCCCTCGACACGAAGGTGGTGTCGCCCGACGGGTACGACGCGCCCGACCAGGTCTCCAGCGCGTACGACCTGACGCTGTTCGCCCGCAGCGGGCTGCAGAAGGCGGACTTCCGGGAGTACTGCTCGACGGCCGAGGCGCAGTTCCCCGGCGCGGAGAAGAACGGGAAGCGCGAGAGCTTCGGCATCCAGAACACCAACAAGCTGCTCACCGGCGCGGGCGGCGTCGAGCCGTACAAGGGCATCGCGGGCGTCAAGAACGGCTACACCACGCACGCCGGCAACACCTTCACCGGCGTCGCCGAACGCAATGGCAAGGTGCTGCTCGTCACCGTCATGAACCCGTCGTCCGAAAAGCCCCACGCCGTCTACGACGAAGCCGCCGACCTCCTCGACTGGGGCTTCGACGCGAGCGGCAAGGTGACCCCGGTCGGCGAACTGGTGCCCCCGAAGTCCGCCACCACCGGAACCGGGAAGGGCCCCGCGGCCGAGCAGGGCAAGGACGAGGGCCAAAACGGCCCCGCGCAGACCGCGAAGGCCGCTGCGGCCGAGGGCGGCGGCGGAGGCGTCGGGGTCGCGCTGGGCATCGCCGGAGGCGTCCTGGTGCTGCTGGCCGGCGGGGTGTTCCTGGTCAACCGGCGCTGGCCGCTGCCGGACCTGATGCGCCGCCTTCCTCGCCGCTGACGGCTTCGGACGTCTCCCCGGCGTCCTCGCTGTTCTGCGTCGCCGTCCAGGCGGCGCAGAACAGCAGCAGCTTCGCCGAGAAGTTGATCCACAGCAGCAGCGCGACCGGCACCCCGAAGGCGCCGTACATGCTCTTCGACGCCACGCTCTGCATATAACTGCCGAGCAGCAGCTTGAGCAGTTCGAAACAGACCGCGCCGATCACCCCGGCGACCAGCAGCCTGCGCCGCGGGGGCTCGACCCCGGGCAGCAGGGTCAGCAGATAGAGCAGCAGCAGGAAGCCGGCGAGCGCCCCCACGACCATGGCGGCCACCCGCAGCACCACACCACCCGCGCCCCGGTCGGAGATGCCCAGCAGATCGGCGGCCCAGCCGACGGCGACGGAGCCGACCGACGACACGGCGAACGTGGCGAGCGCCGCCCCGCCGAGGCCGAACAGCAGCCCCACGTCCTTGAGTTTGCGCAGGACCGGATTGCCCAGATCCACATCGTCCAGACCCCAGACGGCACGCAGGCAGTCCCGCATCGAGCCGATCCAGCCGATGCCGGTGAAGAGCAGCAGCGCACCGGCCACCAGTCCGACCGTCCCCGCGTGGGTCACCAGGTTGTCGATGCCGAGTTGGTCGGAGATGCCGGGCACCTGCTCGGCCAGCTTGTCCTCGATCTTGTGGAGCTGCTCGGTGGAGAGCAGCGCGGCACCGATCGCCGCACCGACCGCGATCAGCGGGAAGAGCGCCAGAAAACTGATGAAGGTGATCGCGGCGGCCAGCCTGGCCCAGTGGACCCGCTCCAGCGTTTCGTAGGAGCGCCAGGCGTGCGTCGTCATCAGCCGGGAGACGATCGGCCCGATGACGGGGAGGTTTTTCAGCCAGTCCATGACGTACGACTACCCTCCCGGGCGCGGAAAACCGGCACCGGGCCCCGCTGCCGTACGGACTGACACATCCTCAATCACCCATTTCGGTGAGTGTTGTAACAAATACCTCGAAAGGGTTTTCTCGGGCGATACGGTCACCGTCATGTCTGTCGACACCGTGTCCCTGACCGGCTGGGGCCGCACCGCCCCGACGACCGCCCTGCGTTTCCGCCCCCGTTCGTACGAGGAGGCGGCGGCGACGGTACGCGGCTGCGGACCGCGCGGCTCCATCGCCCGGGGCCTCGGCCGGGCCCATGGCGACGCGGCCCAGAACGCGGGCGGCTCCGTCCTCGACATGACCGCGCTGAACCGGATCCGCACCGTCGACGCCGGGGCCGGACTCGTGGTCTGCGACGCCGGGGTCAGCCTGCACCGGCTGATGGAAGTCCTGCTGCCGCTCGGCTGGTTCGTCCCCGTCACGCCCACGACCCGTTATGTCACCGTGGGCGGCGCGATCGGCGCCGACATCCACGGCCACAACCAGCACCGCTCCGGCTCCTTCTCCCGGCACGTCCAGGAGCTGGAGCTGCTGACCGCCGAGGGCGAGATCCGTACGGTCCGGCCCGGCACCGGCCTCTTCGAAGCGACCGCGGGCGGCCTGGGTCTGACGGGCGTGATCCTCTCGGCCACGCTCCGGTGCCACCGCGTCACCAGCTCGTGGATGTCGGTCGACACCGAACGCGCCGTCGATCTGGACGACCTGCTGGAACGGCTCTGTGCCGGGGACCACCGCTACCGCTACTCGGCCGCCTGGATCGATCTCCGCGCCCGCGGCCGGGCGACAGGACGCTCCGTGCTCACCCGAGGGGAGCACGTACCCCGATACGCGCTCCCGGCGCACGCCCGGCGCACACCGCTCGCGTTCCGCCCGGGGCCGCTGCCGGCCGCCCCCGGCCTCGTCCCGGAAGCGCTGCTCGGCGGCGCCCCGGCCACCCTCTTCAACGAGCTCCGGTACCGCGGCGCGCCCCGGTACCGGATCGGCGAACTCCAGAGGCTGGCCACGTTCTTCCACCCCCTGGACGGCCTGCCGCAGTGGAACCGGGTCCACGGGCGGGCCGGATCCGTGCGGTACCAGTTCGTCGTCGGACCCGGCCAGGAGGAGGTGCTGCGCCGGATCGTGCGCCGGATCTCCCAGCGGCGCTGCCCGACGTCGAACGCCGTGCTCAAGCGGTTCGGCGCCGGCGACCCGGGCTGGCTGTCGTTCCCGATGCGCGGCTGGACGCTCGCCCTCGACCTGCCCGCCGCCCTGCCCGGCCTGGCCCGGTTCCTGGACTCGCTGGACGAGGAGGTGGCGGCGGCCGGCGGCCGGGTCTGCCTGGCGAAGGACTCCCGGCTCCGGCCGGAGCTGCTGACCGCGATGTATCCGAGGCTGGCCGACTTCCGGTCGCTGCGCGCCGAGCTGGACCCGGGCGGGGCCTTCCGCTCCGACCTGTCGCGCCGGCTGTCGCTCTGACTGCCGCCGCCCTCCGCCTTCCGCCCTCCCGTTCCCACCCCCGACCCCCTACGCCTGCAAGGAGTGTTCCCGTGAAGGACGCCTTCGGAGCCCCGCAGTCCCTGCTCGTCCTCGGCGGCACCTCGGAGATCGCCCTGGCCACCGCACGGCGGCTGATCGCCCTGCGGACCCGCACCGTCCGGCTGGCCGGACGCCCCTCCCCCGCCCTCGACGCGGCCGCCGCCGAACTGCGCGCACGCGGCGCCGACGTCCGTACGGTCGACTTCGACGCCCTCGACTCCGCGTCCCACGAGACGACGCTCGGCGCGATCTTCGCCGAGGGCGACATCGACATGGTGCTGCTCGCCTTCGGCATCGCGGGCGACCAGGGGCGCGACGAGGAGGAACCGCTCTCCGCGGTCCGGGTCGCCCAGACCAACTACACGGGGGCGGTCTCCGCCGGGCTGGTGTGCGCCGGCGCGCTCCAGGCGCAGGGGCACGGCTCGCTGGTGGTGCTGTCCTCGGTGGCGGGCGAACGCGTCCGCCGCGCCGACTTCATCTACGGGTCCAGCAAGGCGGGGCTGGACGCGTTCACGCAGGGGCTGGGGGACGCGCTGCACGGGACGGGGGTGCATGTGATGGTCGTGCGACCCGGCGTCGTACGGCCGGAGCCGGCCGCGGAAACGGTGCCGGCCGCACCGGCCACGCCACCGGCGGCCCGGGGCGGGGCGGCCCTGCTCGCGCCCTCGCGGATCACCGCGGCACGGTCCGCCTCGGCCCGGTTCGCCGCGGCGCCGCTGGAGTCGTCGCCGCTCACCACGACTCCGGACGCGGTCGCGGAGGCCATCGTGACGGGGCTGCGGCGGCGTTCGGAGACGGTGTGGGTGCCCGGGTCGCTGCGTGCGGTGATGTCGGCGCTGCGGCATGTGCCGCGCCCGCTGTTCAGGCGGCTGCCGCTCTGAACCGGGGGAGCCGGGGCGCTCGGCCCGGTCGCCGGGGAGGTGCTCAGTGCAGGGAGGGCTCATCCACGGAGGAGCCGCCCTGCGCGGGCACGGCGGACGCCCCGCCCCCGGCGCCGAACGGGAACTCGTTGATCTTGCGCCAGACGCTGTCCGAGCCCTGCTCGTACAGCGCGAAGGAACCGCAGGACCAGGACGCCTCGTAGTCGGCGAGCTCCGCGTACGCCCGGTCCATCGCCTCCTCGGCGATGTCGTGCGCCACGGTCACATGCGGGTGGTACGGGAACTGGAGCTCGCGCACCAGCGGCCCGGAGGCGTCCCGGACCCGCTTCTGCAGCCAGGTGCAGGCCGAGGCTCCCTCGACGACCTGGACGAAGACGACCGGCGAGAGGGGACGGAAGGTCCCGGTGCCGGACAGCCGCATCGGGAAGGGGCGGCCGCCCGTCGCGATCTGGGCGAGATGCGCCTCGATCGCGGGCAGGTCGGCCGCCTCGGCCTCGGTCGGCGGGAGAAGGGTGACGTGAGTGGGAATGCCATACGCGGCAGGGTCCCCGAAGCTCGCGCGCCGCTCCTGGAGCAGGCTGCCGTAGGGCTCCGGGACCGCGATCGAAACGCCGAGCGTTACGGTCCCCACGTCGTCCTCCTCAATCCTCGATGGTCGGTGGCCTGCTTTCGGCCACCGACCGGTTCGGCTTCCCATCGCCAGTGTGACGCCTGCGACCGCGAAACCGCCAGGGTCCTTGGACTCAGTGCTTCGCGGGCAGAAAGCCCATCCGGTCGTACGTCCGGGCCAGGGTCTCGGCCGCGACGGCACGGGCCTTCTCCGCGCCCTTGGCCAGGATCGAGTCCAGCGTCTCCGGGTCGTCCAGGTATTCCTGGGTGCGGGTACGGAACGGTGTGACGAACTCGACCATGACCTCGGCGAGGTCGGTCTTGAGCGCACCGTAGCCCTTGCCGTCGTACTTCTGCTCCAGATCCGCGATACCGGTCCCGGTCAGTGTCGAGTAGATGCTCAGCAGATTGCTGACACCGGGCTTCTCGGCCCGGTCGAAGCGGATCACCGTGTCGGTGTCGGTGACCGCGCTCTTCACCTTCTTGGCGGTGGCCTTCGGCTCGTCCAGGAGGTTGATCAGGCCCTTCGGGGTCGGCGCCGACTTGCTCATCTTCGCCGACGGGTCCTGGAGGTCGTAGATCTTCGCCGTCTCCTTGAGGATGTACGGGTCCGGCACGGTGAACGTGTCGCCGTAGCTGCCGTTGAACCGCTCGGCGAGGTTGCGGGTCAGCTCCAGGTGCTGGCGCTGGTCCTCGCCGACCGGGACCTGGTCGGCCTGGTACAGCAGGATGTCGGCCACCATCAGCATCGGGTACGTGAAGAGACCGACCGTGGTGCGGTCGGCACCCTGCTTGGCGGACTTGTCCTTGAACTGCGTCATGCGCGACGCCTCGCCGAAGCCGGTGAGGCAGTTCATGATCCAGCCGAGCTGGGCGTGCTCGGGGACATGGCTCTGGACGAAGAGCGTGCAGCGCTCCGGGTCGAGACCGGCCGCGAGGAGCTGGGCGACGGCGAGCCGGGTGTTCGCGCGCAGCTCCGCGGGGGCCTGCGGGATGGTGATCGCATGCAGGTCCACGACCATGTAGAAGGCGTCGTGGGATTCCTGCAGCGCCACCCACTGGCGGACCGCACCGAGGTAGTTGCCGAGGTGGAACGAGCCTGCGGTGGGCTGGATTCCGGAGAGCACGCGGGGGCGTTCAGAGGCCATGGAACTCATTGTCTCAGGTGCGGGCGGCGACCCCCGACCGGCCTGGCGCGCCGCAAAACACAGGTTTCCTCACCACGGATCCGACCGACGATACAAAGTGGGCACCACCCCGCCCACGCCGCACGACGAACGGAGATCCCGTGTCTGTCACGGAAACCGCCATCGCCTCCGCCGAGGCGCACAGCGCGCACAACTACCATCCGCTGCCCGTCGTCGTCGCCACGGCGGACGGGGCCTGGATGACCGATGTCGAGGGCCGTCGCTACCTCGACATGCTCGCCGGCTACTCGGCGCTCAACTTCGGTCACGGCAACCGGCGCCTGATCGACGCCGCCAAGGCGCAGCTGGAGCGGGTGACCCTGACCTCGCGCGCCTTCCACCACGACCGGTTCGCCGACTTCTGTACGCAGCTCGCCGAGTTGTGCGGCATGGAGTCGGTGCTGCCGATGAACACGGGCGCGGAGGCCGTGGAGACCGCGGTGAAGACGGCCCGCAAATGGGGTTACCGGGTGAAGGGCGTCCCGGACGGCATGGCGAAGATCATCGTCGCCGCCAACAACTTCCACGGCCGGACGACGACGATCATCAGCTTCTCCACGGACCAGGAGGCGCGGGAGGACTTCGGCCCGTACACACCGGGGTTCGAGATCGTGCCGTACGGGGATCTCACGGCGCTCCGGGAGGCGATGACCGAGAACACCGTGGCGGTGCTCATGGAGCCGATCCAGGGCGAGGCAGGGGTACTGGTGCCGCCGCCGGGCTATCTCCCCGGGGTGCGCGCGCTCACGCGCGAGCGGAACGTGCTGTTCATCGCGGACGAGATCCAGTCGGGCCTGGGCCGGACCGGCAGGACCTTCGCCTGCGAGCACGAGGGGGTCGTGCCGGACATGTACGTGCTCGGCAAGGCACTGGGCGGTGGTGTGGTGCCGGTGTCGGCGGTGGTCTCGTCGCAGGACGTGCTCGGGGTGTTCCGGCCCGGTGAGCACGGTTCGACCTTCGGCGGCAATCCCCTGGCCTGCGCGGTCGCGCTGGAGGTCATCGCGATGCTCCGCACCGGCGAGTTCCAGCAGCGGGCGACCGAGCTGGGCGAGCACCTGCACCAGGAGCTGCGGCTGCTGGTGGGCGGCGGCGCGGTGGAGGAGGTGCGCGGCCGCGGGCTGTGGGCGGGCGTCGACATCGCTCCGAGCCACGGCACGGGCCGGGAGATCTCCGAGAAGCTGATGGACCGCGGGGTGCTGGTCAAGGACACCCACGGCTCGACGATCCGGATCGCCCCGCCGCTGGTGATCAGCAAGGAGGACCTGGACTGGGGCCTCGAACAGCTCCGCGCCGTCCTGCGCGGCTGATCCCCGCACCCGCTCGCCGGGCAGGCCCGGGGCCTGTCCGGCGGCCCGCCCCGGCAGACTCCGTCCCGTGAGACCCGACCTGACACTGCTGCGGGACCTGCTCGGCTGGCTGCGCGCGGGCGGGGCCCTGGCGGACCGAGGGCGCCCTAGAGGATGACGTGCGGCAGGAAGCGGGCGTACTCGTCGGTGACCGGGCCCTCCGATTCACGGATGCCGAGACCGGCCGCCTCGTCCTCGACGACCCACGCGCCCAGCACCACACGGTTGCCGTCGAAGTCCGGCAGCGGCGCCAGCTCCTGGTAGCAGCACGGCTCGTCCCGCGGCGCCGCCGGGCTTCCCGGCCCGTGGATCGTGACCCCGGCCCCCTCGCGGCCGAGCAGCGGCTTGGCGACCCAGCCGCGCGAAGCCGCGAGTTCGCGGGGACCGTCGAGGTAGGAGGGCAGCAGGTTCGGGTGGCCCGGGTAGAGCTCCCAGAGGATCGCCAGCAGCGCCTTGTTGGACAGCAGCATCTTCCAGGCGGGCTCGATCCAGCAGGTCGTGCCGGTACCGCCGCCGTTGTCGAGGGTGTCGAGCACATGCGGGCCGAACCGGTCGGTCGCCAGCCACTCCCACGGATACAGCTTGAAACAGCTCCGGATGAAACGGAGCCGCTCGTCGACGAACCGCCCGCTCAGCCGGTCCCAGCCGATCTGCTCGACGGACAGCGCCTCCGTGTCGATGCCGGCCTGTGCGGCGGTCTCCCGCAGATAGGCGACCGTCATCAGGTCCTCGCCCAGCTCGTCGCCGTCGGAGTGCGCGAAGTGCAGTGGTCCCGGCGGCAGCAGGGCGGCCTGCCGTTTCCAGGCCGCCACGAGTCGTTCGTGCAGCGAGTTCCACTGGTCGGCACCCGGGAAGCGGTCCTCCATCCAGAACCACTGGGCGCTCGCGGCCTCCACCAGGGAGGTGGGGGTGTCCGCGTTGTACTCCAGCATCTTCGCCGGACCGGTGCCGTCGTAGCACAGGTCGAACCTGCCGTAGAGGGAGGGCAGTTCGGCACGGCGGTGCCAGGACCGGGCGATCAGTGCGGCCAGCCGGCGGTCGGTGATGCCGAGCTCGGCGAAGCGGTCCCGCTCCACGATGTGCGCGGCCGCGGCCAGACACATGGTGTGCAGTTCCTCGACGACGTCCTCCAGCGCCTCGACCTCGGGCAGCGAGAAGACGTAGTAGGCGCTCTCGTCCCAGTACGGGCGCAGCGATCCGTCCGGGTAGCGGGTGAGCGGGAAGACGATCCCCTGCTCCTCCACCGTGCGCTGCCAGTCGGGGCGCGGCTGCGTGGTGCGGCGCTCCATGCCGGTCAGCCGCCGCCGGTGCCCGAGCAGCCGAAGCCGCCGCGTTCGACCGCGGACTTGTTGAAACTGCCGCCCTGCACCTTGCCGTTCTTGCTGCTGCCGCCGTAGTAGTAGGACCCCTTGCCGTCGCTCTTCTTGCACTCGTAGCTCGGCAGTCTGTCCTGGGTCAGCGGGTCGACACACCGCTTGTCCGGCTCCGAACCGCAGGAGGTGATCATCGCCGCGAGCACTCCCATGCCGCCGAGCACCACGGTGCTCGACCTCAGCCTGCGTGTTGCCATGTTTCCGTCTCCCCCGCCATACGAATCGAGCCAGTGTGGCCATTCGTCAGATTAAAGGGCCGCCGGGTGCGGCTGGAAGCGGGACACCGAACGTCCCCAAGTAGAGTCCCTCTGTGCTTCTCGGGATGATCTGTGCGCTCGGCGCCGCCGTCTGCTTCGGTACCGCCTCGGTCCTCCAGGCCGTCGCCGCGCGGGCCGCCGCCGAGCCGGGGTCGGACGCGGGGGTCGATCCGGCGCTGCTGCTGCGCGCCCTTCGCCAGTGGCGATACATCGCCGGACTCGCCCTGGACGGCTGCGGTTTCGTCCTCCAGATCGTCGCCCTGCGCTCGCTGCCGATCTACGCGGTGGGCGCCGCGCTGGCCGCGAGTCTCGCGGTGACCGCGGTGGTCGCCGCCCGGCTGCTGAAGGTGCGGCTGAGCGCCGTCGAGTGGTCCGCGGTCGGCGTCGTCTGCGCCGGCCTCGGCATGCTGGGGTTCGCCTCCGGCGGTGAGGGCCACGGCACCGGTTCGGCGGCCCTGGGCTGGTGGATGCTGGGGATCGCCCTCGGCGTCCTGCTGATCGGCTCCGCGGCCGGACGCCTCCCGGAGAAGCCGCGGGCGCTCGTGCTGGGTCTCGGCGCGGGATGCGGCTTCGGGGTGGTGGAGGTCACGGTCCGGCTGATCGACGACGTGTCGCCGTCGGCGCTGCTCGCCAACCCCGCCGCGTACGCGCTGCTGCTGGGCGGCGGTTCGGCGTTCCTGCTGCTCACCTCGGCCCTGCAACGCGGTTCGGTGACGACGGCGACGGCCGGGATGGTGCTCGGCGAGACGATCGGCCCGGCGCTGGTGGGCGTCGTCTGGCTCGGCGACCGCACCCGCGAGGGCCTGGAGTGGCTGGCGGTCGCCGGTTTCGTGGTGGCGGTGGCGGGCGCGCTGGCCCTGGCCCGGTTCGGCGAGGCCCCGGCGGACGCCCCGGAACCGTCCGTCCCCGAACGCATCAAGGGCGCGTAGGACCTCAGGGCAGCACCCGGCAGAGTGCGTCCAGGGCGCCCGCCCAGGCGCTGTCGGTGGGTGTTCCGTAGCCGATGACCAGCGCGTCGCGGCCCGGCGCCGCCTCCGGGTGCCGGAAGCGCGAGAGCCCCTCCAGCGCCAGCCCCTGCCACGCCGCCGACCGGAGCACCGACGCCTCGCTGCCCTCGGGCAGTTCGAGCACGGCGTGCAGCCCGGCCACCATGCCGCTGATCCGGACACCGGGGGCCCGCTCCGCCAGTACCGCGACGAGCTGGTCGCGGCGGCGCCGGTAGTGCAGCCGCATCGAGCGCACATGACGGTCGTACGCGCCCGACGCGATGAACTCCGCGAGCGTCAGCTGGTCCAGCGCGCTCGACGACCAGTCGCTCATCCCCTTGGCCTCGGACACCTCCCCCACCAGCGCCTCCGGCAGCACCATCCACCCCAGGCGCAGCCCGGGTGCCAGCGACTTGCTCGTCGTGCCCAGGTGCACCACGCGTTCGGGGTCGAGGCCCTGGAGCGCGCCGACCGGCTGCCGGTCGTAGCGGAACTCGCCGTCGTAGTCGTCCTCCAGGATCAGCCCGCCCGTGCCGCGCGCCCAGTCCACGGCCGCGGCCCGCCGGTCGGGGTGGAGCGGCACCCCCGTCGGGAACTGGTGCGCGGGCGTCATCAGGACCGCGCCCACGCCGCGCAGACCGGCCAGTTCCCCGGTCCTCGCCCCGAGTCCGTCGACCGGGAGGCAGGGCAGCCGCAGCCCGGCGTCCGTGAGCAGGTTCCAGTGCACGTCCAGTCCGTACGACTCGACGGCCACCTCCCGCACCCGCCGCTTGCGCAGCACCGGCCCCATGAGTTTCAGCGCCTGCACGAAACCGGCGCAGATCATGATCCGTTCCGGATCCGCGTACACCCCGCGGGCCCGTGCCAGATAGTCGGCGAGCACGGTGCGCAGCTCGATGCGCCCGCGCGGATCGCCGTATCCGAAGGCGTCGTTGGGCGCGGCCGCCAGTGCGCGCCGGGACGCCTTGAGCCAGTCGGCGCGCGGGAACGTCGAGAGGTCGGGCGACCCGCCCAGCAGGTTGTGGGCGGGCCGGGACCGCACCGCCCGCGCCCGCGTGGTCCTGCCGGCCGGGGGGCGCGGCTCGGCCCGCTGCGCCACCCGGGTGCCCGAGCCCTGCCGGGCGGTGAGCCATCCCTCGGCGACCAGCTCCGCGTAGGCGTCGGCGACGGTGTTCCGGGCGATGCCGAGGTCGGCGGCGAGGCCGCGGGACGACGGCAGCCGGGTGCCGGGCGCCAGGCGCCCCGTCCGTACGGCCTCGCGCAGGGCGTCCATGAGTCCGGCCCGCAGCCCTGACGCACCGGTCGTTTCGAGATGCAGGTCGGCACCGAAAGTGGCCCATGAATCTGTCACGGAAATGGACCATACCGTTGCGCCACCCACTCCGTAACGTCGTAGCCATGACGACGACCGACCACAGCCACCCGACGACCGGCCTCAACCCCGAGCACGCCCCGCGCATGCAGCCCTGGGCCGAGCTGGCCCCCGATGTCTACAAGGCCATGGTCCGGCTGGACGCGGCATCCCGTAAGGGCCTCGACCCGGTCCTGGCGGAGCTGGTGAAGATCCGCGCCTCGCAGCTGAACCACTGCGCGTTCTGCCTCGACATGCACACCAAGGACGCGCTCGCGGCCGGTGAGTCCATCGAGCGGATCGTCCAGCTCAGCGCGTGGGAGGAGTCGCAGCACTTCTACACGCCCAAGGAGATCGCGGCCATCGAGCTGACCGAGGCGGTGACGGTGCTGACCGACGGCTTCGTGCCGGACGAGGTCTGGGAGAAGGCCGCGAAGCAGTTCGACGAGACCGAGCTCGCCCATCTCATCGCCGCGATCACGACGATCAACGCCTGGAACCGCTTCGCCGTGACCACCCGTATGGTCCCCGGTCACTACAAGTCGGGCGACATCAAGCACTGACCCGCCGGGCCTGCCGGGCCGGCCCGGCATGCTCGTACCGCGCACCGCCACCGCTCGACACCCCACAGGAGCCCCACGTGACCGTTTCCGTCCTCCGCGCCCTGCACCACGACCGCACCCCCGGCGACCCGCTGGTCGTCCCCGGCCCGTGGGACGCGGCGAGCGCCCGCGTCTTCGTCGACGCCGGTTTCCCGACGCTGGCCACGCCCAGCGCCGGGATCGCGGCCTCGCTCGGTTACGAGGACGGGGCGACGCCCGCCGACGAGATGTTCGCGGCCGTGGCCAGGATCGTGCGCGCCGTGCCCGCCTCCGTGCCCGTCTCGGCGGACATCGAGGCGGGTTACGGACTGGCGCCGAAGGAACTCGTGGAGCGGCTCCTGGACGCCGGAGCCGTCGGCTGCAATCTGGAGGACTCCGCCGACGGCGCCCTCCTCGACGCCCAGCGGCAGGCGGACCGGCTCGCGGAGGTGCGGGCGGTCGCGGGCGACGCGCTCTTCGTCAACGCCCGCGTCGACACGTACGTCCGAGGCGTCCCTGACGGCACGGACCCGGAGACGGAGACGGTCCGCCGCGCACTGCTGTACGTGGCGGCGGGCGCGGACTGCGTCTATCCGATCATGGCCCCGCCCGAGGCGCTGCCCGCACTGGCCGCCGCCGTCCCGGCCCCGCTCAACGCCTTGGCGCGGCTGGACGGCCCGACCCCGCGCCGGCTGGGCGAGCTGGGCGCCACCCGGATCACCTTCGGCCCCGGGCTGCAGCGCCGGGCCATGGCTGCCGTGCGCGAGATCGCGGACGAGGTGCTGAGGGGCTAGAAGACTCATGAAGATCTTGATGAGTCTTCTAGGCACCCGGGCCGACGTCCTGGGCGGTCAGGCCCGTCTGCCGCCGAAGGCCGCCAGGGTCCGCTCCAGCATCGGCATGGCCCGCACCACGTTGCGGGAGCGGATCAGGGTGTCCCAGGCGGGCTCGAACTTCTTCCAGCCGCCCGAGTACGCCAGGTGCCTGAGCCGTTCGTGCGTGCCCGGCTGGGCGGCCGCACCGCGCCAGATGTTGGACCACCGGTAGAAGTCGCGGTACGCACGCCAGTACCCGTCCTCCAGCTGGCCCGGGGTCATGCCCTTAGGGCGGTACACGACATGGCGGGTGTCGTAGAGGTCCCAGTCCCGGTGGACGATCCGGTCCTCCGCCTCCAGCTGCTTCCACAGACCGGTGGACGGATACGGCGTCATGATGTGGAAGGTGGCCGTCTCGATGCCCTGCTCGACGGCCCACTCCACCGTACGGTCGAAGACGTCCGGACCGTCGTGGTCGAGCCCGAAGACGAAGCTGGCGTTGACCATGACCCCGGCGTCATGGAGCCGGCGAACGGCGGCCGCGTAGTCCTTGCCGATGTTCTGGTCCTTGCGCCGCTCGGCGAGGTTCGCGCTGTTGACGGTCTCGAAGCCGACGAACAGGCTGCGCAGCCCCGCGTCCACGGCGCGCTCCAGCAGATCCGGCTGGAGGACGGACTTCACCGTGCCGGCAGCCTGCCAGAGCCGCCCCATTCCGGCCATCCCGTCGAAGAGCGCCTCGGCGAAGCGCCGGTTGCCGAGCAGATGGTCGTCGAGGAAGTACAGATGGCGGCCCGGCAGCCGCTCGATCTCGGCGAGCGCGTCGTCCACGGCCTGGGTGTAGAAGGACTTCCCGCCCTCGAAGAAGGCGTCCTTGTAACAGAAGTCGCAGTGGTGCGGGCAGCCGCGCGAGACGACGATCGAGTTGGGCACGAGGTAGAGCTGCCGCTTGATCAGGTCGCGCCGTACGGGCGGCAGTCCGGCCAGGGTGCGCAGTTTCGAGTCGTACCGGCGGCCCGGCACCCCGTCGCGGAACTCCTTGAGGAAGAGCGGCCAGGTGTCCTCGCCCGGCCCGGTGAAGATCGTGTCGGCGTGGGCGGCGGCCTCGTCCGGGAGCGAGGTCACATGGAGGCCGCCCATGGCGACGTGGACGCCGCGGGCGCGGAAGTGGTCGGCGATCTCGTAGCCGCGCCGGGCGGAGGTGATGTACGGCTGGACGACCAGGAGATCGGGGCTGTCGAGCGCCTCGATGTCGACCCGCTCGACGTGTTCGTCGAGGAGCGTCACCTCGTCGTCCGCATCGAGGTACCCGGCAAGGGTCGCCAGGCCCAGTGGCGGGAAGAGCGAGTACTTGATGGGCCTGAACAGCGGGCTGGTCGCCTCTGTCAGGGCCGGAAGAATCATCGTCACGCGCATGACAGCCCAGACTCGGGAGGGGGTGCGGTCGGTTCCCGGCCGGGGCCGCGTGCCGACGCCGTCGCCCCCGGCAGCGGGTGCTGCCGGGGGCGACGGGGTACGCGTGGAAGGGCGTACGGATCAGATCAGGCCGAGCTCGCGAACCGCGTCGCGCTCCTCGGTGAGCTCCTTCACCGACGCGTCGATGCGCGCACGGGAGAAGTCGTTGATGTCCAGGCCCTGGACGATCTCGTACGCGCCGTCCTTCGTGGTGACCGGGAAGGACGAGATGATGCCTTCGGGCACGCCGTAGGAGCCGTCCGACGGGATGCCCATGGAGGTCCAGTCGCCCGTGGCGGTGCCGTTGACCCAGGTGTGCACGTGGTCGATGGCGGCGTTGGCGGCGGAGGCGGCCGAGGACGCGCCACGGGCCTCGATGATCGCGGCGCCACGCTTGGCGACGGTCGGAATGAAGGTGTCGGCCAGCCACGCCTCGTCGTTGACGAGCTCGGCGGCGTTCTTGCCGGCGATCTCCGCGTGGAAGATGTCGGGGTACTGGGTCGCCGAGTGGTTGCCCCAGATCGTCAGCTTCTTGATGTCGGAGACGGCGGCACCGGTCTTGGCGGCCAGCTGCGAGATCGCGCGGTTGTGGTCGAGGCGGGTCATCGCGGTGAAGCGCTCGGCCGGTACGTCCGGGGCCGCGGCCTGCGCGATGAGCGCGTTGGTGTTGGCCGGGTTGCCGACGACGAGGACCTTGATGTCGTCCGCGGCGTTGTCGTTGATGGCCTTGCCCTGCGGCTTGAAGATGCCACCGTTGGCGGAGAGCAGGTCACCGCGCTCCATGCCCTTGGTACGCGGGCGGGCGCCGACGAGCAGGGCGACGTTGGCACCGTCGAACGCCTTGTTGGCGTCGTCGGTGATCTCGATGCCGCGCAGCAGCGGGAAGGCGCAGTCGTCGAGCTCCATCGCGGTGCCCTCGGCGGCCTTCAGGCCCTGCGGGATCTCCAGGAGACGCAGGTTGACCGGCACGTCCGGGCCGAGCAGGTGGCCGGAGGCGATGCGGAAGAGCAGCGCGTAGCCGATCTGGCCGGCTGCGCCGGTCACGGTGACATTCACGGGAGTGCGGGTCATGGCGATCTCCGTTAGACAGCTGGCGGTGGGGGTTCCTGGCCCCTGGTGCTGGACATCCCTGAATCTTGATGTGAAGAGATATCCAGCGATCAGGCTATCCGACCCGGAACCTCCCGGCCGCCCTGCCCCCTGTGGCACCGCACACAACCCGTCACACAGCGCTCACCCGGCCGAATCCCGGTCACCCGGGAGACGTCGGCCCGGTGACGGCGCCCGTACGGCCTGCGGTCAGCGCCCCGGCCCGGTCAGCAGCAGCACCGCGGCGATGCTCAGCCCTCTGCGGTCGACGAGCCTGCGCAGCCGACCGGCGAACTCCCTGACCTGTGGATCGAGTCCATCCGACAGCGCCTTCCAACGAGGCATTGCTTCCTCTTGCCCGGATCCGGTGATCCCTCCGTTCCGGACTGCCCAGGAGCGGCCACGGCCCCAGGGCGACGGGGCGTCGATACGGGGCGTACGGGGGCGTACGCGACCTCGCACCCGGCTGCCGCGCGCCCCGGGCCCACGCCCCGGGTCCGGATCTCCGTTGCCTGACGATCACACGGTGGCGGAATGGTCACTTCCGTGCCACAGGCCACAGGCATCCCTTGAACCGCCTCACCCCGTCGACCAGGCTGAAGTCCGGACGGGGCAAGGCCGCTCAAGTCACCGCATTCCGGGGCATTTACGTTCCGGTGGGCCCCGATACCGGTGTCCGTCCCTTCTCGGGGGAGGGGACGGGCACCGCTTCCGAGCGGCGCACCCGGCCGTGCGGGCGGGCTCAGCGGATGGTGAAGTGGACCGCCTGTTCCAGGAATGGAATGTCCAGCCACGGCTTGGGCTGCGCCACCAGCGCGAGCATCACGATGAGGAAGCCGAGCAGCCCGTACGTCACCAGGTCGGTGAAGCGGGAACGTACCGCCAGCATGCCCACCGACGGCACCACGAGCCGCAGCACGGCACCGCCGATGAGGGCGGCGCCGATGAGCATCGTGCCGACCCGGAAGGCCTCGGCGAACGGATCGACCGCCACGATCAGCAGCCCGATCCCGGCCGTGCAGAGCACGGCGAGCAGCGGCCACTGACGGGCCGGTGCGGGTGCGTCCCCGGACGCGGCCCGGCCACCGCCCTCGGGACGCGCGGTGTCCCGGGTGAGCGACGGAAACCGCCGCGACGGCCGCGTACCGCCTGCCGCCGCCTCACCGGCGGCGCCGTCACGGGTCGCGGCCTCGGCCTGATCCGAGGCGGCCTCGCCGGAAGTCGCCTCGTCCGCAGCCTCGTGCGCCGTCCCCTCGTCCGCGGTCTCGTCCGTCGTCCCCTTGCCGGCCGTCCCCTCGTCCGCCGTCGCTTCATCCGCGCCCGGCGCGTCCGCGCGCGGCGGCACCTCGGACGGGCCGCCCGCCTCGGCGGCCGGGTCGGCCGGACTCGTACCAGCACCCATGGGGTTCCTTCCGGATCGGGTCGGCCGGCTCAGACGGCGCCGGCCGCGTCGCGCTCGGCCGCCTCGACCACGTTGACGAGCAGCTGGGCGCGGGTCATCGGGCCGACACCACCGGGGTTCGGGGAGATCCAGGCGGCGACCTCGGCCACGCCCGGGTGGACGTCCCCGACGATCTTGCCGTTCTCGTCCCGGCTGACGC
This sequence comes from Streptomyces sp. NBC_01363, assembly GCF_026340595.1. Taxonomy (GTDB): domain Bacteria; phylum Actinomycetota; class Actinomycetes; order Streptomycetales; family Streptomycetaceae; genus Streptomyces. The sequence continues at coordinate 675,978 of NZ_JAPEPF010000001.1, forward strand.
CGACGTCGAGCACGGCGGCGCCCGGCTTCACGTCCTCGGGCTTGATGATGTGCGGCACCCCGGCGGCGGCGACGATGATGTCGGCCTGCCTGAGGTGGGCGGAGAGGTCACGCGTACCGGTGTGGCACTGGGTGACGGTGGCGTTCTCGGACTTACGGGTCAGCAGCAGCGGGATGGAACGGCCGATGGTGACACCGCGGCCGACGACCACGACATGTGCCCCGTTGATCTCCACGTCGTGGTGGCGGAGCAGCTGGACGACGCCCTGCGGGGTGCAGGGCAGCGGGCCCGTCTCGTTGAGCACGAGCCGGCCGAGGCTCATCGGGTGGAGGCCGTCGGCGTCCTTGGCCGGGTCCATCAGCTCCAGGACGCGGTTGGTGTCGATCCCCTTGGGGAGAGGGAGCTGCACGATGTACCCCGTGCACTCGGGGTTGGCGTTGAGTTCCCGTACGACGTCCTCGATCTCCTCCTGGGTGGCGGTGTCGGGGAGTTCGCGCTGGATCGAGCCGATGCCGACCTGGGCGCAGTCACGGTGCTTGCCGTTCACGTACCACCGGCTGCCCGGGTCGTCCCCGACGAGCAGGGTTCCCAGGCCAGGGGTGATGCCCTGTGCCTTGAGGGCCGCCACGCGGACGGTGAGATCGGACTTGATCGCGGCTGCGGTGGCCTTGCCATCGAGAATCTGGGCAGTCATGTCCCCATACTCGCGGATGACCCCGCCCGCATACCAATTCGGGCGTCGGCGGTGGGCACGAGGTTGCACTTGCGCAACATCCACCAGCCGCGACTGGACAAACTTATGTTCTGCTTATAACGATTATGGCCGCAGTGCCGCAGAAGTACCGGGGGGCGGACCACTGACCTTTCTTTCCTCCGTGCGGCCGCATCGTCCCCGCACGCACGTTGGAGGAACGCCCAGATGAGTTTCGGCGACCCGAACCCGAATCCGAACAACCCGTACGGCCAGCAGCCGAACCAGCCGCCGCAGGGTCAGCCCGGTTACGGCTACCCGCAGCAGGCGCCGCAGGGCGTACCGCCGCAGCAGGGTCAGCCGGGCTACGGCTACCCGCAGCAGGGCCAGCCCCCGCAGGGTCAGCCGGGTTACGGCTACCCGCAGCAGCAGCCGGGCGGCACCCTCCAGGCCAACAACGGCTACATCAACGTCGCGGGCCTCGGCACCGTCGAGCTCGCCACGATGGGGCGCCGCCTGGGCGCGCGTGCGCTGGACGGTGTCGCGTACGGCATCCTCTACTTGATCTTCTCGGCGATCGGCGTCGCGAGCCTCGTGGGCGCCTCGAAGTCCATAGACGACTGCAGCGGCACCGAGTACGGCACCGCTGCCTACACCCAGTGCATGAACGACGCGACCGACGCCAGCGTCGGCATCGTCGCGGGCTTCTTCGGCTTCATCGCCGTGTTCGCGCTGATCGCGCTGCTCTACGAATGGCTGATGGTCTCCATCTGGGGCGCCACGCTCGGCAAGATGGTCCTCAACGTCAAGGTCGTCAAGGAGAGCACCGGCCAGGCCCCCGGTCTGGGTGCGGGCTTCATCCGCTGGATCATCCCGATGGTCGGCTCGCTCTTCTGCGGTCTCGGCACGCTGCTGGTCTACCTCTCCCCCTTCTTCGACAACTCGGGCAAGCTCCAGGGCTGGCACGACCGCGCCGGCAGCACGATCGTCATCAAGACGAAGTGAGCACGCTGAAGGTGTAACCACCCTCACCGCATGCCGAAGGCCGCCAATTCCCCACTCGTTCCAGGGAATTGGCGGCCTTCCGCCTTACCCGGGCTGCCCGGGTGCGACTCGTGTCAGTGGAAGAAGTGCCGCGTCCCCGTGAAGTACATCGTCACGCCCGCCTTCTTCGCGGCCTCGACCACCAGCTCGTCGCGGACCGAACCGCCCGGCTGGGCCACGGCCCTGACGCCCGCGGCGGTCAGGATCTCCAGCCCGTCCGGGAACGGGAAGAACGCGTCGGAGGCGGCGTACGATCCGCGCGCACGCTCCTCGCCCGCCCGCTCGACGGCCAGCTTCGCGGAGTCGACGCGGTTGACCTGGCCCATGCCGACGCCGACCGAGGCGCCGTCCTTGGCGAGCAGGATCGCGTTGGACTTGACCGCGCGACAGGCCTTCCACGCGAAGGCGAGCTCCTTCAGCTCGTCCGCGGTCAGGGCCTCACCGGTGGCGAGGGTCCAGTTGGCCGGGTCGTCGCCCTCGGCCTGGAGGCGGTCGGTGACCTGGAGCAGCGCACCGCCGTCGATCGGCTTCACCTCGACCGGGGCGGTCGGGGCGTCGGGGCAGCGCAGCACGCGGATGTTCTTCTTGCGGGCCAGGATCTCGACCGCGCCGTCCTCGTACGCCGGGGCGACGATGACCTCGGTGAAGATCTCCGCGACCTGCTCGGCCATGGCGACGGTCACCGGACGGTTGACGGCGATGACACCGCCGAAGGCCGACAGCGGGTCGCAGGCGTGCGCGTTGCGGTGCGCCTCGGCGACGTCGTCGGCGATCGCGATGCCGCACGGGTTGGCGTGCTTGATGATCGCGACGCACGGCTCGGCGTGGTCGTACGCGGCCCGGCGCGCGGCGTCGGTGTCCGTGTAGTTGTTGTACGACATCTCCTTGCCGTGCAGCTGCTCCGCCTCGGCCAGGCCGCCGGCGCCGGAGGTGTACAGCGCGGCGGGCTGGTGCGGGTTCTCGCCGTACCGCAGGACGTTCTTCCGCTCGTACGTCGTGCCGAAGAAGTCGGGGAAGCCCGAGTCGTCGGCGGCGGCGTAGTCGTCCGCGAACCAGGAGGCCACGGCCACGTCGTACGCGGCGGTGTGCTGGAACGCCTCGGCGGCCAGGCGCTTGCGGGCGGTCAGGTCGAAGCCGCCCGCCTTGACCGCGGCGAGGACGTCGGCGTACCGCTCGGGGCTGGTGACGACGGCCACGGACGGGTGGTTCTTCGCGGCGGCGCGGACCATGGACGGGCCGCCGATGTCGATCTGCTCCACGCACTCGTCGGCGGAGGCGCCGGAGGCGACGGTCTCCTTGAACGGGTAGAGGTTGACGACCACCAGGTCGAACGGCTCCACGCCCAGCTCGGCGAGCTGCTCGCGGTGGGCGTCCAGACGGAGGTCGGCGAGGATGCCGGCGTGGACGCGCGGGTGCAGCGTCTTGACGCGGCCGTCGAGGCACTCGGGGAAGCCGGTGAGCTCCTCGACCTTGGTGACCGGGACCCCGGCGGCGGCGATCTTCCCGGCGGTGGAGCCGGTGGAGACGAGCTCGACACCCGCCTCGTGCAGACCGCGGGCGAGGTCCTCCAGCCCCGTCTTGTCGTAGACACTGACCAGGGCGCGACGGATGGGCTTATTCACCGACATGACCGAGATGAACCTTTCGTCCCTCAATGCGATAGCCGTCACGGGCGAGCCGCCCCACGGCCTCGACGAGCAGCTTGCGCTCGATTTCCTTGATGCGTTCGTGGAGAGCGGCTTCGCCCTCCGCCGTGTCCTCCTCGGTCACCTCGACCACGCTCTGCGCGATGATCGGACCGGTGTCGACGCCGTCGTCGACGAAGTGGACGGTGCACCCGGTGACCTTCACGCCGTGCGCGAGCGCGTCACGCACCCCGTGGGCACCGGGAAAGCTGGGGAGCAGGGCGGGGTGGGTGTTGATGAACCGGCCGCCGAACCGGGCGAGGAACTCCTTGCCCACGATCTTCATGAACCCCGCGGACACCACGAGGTCCGGGCGGTACCCGGCCGTCTCGGCCGCGAGTGCCGCGTCCCATTCCTCACGGGTGGCATGGTCCTTGACCCTGCACACGAAGGTCGGCAGTCCGGCGCGCTCCGCCCGTTCCAGGCCGACGATGCCGGAGCGGTCCGCGCCGACCGCGACGATCTGTGCGCCGAAGCCCTCGGGGTCGTCACCGATGGCGTCGAGCAGGGCTTGAAGGTTCGTACCCGAACCGGAGACCAGCACGACCAGGCGTGCCGGGGCGGTGGAGGGGGGCGGGGAGGCCACGGCTGGGCCCTTTCTCGCGTGGTGAAGCTGAGCGACGCTGATTTGTATGGTCGTACGAAAGAACTGAGCCCCTCGATACGGGGAACTCTACGAACCAGCCGACCGTCAGCAACGATACCGGCACCTCGGGGGACCCCCACGGGACGGGGGTGGGCGGCCGCCGGCCCGGCTCCGCGGTGGAGGAGCGGGTCCGGCTGACGGATATCGGCCGTTCGGGCCCCGCTCCCAGCTTTCGGCCCCTCCTGGCCGGGAGGTAGCGTCAGGGGACAGCGAACCGTCCGCAGGGCGGAAATGACGAGATGGGGAAGACGTTCACCACATGCCGGACCGACGCCGCCGCACCGCCTTCCGCCATCCGCTGCCCGAGCGGACCTCACTGCTGATGCGGGAACGCCAGTCCCCCACGGGCTCTTCCTCTTCCTCCTCCTCTTCCGGCCAGGGGGACGACAACCCGTTCGCCGCGCCGCCCGAGAACCGGCCCGACCAGCCCTGGCAGCCCCGCCGACCCTCGAACACCGGAAACGGGAACGGCCAGGGCAACGGCGACGGCGACGGATCCCCCGAGGGCGGCTCCTCCGACGACCGCCCGGTCTGGGGCGGCCAGTGGAGCAGCCGGCAGCCCGGTCGCCAGAGCGGCGGCTTCGGCGGCCGCCCCGGAGGCCAGGGCGGGCCGAACGGCCAGGGCGGGCCCGAGGGCAGCCCCGGCGGGCTGCGCTGGGACCCGACCGACCCCGCCCAGCGCCGCGCGCGCTACGCTCTGCTGTCCGGCATGTGGGCCTTCTTCTTCGCGCTCTTCGACTTCCCGGAGATCGCCCTGCTGCTCGGCGCACTCGCCGTGTACTGGGCGATCAGCTCGCTCCGGTCGAAGCCGAAGAGCGCGTCCGCCACGGCGGCCACGGGCTCCGGCCAGGTGTCCGGCCCGGCTCGGGCATCCGGTCCCGACCGGGCGCCGGGTTCCGCTCCGGCACCCGGATCCGTACGCGGCACCCCCGCGGCCCCGGGCAGCAGCAGGCAGCAGACCACGGCCGCGGTCAGCGGTCTGGTGACGGCGCTGCTCGCGCTCTCGATCGTCGCGACGACCTTTACGGTGCAGCTCGTCTACCGCGACTACTACACCTGCGTGAACGACGCCCTGACCAAGGCCGGGCAGCTGTCCTGCAACGACCAGCTGCCGAAGCCGCTGGAGCCCTTCTTCGGCGTCAAGAACTAGGGTCTTCCGTCCCGGACGGCCCGGCCTCCTCCGGCCGGGCCGTCCGCTCGTGCCAGGGGCCGGTCGGCAGGAAGTCGTACGGCGCGAAGCCCTCGTCCGGGGCGGGCGTGCGGGCGGCGGGCGACGCGGGCGCCGACACGGCGCCGACCGCGAGGGAAGCCGCGACGGGCGCGCTCTCCGGGGAGCCCGCCGGCGGCGCGCACTCGTCTCCCGGCACCGGCCCGGCCGCCTCGTCGCCGCCCCGGCGTCCCGAGCGCCGCCACCACCGCCGACCGCCACCGCTCGAATCCGGCGACGCCTCCCCGGATTCGGACACCGACTCCGCCTCCGCGGTCTTCCCCGGCGCCGCGACGCCGGATGCCTCGGCCCCGTACGCCGCTTCCTCCCCCTCCGCCGTCACCGGCGCCGCGCCCACCCGCCACCACGCGCCCCCGCCGCGCTCCCCCAGCCGCAAGGCCCGGAGCACCAACGCCCCGGGGACACCGATCAGCGCCGTCCACACCAGGGCCGCCGCACCCGTGAACCACCACACCGGCCCGAACTCCGCCAGCGCCCGGGTACCGAGGGGGCCCCCGGCCACCGTCGCGAGCACCGCCATGCCGGCCCCGCACCCCACCGCCGCCAGGGCGGCCGCCAGCGCGGTCTCCCGCAGGCTCCACACCTCCTCGCGTGCGGCGTGCGGGGGCGCGGCCCGCCGCACCGTGAACCAGGCGATCGTCACCCCGGCCGCGACCGGCACCACGAGGGCCGACCAGTTCAGGGCCGTTCCCGGGCCTTCGGCGGGCACCGCGGCCAGCAACGGGAAGCCGGGCAGCGCCGGGCGCCCCGAGAAGGCGAGCGGGGTGACCGTGGACGCCGTACCGAGGGCGAACCCCGGCCCGAGTCCGTACGCCGCACCCCATACCGCCGCGTTCGGCACCAGCACCAGCGCGAGCAGGAGCACCGCGACCCGGCCCGCCCAGGTGCCCGAGAGCTGGACGAACGACTGCTGGGCGGGCTGCGCATGCCACACCAGCGCCACCGCGACCAGCAGCGCCCCGCCGCCGAGCAGCACCGTCACCCCGGCCGCCGCCGACCGGCACACCGTCCCCGCGCGTTCCCGGAACCGGCTGTGCGCCAGCGCCTCGTGCAGGCTCACCGGCGCCCAGGACGGCAGCGGCCCGACCGGGCGCCCGGCCGCCGTCCAGACCCCTGCCGCCGCCGCACCCGCCACCACGACGGCCGACGGGAAGAGCAGCGACGGCGCGTGCACGGACAGCGGACCGTCCCACCCGTAGCCCGCGACAGCCGCCCCGACCAGCAGATATCCACCGACGACCATGACGAACGCGCCCACCTCGGAAAGTGCCGGACGCCCTTCGTCCGGCACCAGGGCGTCCCGCGCCGCACGGTGCACCAGCCACACCGGGACCACGGTGAGCAGCAGCGGAACGAGGCCCACCGGGGCGGGGACCCCGCTGAGCGTGTCGGCTCTGATCAGCTCGGCGCCATGGGCGAGCAGCCAGAGCCCGGCCGCCGCATGCAGCGCACCGCCGGGACTGCTGTCGGGCGTCGGGGAGCTGATCCACAGCGCCATGACGAGGACGGCGATCGAGCCCAGTCCCAGCCCGGCCGCAACCGCTCCACGCAGAAGGGCGAAGGCCAGCACGGCGGACCGGCCCTGCTCTGCCGACAACGACGGGCTGTTTTCGGTCACTTGGGTCACAGGGCAATGTTCCCAACGACACGCGCTTATTCCGCGTAACGGGCGAATGACCGTTGTGTCGCTCAATATACATTTATGTACTTTTCTACCCGGTGCAGCTCCACGGGGGGTCCTTCATGACGCAGGGTTCGACCGACACGGCCTCTGCTCACCCGCTCCCCGCCCCCAAGGAGCGGCGCAGACTGCGTGAGGCGAAGTCACTGAGTGAAGAGCAGGTCGCGACGGCCGTGGGCGTCACCCGTGCGACGGTCCGGTCCTGGGAGACCGGCCGCACCACGCCCCGGGGGCGGAAACGCGAGGCATACGCCAGGCTGATCAACGGTGGCCGGACGAACCCTCAGGCCACGCCACCGAGCGCCCGGACCAAACCGGCCGCTCCGAACACCCGGCCGAAGGCCGCCGTCAAACGTGCGGCCCGCCCGACGGCACCGACGTCGGTCGCGAGGCTGTCCAAGCCGGTGACGTCCACGAAACCGCCATCGCGTCCGCCGGCCCCCGTCGAAGCCACCGGGAGCACCGCCATGGCCCCGACCGAGCCCGGCACCACCCCCGATCCGCCCGACGCCTCCGGCGCGTCCGCCACCCATGGCGCACCGATGGCATCGGCTGCCCCCGCCTCCAATGGCGTATCCGCGATGCCCGAATCGGGCCCGGGGGCCGAAGCCGCCGGGCTCTCCCCCGCCGAGGCATTCGATGCCCTGTACCAACACTCCGCCGCCGGCCTCTTCCGCCAGACGTTTCTGCTGACCGGGCGCCGGAGCCTCTCCCGGGAGTCCGTGGCGCGGGCCTACGCGCTGGCCTGGGAGCGCTGGCCGGAGGTCGCGGTGGACCGGGACCCGGTGGGCTGGGTGCGGGCCGCCGCGTACGAGTACGCCATGTCGCCGTGGCACCGCCTGCGCCGCGCCCATCGCCGGCTCGACCCGCCGCCGGCCGAACCGGGTGCGCGCGCCCTGCTCGACGCGCTGCTCGAACTGCCGCCCTCCTACCGCCGCACCCTGCTGCTCTACGACGGCGTCGGCCTGGATCTGCCGGAGACGGCGGCGGAGACGGAGGCGAGCACCCCGGCGGCGGCGGGCCGGTTGACGAACGCCCGCGCCGCGGTCGCCGAGCGGCTGCCCGAGCTGGCGGAGCCCTCGACGCCCACCGAGCAGTCGGCGCTCCTGAACGAGCGGCTCGGCACGCTCGCGTCGGCCCAGCGCGCCGAATCGCTCCCCTCGCCCCTCGTGATCCGCACGGACAGCGAGCGCAAGGCCCAGCTGTGGACCCGGGCGGCCGTCTCCTTCACGGTGCTGATCATCGGCCTGACGCTGTTCACGCTGGCGACGGCCCCGACCCGGTACGAAACGCCGGAGTCACCCGCCCAGCAGGTCGGCGGGGTACCTCCGCGAGGTGGTCCGCAGAAGCTGACGCCGCAGGACCTGAAGCTGCAGAAGCAGCTCCACGGCGAGCTCGTACGGGGTCCGGCACGGCTGACCCCCGAGGCCGGCTGAACGAACGGGCCCGCCGTTCCGCACGGACGCGACGGCGAAATGCAGAAACGGCGCGGGTCCGTACCCCTGATCGGGTACGGACCCGCGCCGTCTGTGCGGTGACGCGATACTGCGGTGCTGCTCCGGCGCGGTGGAGCGATCAGGCGCCGAGGATCTCGCGGGCCAGCTTGGCGGTCTCGGTCGGCGTCTTGCCGACCTTGACGCCGGCGGCCTCGAGGGCCTCCTTCTTCGCCTGGGCGGTGCCGGAGGAGCCGGAGACGATGGCGCCGGCGTGGCCCATGGTCTTGCCCTCGGGGGCGGTGAAGCCCGCGACGTAGCCGACGACCGGCTTGGTGACGTTGGCCTTGATGAAGTCGGCCGCACGCTCCTCGGCGTCGCCGCCGATCTCGCCGATCATCACGATCAGGTCGGTCTCGGGGTCGGCCTCGAACGCCGCGAGGGCGTCGATGTGCGTCGTACCGATGACCGGGTCGCCACCGATGCCGACGGCGGACGAGAAGCCGATGTCACGGAGCTCGTACATCATCTGGTAGGTCAGCGTGCCGGACTTGGACACGAGACCGATGCGGCCGGGCTTGGTGATGTCGCCCGGGATGATGCCGGCGTTGGACTGGCCGGGGGTGATCAGGCCGGGGCAGTTCGGGCCGATGATCCGGGTCTTGTTGCCCTTCGAACCGGCGTACGCCCAGAAGGCGGCCGAGTCGTGGACGGCGATGCCCTCGGTGATGACGACCGCGAGGGGGATCTCGGCGTCGATCGCCTCGACGACGGCGGCCTTCGCGAAGGCCGGCGGCACGAAGAGGACGGACACGTTCGCGCCGGTCTTCTCCATCGCCTCGGCGACGGAGCCGAAGACGGGTACCTCGGTGCCGTCGAAGTCGACGGAGGTGCCGGCCTTGCGCGGGTTCACGCCGCCGACGACGTTGGTGCCGTCACCGAGCATGAGCTTGGTGTGCTTCATGCCGGTGGCACCGGTCATCCCCTGGACGATGACCTTGCTGTCCTTGGTGAGGAAGATTGCCATGGTGTTGGAGTCCCTCGTCCCTTACTTCGCAGCCGCGGCGAGCTCGGCGGCCTTGTCGGCCGCGCCGTCCATGGTGTCCACGCGCTGAACCAGCGGGTGGTTGGCGTCGGAAAGGATCTTGCGACCCAGCTCCGCGTTGTTGCCGTCGAGGCGCACGACCAGCGGCTTGGTGACTTCCTCGCCCTTGGACTTGAGCAGCGCGAGCGCCTGGACGATGCCGTTGGCGACCTCGTCGCACGCGGTGATGCCACCGAAGACGTTGACGAAGACGGACTTGACGTCCGGGTCGCCGAGGATGATCTCCAGGCCGTTCGCCATGACCTCGGCGGAGGCGCCGCCACCGATGTCGAGGAAGTTGGCGGGCTTCACGTTGCCGTGGTTCTCACCGGCGTACGCGACGACGTCCAGGGTCGACATGACCAGACCGGCGCCGTTGCCGATGATGCCGACCTCGCCGTCCAGCTTGACGTAGTTGAGGTTCTTGGCCTTGGCGGCAGCCTCGAGCGGGTTGGCTGCGGCCTTGTCCTCGAGAGCCTCGTGCTCGGGCTGACGGAAGTCGGCGTTCTCGTCGAGAGACACCTTGCCGTCCAGCGCGAGGATGTCGCCGGAGGCGACCTTGGCGAGCGGGTTCACCTCGACGAGGAGCGCGTCCTCGGCGACGAAGGTGTCCCACAGCGTCACCAGGACCTCGGCGACCTTCTCTGCGACCTCGGCCGGGAACTTCGCCTGGGCGACGATCTCGCGGGCCTTCTCGATGTCGACGCCGTCGACGGCGTTGACCGGGACCTTCGCGAGGGCCTCGGGGGTCTTCTCCGCGACCTCCTCGATGTCCATGCCGCCCTGCACCGAGGCCATGGCCAGGAAGGTGCGGTTGGTGCGGTCGAGGAGGTACGAGACGTAGTACTCCTCAAGAATCTCCGGCGCGGTCTCGGCGATCATCACCTTGTGGACCGTGTGGCCCTTGATGTCCATGCCGAGGATGTCGGTCGCGCGGGCGACCGCCTCGTCGGGGGTGGCGGCCAGCTTGACGCCGCCGGCCTTGCCGCGGCCGCCGACCTTCACCTGCGCCTTGACGACAGACTTGCCGCCCAGCCGCTCGGTCGCCTCGCGGGCTGCCTCAGGCGTGTCGATGACTTCACCGGCCAGCACCGGTACACCGTGCTTGGCGAAGAGGTCCCTCGCCTGGTACTCGAACAGGTCCACGCGCGTCCGTCCCTTAATCAATGGTCTCGCGGTTCGTTTTCTGCGTGGGCGTGCCGCGAGGGGCAACGTGACTGCTCTGTCACTAGGAAGGCGCACACGGTGACCCGGGGTACGCGGCATGTCCATCTCGCAGGTTATCCCCGAGCTCCGCAGGACCCTAAATCGCAGATCGCACCTGAGCGGTGATTACGGTCACAGATCACGCCGGTGGCCGTGCGGCGGTGGGCGGAACGGCAACGTGTCACCGGCCGGCCTCCTTGTCCGGTACGGGAAGCGGCCGCTTCTCGATGGCCGCCGCCATCACCTCCGGGAAGAGGTCGGGGGTGCACGCGAAGGCCGGTGCGCCCAGAGCCCCGAGTGCCGCCGCGTGGTCGCGGTCGTAGGCGGGCGTGCCCTCGTCGGACAGCGCGAGCAGCGTCACGAACTGCACGCCGGAGGCCTTCATCGCGGCGACCCGCTTCAGCATCTCGTTGCGTATTCCGCCCTCGTAGAGGTCGCTGATGAGCACGACCACGGTGTCGGCGGGGCGGGTGATCCTCGACTGGCAGTGGGCGAGCGCGCGATTGATGTCGGTGCCGCCGCCGAGTTGGGTGCCGAAGAGTACGTCCACGGGGTCGTCGAGCTGGTCGGTGAGGTCGACCACCGCCGTGTCGAAGACGACGAGCCTGGTCCGCAGGGTTTGCATGGAGGCGAGCACGGCGCCGAAGACGGAGGCGTGGACGACGGAGGCGGCCATCGACCCCGACTGGTCGATGCAGAGGATCACGTCCTTCTTCACGGATCGGGCGGCCCGCCCGTAGCCGATTAGCCGTTCGGGGACGACGGTGCCGTACTCGGGGAGGTAGTTCTTGAGGTTGGCCCGGATGGTGCGGTCCCAGTCGATGTCGTGGTGACGGGGCCGGTTGATCTTCGCCGAACGGTCCAGCGCGCCGGTGAGCGTGGCCCGGGTGCGGGTGGCGAGCCGCTTCTCCAGATCCTCGACGACCTTGCGCACGACCGCTCTCGCGGTCTCCTTCGTCGTCTCGGGCATGGCCTTGTTGAGCGAGAGGAGCGTGCCCACGAGATGGACGTCGGCCTCGACGGCCTCCAGCATCTCCGGTTCGAGGAGCAGTGCGGCGAGACCGAGCCGGTCGATCGCGTCGCGCTGCATGACCTGGACGACGGAGCTGGGGAAGTACGTGCGGATGTCGCCGAGCCAGCGGGCCACCGAGGGGGCGGAGGCCCCGAGTCCGGCCGAGCGGCTGTTTCGGCCCCGGCTGCCGGGCCTGCCTCCGTCGCCGTACAGCGCGGTCAGCGCGCCGTCCATCGCGGCGTCGCGGCCGGTGAGGGTGCGGCCGGTGCCCTCCGCGCTGTCCGCGCCCAGGACCAGCCGCCACCGGCGCAGCCGCTCGTCGTTCGCCGGGCCGGACGGCGGGCTGGACGGCGGGCCGGTGTGCGCCGGGGACGCGGTGTCGGTCTGGGGTGGTGTGTGCGCCGGGTGCGGTGTGGTGCCGACCGTGTCCGTGATCGTGGTCGTGGTCGTGGTCATCCTGTTGCCCCCAGCGGTTCCTTGGCGTCCGTGGCTCTCCCGGCCTGCCCGGAAGGGCCGTCGCCGTCCGGGCCCGAATCGTGGTGCAGTCCGAGCAGCAGGCGCAGCACCGGCTCGACCGCGTCGGCACGGGCCTCGTCGAGCCCCGGGCCGAATCCACCTGTTGTCGTCCCGGATCCCGTGCCGGCGCCGGTGGCTACCGGTCCCCCGGCGGCCGGGCCTCGTCCCACGAGCTCGCCCAGGGTCCGCCGTACGCCCGCTTCGTACGCCGAGAAGGTGCGCCGCAGCAGCGGCAGCACGTCGGCGAAGAGGTCGGCGGGCACCCCGGTGAGCCAGGCGTCGACCAGGCCGAGCAGGCGCTCGTCGTGGACGAGCAGCATGCCGCCGCCGGCGGCTCCGCCGACGAACCCCTCGATCCACGCCGCGGCGTCGGCCGGGGGTGTGCCGGGCGAGAGGGCCAGGCCCATCAGCCGTGCCGCGTCGTCCTCCGCGAGCCGTCCTTCGTCGAGCAGCAGGCGGGTCGCGCGTCCCCGGATGCCTCCCGCGACCGTGTCCCGGGCGGCGAGCCTGTGCAGTACGGCTGTCCAGCGCTCGCGCAGTCCGTCCGCGTCCGGGCCGGCGTCGGCCTGTGCGGCGCCGGTGAGCAGCCCGATCGCGGCGTGGACCCCGTCCATCCGGCCGCGCAGTTCGTCGGCGCCGTCGGCGTCGAGCCCGGTGCAGGCGGGTGGCAGTCCGACGCAGATCCGTTCGGCGAGCCCGGCCGCGACCTCGCCGAGTGCCGCGGTGTCCGTGGACCGCACGTCGCCGTAGCGCAGGGTGCGGGCGAGGGCGGGCAGGGCGTCGGCGAGATGGCCCACATCGGCGTCGAGCGCGGCGCGGTCGGCGAGGGCCCGCATCACGACGGGGAGCGCGTCGGGCAGTTCCGCGAGGAGGCACTGCTCGGCGAGTGCCGTGACCTCGGCGAGTGCGGTCGCCGAAGCGGCCTGCGACCTGGCCTTGGCGGTCGCCGCGGAGAGCACGGTGGTGCCCCAGGTCCCGGCCTCCGCGACCTGTACGTACAGCTCGGGTTCCCAGCGCAGCCGCCAGCTCTCCCGGAAGGTGCCGGTGCTCGCCCGGCCTTCGGCGGGCTTGCCCCAGCCGACGGCGAGGACGCGCAGCCGGTGGAGCAGTCGGCTGCGGGCCGCGTCGTTGTCCTTGCGCAGGTCGAGCTCCAACTCCCGCTCCAGCGCCTCCGGTTTGAGCCGGAGCGTGCGCTGTTGGCGGGTGAGGTCGCGCTGGAGGGGCACGGCGGGGGCGGTGTCCGGCACTCGGCCGAGGGTCTCGCCGACGATCAGCCGGTCCTGTACGAGCGCGAGCGGCACGTCGGAGCCCTCGCACATCACGGCCCGGATCGCGTCGGTCGTCTCGCCCAGTCCGGCGAGCGGGCGACCACGCATGGCGGCGAGGCTGTCGGCGAGCCGGACGGCCTCGATGACATGCGCGGACGACACGAACCGGTCCTCGTCGCGCATGAGTCCGGCGACCTTCGTCATCCATCGCTCGATCGGGCGGTCCGGGGCGTCGAAGAGGTGTCCGTACCAGCCGGGCGAGTCGATGCCCGCCCCGTAACCGCTGTGCCGGGCGAGCCGCCGGTGCGACCAGGGCACCCAGGTCAGCTCGGCCTTGACCTTGGGCAGTCCCTTGAGCAGGGCGCGGTCGGCGGCGAGTGTGGTCCTCGTACCGAGCGCGGGTACGTGCCAGGCACCGCAGACGACCGCGATGTCGTCACCGAACTCCTTTCCGGCCTTGCGCAGTTGAATGCGCATATGGGCCTCCCGGACGGCGTCACGGGGGTGGCCGCCGTCGCCGTACACCTCGCGCAGGGCGGTCATCGCCTCGGCGAGCGCGGTGAACGGCTCCCGCGGGTCGACGGCTTCGCCGTCCCGGGTGCGGTGCTCGACGACGTCCTCCCACCAGCGCTCCGGGTCGTCGTAGCCCGCCGCCTCGGCGAGCACGCCGATGGGGTCGATCGGGCCCCGCGCGGCCGAGCCACCCGTATCGGGCGCGCCCTCCCCCTTCGCCCCGGTGTCCGCTCCTCCGCCTTCCGCGCCTCCTTCGCTGCCCCCGCCGTCGCCCGCTTCGCGTTCCGCGGCCTGCGTCATGGCCAGGGAATTCGCCGCGGGCAGGTCGATGAACCGGACCGGAACGCCGCGCTCGAGGGCCCAGCGGATCGCGACCCACTCGGGCGAGAACGCCGCCAGCGGCCAGAACGCCGCCTGCCCCGGGTCGTCGACGGCATGGGCGAGCAGCGCGACCGGTGGCCGCATCCGCTCGTCGGCGGCCAGCGGCAGCAGTGCGTCGGCCTCCGGGGGCCCTTCGACGAGCACGGCCCGCGGGCGGGCGGCATCCAGCGCCGCGCGGACGGCGCGGGCCGAGCCCGGTCCGTGGTGCCGCACCCCCAGCAGCAGCGGTCCCGCAGGACGTTCGGCCCGGGTCATGCGGATACCTCGCGGCAGGCGCGGTAGAAGTCCTTCCACCCGTCCCGCTCCCGGACCACCGTCTCCAGATACTCCTGCCAGACCACGCGGTCGGCCGCGGGGTCGCGGACGACCGCGCCGAGGATGCCCGCCGCCACGTCGCCGGGGCGCAGCACCCCGTCACCGAAGTGGGCGGCGAGGGCCAGGCCGTTGGTGACGACGGAGATCGCCTCGGCCGTCGACAGCGTCCCCGAGGGGGACTTGAGCTTGGTGCGGCCGTCGGCGGTGACTCCGTCGCGCAGTTCCCTGAAGACGGTGACGACGCGGCGGATCTCGGCCGTGCCGTCCGGTGCGGCCGGGAGGTCGAGCGAGCGACCGATCTGGTCGACGCGCCGGGAGACGATGTCGACCTCGGCCTCGGGCGTGGCCGGCAGCGGGAGCACGACGGTGTTGAACCGTCGGCGCAACGCGCTGGACAGCTCGTTGACCCCGCGGTCGCGGTCGTTGGCGGTGGCGATGACATTGAATCCGCGGACCGCCTGGACCTCCTGTCCCAGTTCGGGGACGGGGAGCGTCTTCTCCGACAGGATCGTGATGAGCGAGTCCTGCACATCGGCGGGGATACGGGTGAGTTCCTCGATCCGCGCGGTCATGCCGTCGGACATGGCGCGCATGAGCGGGCTGGGCACCAGGGCGTCGCGGCTGGGCCCGTGCGCGAGCAGCTGCGCGTAGTTCCACCCGTAGCGGACGGCCTCCTCCGGGGTGCCCGCCGTGCCCTGGACGAGCAGCGTCGAGTCGCCGCTGACGGCGGCGGCGAGGTGCTCCGAGACCCAGGTCTTGGCGGTGCCCGGGACGCCGAGGAGCAACAGGGCCCGATCGGTGGCGAGCGTGGTCACGGCGACTTCGACGAGACGGCGCGGGCCCACGTACTTCGGTGTGATCACGGTGCCGTCCGGCAGGGCACCACCGAGCAGGTAGGTGGCGACGGCCCACGGGGAAAGCTTCCAACGGGCGGGCCGCGGGCGGTCGTCGGCCGCGGCGAGGGCCTTCAGCTCATGGGCGAAGGCGTCCTCGGCATGCGGTCGGAGAGCCTGTACGCCGACGGCGGCAGTGGTTTCGGACACGGTCATGGATCCCCCTCCGGATCGGTCGACCCGATGTGGTTCCCACCGTGCACCATGGCACTGACAATCGGCCCGGACCGCAGGTCGGGGCCGATTCACCGGCCACGTGCGGACAGTTCAGCCGGCCACCGGCGAGACCACGCAGCCGCCCGCCGCGAGCGTGTCCTCGCCCTTCGCCTCCTTGATGACCTTGCCCTTGTGTGTGATCGAGCAGGAGACGTCGGCCCCGTTCTCGTCGACGGCGATCGGCATGACCGCGGGCGGCGTGATCCCGCGCAGCGTGACGGTGAATCAGCAGGTCAGGGCGATTGTCAGTGGTGCGCTCTACCGTCGTTCCCATGCTGCTATCTCACGGGGGAGAACCCTTGCGCACCGCCGGTCCGGTGGCGCGCTGGACGGTGGAGCAGGTACTGGCCCTCGCTCCGGACGATGCGTCACGCAAGGCGGGGAGCAAGCTCGGTTCGGCCGGTCCCTGGTCAGGCGGCGGGTGCGACGGTTCGGGGGCGGTGTGGGGGCTGTGCAAGGGGAGCGGGAGCAAGCCGTACCGGACGGCGGTCGACATCACCGGCCCCGCGTACAAGTGCAGTTGCCCCAGCCGGAAGTTCCCGTGCAAACACGCGCTGGGGCTGCTGCTGGTCTGGGCGTCGGTCGAATCGGCCCTGCCCGCGGGCGAGGTGCCGGACTGGGCCGGTGAGTGGCTGGCGGGGCGTCGCGAGCAGTCGGCCGGGAAGGCGGAGAGGGCGGAGAAGCACGCGGCGGACGGCGCCCCGGCCGCGGGCCCGGCCGATCCGGAGGCCGCCCGGCGGCGGGCCGAGCGCCGTGCCGAGCGGATCACCGGCGGCGCGCAGGAGCTGGAGGAGCGGCTGGCCGATCTGCTGCGCGGGGGGCTGGCGGCAGCCGATCAGCCGGGCTACGGGCTCTGGGAGGAGACGGCGGCCCGCATGGTCGACGCCCAGGCGCCCGGACTGGCCGCCAGGGTGCGGGAGCTGGGTTCCGTCCCGGCGTCCGGTCCGGGCTGGCCGGTGCGGCTGCTGGAGGAGTGTGCGCTGCTTCATCTGCTGGACAGCGCCTGGCTGGGGATCGACCGGCTGCCGGAACCACTGGCCGCCACGGTCCGCACGCGGGTGGGGCTGACGGCCCCCGCCGAGGGCCCGCCGGTCCGCGACCACTGGCTGGTCCTCGCGCAGTACGACACCCCGGACGGCAAGATCGTCGCGCGCCGCATCTGGCTGCACGGCAGGGACACGGGCCGCACGGCGCTGCTGCTCTCCTTCGGGGCGGCCGGGCGCTCCCCCGGGTTGGCACTGCCGGTGGGCGTCACGATCGACGCCGAGCTCACGCCCTATCCGGGTGCGGGCCGGCTGCGGGCGGAGCTGGGCAGGCAGTTCGGGGTGCCGTCGCCGGCCGGTACCCCTCCACCGGGTGACAGTGCAGCGTCAGCGATCGGCGCGTACGGACACGCCCTGCGGGAGGACCCCTGGCTGGACGCCTGGCCGGTGACACTGCGCGAGGTCGTGCCCGTGCCGTCCGGGGACGGCTGGCAACTGATGGACGCGGCGGGCGAAGCGGCTCTGCCCGTCGCCCCGCCGGCTCTGTCCCGGCCCGGTCTGTGGAAGCTCGTCGCGCTCTCCGGCGGCTCTCCGGTCACGGTCTTCGGCGAGTGCGGCCACCGCGGCTTCGACCCGTTCGCGGCCTGGTCAGCCGAAGCCGGTGACGACGCGGCGTCCGGGACCGTGCCGCTCATCTGACGTCGGATTCGAAGGGGGACCCATGCCCGGCACCACCACACCCGCTCCGTGGGAAGAGCTCGTCACCACGGCGCTTCTCGGCACCGACCGTCGCCCCGCGGGGGGAGACGGCGGGCCCGTCGGCCTGCTGGACGCGGCGGCGTTCCACACCGTACGGCGCAGGGCGGGACTTCAGCCCGCCTGCCCCGCCGCCCGGCCCGAGCCGGCGCCCGCCGACCCGCGACCGCCGCTGCCCCCGGCCGCGCGGCGCAGACTCGCCCAGCTGCTGGCGGACCGGTCGGCATCGGGCGGCTCGGGCGGCCGGCGCGGTACGGCTCCCGATCTCACGGAGCTGATCCCGCAGTGGCTGGCCACCGCCAATCAGCAGGGCTTCCGGGCCCCGGCCGTGCTGCTCCCGGCCCTGCTCGACGCGGCCAGGGCCCGTACGGACCTGCGTCCGCAGGCCCTGGCCTTCGCCGGGCCGCGCGGGCTGTGGCTGGCCGGGCTGAACCCCGAGTGGAAGTTCGCGTTGCGGGGCTCGCCAGGCGGCTCGTCGCTGCCCGGCCCGACGGAGCCGGAAGCGGTCGCCCGGCTGTGGGAGGAGGGCCTGTTCGCCGAGCGGGTCGCGCTGCTCGGGGCGGTTCGGACACACGATCGCGCCGGAGCGCTCGCCCTGCTCGCGACCACCTGGACCACTGAGCGGGCCGAGGACCGGCTGATGTTCCTCGACTCGCTGCGCACCGGACTGTCCGCGGTGGACGAGCCCTTCCTGGAACAGGCCCTCTCCGACCGCAGCCGCAATGTCCGCTCGACGGCCGCCGAACTGCTGTCCGCACTGCCGGAGTCGGCGCTCGCCGGCCGGATGGCGTCCCGCGCGCTGTCCTGTGTGAGCCCGGACCTCACCGGCGACGAGGCCTCGGTCGCCGTGGAGGCGCCGCACGAATGCGACGCCTCGATGGAGCGCGACGGAGTGGTGGCGGTGCCGCCGTCCGGGCGGGGTGAACGGTCTTGGTGGCTCGGCCAGTTGGTGGAGGCGACGCCGCTCGCCACCTGGCCGGCGCGGTTCGGTGGCCGCACCGCGCAGGAGATCGTCGGCCTTCCGGTCGCGGACGGCTGGGCCGAGGAACTGCACGCGGCATGGTGCCGGGCAACGGTGCGGCAACGGGACCCCAAGTGGGCCCGCGCACTGCTCGGCGCCCCCTCCACCTCTCCGTCGAACGGCCCCGGTACGGCGTCGCTCGCCGAACGGTCGAAGCTCCTCGGCATACTCCCCGCAGCCGAACGGGCCGGCTGGGTGGCCGACTTCATCGCCGCGCACGGGCTGTCGGAGGCCTTCCAGATCCTGGGGGTCTGCCCGACGCCCTGGGCCGAACCGCTGGGCCGCGCGGTCGTCGACGCCCTGGACATCGCCCGGGACGCGGGCAGCTACCCCTGGAGCTTCAGCGGCGTGATGGGCCTCGCCGAACGCTGCCTGAACCCGGCCGAGGCGGACCGCCTGGAGGTCCTCACCACCACCCCGGACGAACCGGAGGACGCCTCACCGGGCGCGAACGGCTACTGGTCCGAGGCCTTCCAACGGCTGGTCTCCACGTTGCGGCTGCGCGCGGCGATGGACTCGGAACTGATCCCGGCCTGACGAAACCGGCAGCGGATCGGGCCGGGACGGGACGGGTCCGGGCCGGGACGGGTCCGCACCGGGGCGGGCCCGGAGGGTCAGGCTTCGGCGGGGTGGCGGACGTTCGCGTTGACCCAGTCGACGATCGACGCCGTCGTGGCGCCCGGGGTGAAGATCTCCGCGACGCCCTGGTCCTTCAGCGGTGCGATGTCCGCCTCCGGAATGATGCCGCCGCCGAAGACCTTGATGTCCTCCGCCTCGCGCTCCTTCAGCAGCTCGATCACCTTGGCGAAGAGCGTGTTGTGCGCACCGGAGAGGATCGAGAGGCCGATCGCGTCGGCGTCCTCCTGGATCGCGGTGTCCACGATCTGCTCGGGCGTCTGGTGGAGCCCGGTGTAGATGACCTCCATACCCGCGTCGCGCAACGCCCTCGCGATCACCTTGGCCCCGCGATCATGGCCGTCCAGGCCCGGCTTCGCCACCACCACACGGATCGGACCGGTCACACCCATCACTGCCTCCACATGCGTCTCCCGTGCCTGAAGGGCCAGGGATGTGAACGAACGTTATCTACAGCATCCCGCAAGCCGCCGTTTCGCGGTGGACGGGGAGGGGGAAATCACACGTGGGACATGTTCACCGGGCGCCGTTCCCGCATCACGCGGCAGACCTGCCGTGCGGGACCGGCCGCCAGGGGAGCCGCTACGAGGTCGCCGTACCACCGCGCCGTCAGCCGCGCGGCACGGTGGTACGGCCCGCCCGGCCCATCCGGTCCGCCTGCGCGCCGGAAACCACGGAGCCGCCTCCCCCGCTCGTCGAAGCAGGAGGTCGGCCATGAGGGTCCCGCCTTTCCTTCCCCTGACGCTGGGCCGGCCGTGTCCGTGCCCGGTCCGCCTGTCAACCGCTCTACTGAAGGCCACCGCGCTGGAGCTGGTCGTTCTCGCCGGGCACGTGCTCCTCTATCCCACCGGCATCACGGGAGAGCGACGGGCCACGCCACACCCGGCCGGACCGCACACCGCACCCCCCAGTGCCATCTCCACCGCACCCCCCGGTGCCATCTCCACCGCCCCGACCGGAGCCTCCCCCCTCCCCGCCGAGGGCGACGAGCACCCCCCTGTCGTCCTTCTGCACGGCTTCATCGACAACCGTTCGGTCTTCGTGCTGTTGCGCCGCTCCCTCGCCCGACACGGCCGACGTCACCTGGAATCGCTCAACTACTCACCGCTGACCTGCGACATCCGCACGGCGGCCGAGTTGCTCGGGCGGCATGTCGAGGAGATCTGCGCACGCACCGGACACCACGAGGTCGACATCGTCGGACACAGCCTCGGCGGCCTGATCGCCCGCTACTACGTACAGCGACTGGGGGGTGACCAGCGGGTCCGCACCCTGGTCACCCTCGGCACACCGCACGGGGGAACGGCCGTCGCCCCGCTGGCGAGCGCTCACCCCATCGTGCGGCAGATGCGTACGGGGTCCGCACCGATCGAGGAGCTGCGCATGCCCGCGCCCGGCTGCCGTACCCGGTTCGTGAGCTTCTGGAGCGAGCTCGACCGGGTGATCGTCCCGGCCGAGGCGGCCTGCATCGACCATCCGGACCTCGACGCCCAGAACGTACGCGTCACCGGGATCGGCCATCTCGCACTGCCGGTGCATCCGGCCGTCGCCGCCGCGGTCCGGCAGGCACTGGAATCCCGCGACCCAACGACCGAAGCCATCGGAACCGCAGGAACCGCAGGCACCACGGGCACGGCAGGCACCGCAGGGGCTGCATGAGCCGCACGGGCCGGCACAGACCCCACAAATAGAACGCGTTTCGAACATAGAGCCAAGGCTGTGTGCACAGTCCGTCGAAAGACGGCCGATTGCCCGTTTCCTGAGTCGCCCATGCCCACCGAAGATTGTCGGCGTCACGTACCGCCGGGTACAGTCGCGGCCACTGCTCCCCCTGGGATCCCACCGCCGGAACCCAGAGCACAGGTCCTGCTGCCGAGGCGAGAGAGAAGTTGGTGAACGACCAGCACCCCCACGCCGGGTACGCCGGATACGACAGCGAAGTGACCGGCAACTTCGACAGCGATCCGCTCTTCGGCTCGCTCCCCGGCGGCCACGACGGCGCGTACGGCAGCGGCTACGGCGCCGGGCAGTCCGGATACAGCGGCCAGTACGACTCCACGCAGTGGGACACGGGTGCACACTCGACCACCTCGTACGACGCCTACTCCCCGTACGCCGCGCAGCCCCAGCAGGAGTACGAGGCGGGGCCGACGTACGAGACCACGGCCACCTGGACGCCCGCCGGCTACGGCACGGAAGCGACCACGGCCACCGCCACGTTCGCCGGCATCCCGGCCCAGGGCGGCGCCCCGGACACCACGGGTCAGTGGGACACCAGCGGCTGGCACACGAACGACCCGTGGGCCACGAGCGAAACGGCCGCATACGACAGCGGCGCGTACGACGCCACCGCCTGGAACACCGGCGCCACGCCCGAGCACGAGCAGCAAATCGCGCAAACCACGGAAACCGCACAGGTGTCGTACGAAGCGCCCCCGGCACACGAGGCGCACGGAACCTACGAGTCCTACGCCGACCTGGGCTCCTACGACCCCTACGAGCCCTATGTCAACGACAGCACGGACAGCACGGTTGACCCGGGCGACGCAGATGACGCGGGCGTCACAGGGCTCGCGGACGCCGCAGACGCCGCACCCGGCTCGCGCCGCACCCTCAGCCGCCCCGCCACCCGCAACGGCGGCGGCAGCCGCAGCCGGCGGCGTTCCCCCGCGAAGCGTTCCGCGCTCCTCACCGTCGCCATTCCCTCCGCCTGCGTGATGAGCGTGGCCGGAATCGCCGCGGCCTCCGTCGGCGGAGTGGGCGGCGAGGACAAGAAGGACGACAACACCACCACGATGGCGGCGGCCGACCCCGACTCCGTCAAGCCGGTCGCGGCCAACAACAAGCTGGACACACAGCTCGCCAACCTCAGCGCCGACGCCGAGAACTTCGCCGACCGCGCCAGCCGTACCCAGGAGCGCATCGACCTGCGGGAGCGGCAGGCCGCCGAGAAGAAGAAGCGCGAGGTGGAGGCCGCCCGCAAGGAGGCCCTGCGCCCCAAGTACGTCATGCCGGTCAAGCGGCACGGCCTCAGCGCGTACTTCGGTCAGGCGGGCGTCAACTGGATGTCCGTGCACACAGGCATCGACTTCCCCGTCCTGGAGGGCACGCCCGTGATGGCCGCGACGGACGGCACCGTGCGCACCCAGCTGAACAGCGCCTACGGGAACATGGCCATCGTCACCATGGCCGACGGGACCGAGACCTGGTACTGCCACCTCAGTGGCACCAAGATCCGCTCGGGCCCGGTCAAGGCCGGTGATGTCATCGCGTACTCGGGCGACACCGGGAACTCGACCGGCCCGCACCTGCACTTCGAGGTGCGGCCCGGTGGCGGACCGGCAGTGGACCCGCTGCCCTGGCTCCGCAGCCACGGCGTCAACCCGACCTGAGCCCAGCGGGGCGGGGGCCGCGACCCCCGCCCGCCGACTCCGTCTACAGCTTCTCGACCGGCGCGTAGCGCAGCAGCAGCTTCTTGGGCCGCTCGTCGCCGAAGTCGACCGTGGCCTTCGCCTGGTCGCCGACGCCCTCGACCGCCGTCACCGTGCCGAGCCCGAACTGGTCGTGCGTGACCCGGTCACCGACGGTCAGCGTGATCGTCGGCTTGTCCGAGGTCCGCCGGGTCGCGAAGCCCGAGGGTCCGGAGCGCGCACGCGACGCGGACAGCGACGACGTGATCCCCGAGGTCGGTCCGGCCGGAGCCGCCATCGGCCCGGTCCGCTTCCACTCCAGGTGCTGGTCCGGGATCTCCTCCAGGAACCGCGACGGCGGGTTGTACGAGGGCTGTCCCCACGCGCTGCGCATCGCGGCCCGGGTCAGATAGAGCCGCTCGCGGGCCCGGGTGATGCCGACGTACGCGAGCCGCCGCTCCTCCTCCAGCTCCTTCACCTGGCCCAGCGCCCGCATGTGCGGGAAGACGCCGTCCTCCATGCCGGTCAGGAAGACGACCGGGAATTCGAGGCCCTTCGCGGTGTGCAGCGTCATCAGCGTGATGACACCGGAGCCGTCCTCGTCCTCGTCGGGGATCTGGTCGGAGTCGGCGACGAGCGCGACCTTCTCCAGGAACTCGGCGAGCGTGCCCGTGCCCGCGGCCGTGGCCGCGCCCGTGCCCGCGTCCTCCTCGCCGGCCGCTCCCCGCTCCTGCTCGAATTCGAGGGCCACGGCGGCCAGTTCCTGAAGGTTCTCGATCCGGGTCTCGTCCTGCGGGTCGGTGGAGGCCTGCAGCTCGGCGAGGTAGCCGGTGCGCTCCAGGACGGCCTCCAGGACCACCGCGGGGCCCGCGCCCGACTCGACGATCGTGCGCAGCTCCTCCATCAGCGTGTTGAACCGCTTGACGGCGTTGGCCGACCGGGCCGCCATGCCGTACGCCTCGTCGACCCGGCGCAGCGCCTGCGGGAAGGTGATCTTCTCGCGCAGGGACAGCGCGTCGATCATCGCCTCGGCCCGGTCGCCGATGCCGCGCTTGGGCACGTTGAGGATGCGGCGCAGCGGGACGGTGTCCTCCGGATTGGCGAGGACGCGCAGGTAGGCCAGGATGTCCCGGACCTCCTTGCGCTCGTAGAAGCGCACGCCGCCGACGACCTTGTAGGGCAGGCCGACGCGGATGAAGATCTCTTCGAAGACACGGGACTGGGCGTTCGTACGGTAGAAGATCGCGACGTCGCCGGCCTTGGCGTCGCCCGCGTCGGTCAGCCGGTCGATCTCGTCGGCGACGAACTGCGCCTCGTCGTGCTCGGTGTCGGCGACGTAGCCGGTGATCCGGGCGCCGGTACCGGCGTTCGTCCAGAGGTTCTTGGGGCGGCGGCTCTCGTTGCGCTCGATGACCGCGTTGGCGGCGGACAGGATCGTCTGCGTGGAGCGGTAGTTCTGCTCCAGGAGGATCGTCGTCGCGTTCGGGTAGTCCTCCTCGAACTGGAGGATGTTGCGGATGGTCGCGCCGCGGAAGGCGTAGATCGACTGGTCCGCGTCACCCACGACGCACAGCTCGGCCGGGGCGTCGACCTCGCCCGCCGGGCCGACCAGCTCGCGTACGAGGGTGTACTGGGCGTGGTTGGTGTCCTGGTACTCGTCGACCAGGACGTGCCGGAAGCGGCGGCGGTAGTGCTCGGCGACGTCCGGGAACGCCTGGAGCAGGTGGACCGTCGTCATGATGATGTCGTCGAAGTCCAGCGCGTTGGCCTCGCGCAGCCGGGACTGGTACATCGCGTAGGCCTGGGCGAGCGTCTTCTCGAAGCCGTCCGCGGCCTGGCCGGCGAAGGTCTCCTCGTCGATCAGCTCGTTCTTCAGGTTGGAGACCTTGGCCGTGAACGACTTCGGCGGGAAGCGCTTCGGGTCGAGGTCGAGATCGCGGCAGACCAGGGCCATCAGCCGCTTGGAGTCGGCGGCGTCGTAGATCGAGAACGACGAGGTGAAACCGAGCCGCTTGGACTCGCGGCGCAGGATGCGTACGCACGCACTGTGGAAGGTCATGACCCACATGGCGTTGGCGCGCGGCCCGACGAGCTGCTCGACGCGCTCCTTCATCTCGCCCGCGGCCTTGTTGGTGAAGGTGATCGCCAGGATCTGGCCGGGGTGCACCCCGCGCTCGGCGAGGAGGTGGGCGATCCGGTGGGTCAGCACCCGGGTCTTGCCCGAGCCGGCCCCGGCGACGATGAGCAGCGGGGATCCCGCGTGGACGACGGCGGCGCGCTGCTCGGTGTTCAGCCCGTCGAGGAGCGCCGCGGAGTCGATGACGGGGCGGTGCGCGCCGTCGCGGTAGTAGGCGTCCCTGGGCGGCGGGGGCCCGTCGAACACGCCCGCGAAGAGGTCCTCCGGCACCGCTTCGGGTGCGGAGTCCTCGGGGGGCGGCGGGGGCTCTTCCTCCGAGTGCTGGAGGCCGGCCAGGAAGCTGTCGTCAAAGAGGCTGCTCATCGCTTGTCGAGTCTAGGCCGCCGCACCGACACCCGTCGGCCGCATGACGAACCGCACACGACCGACGGCACACAAAGAGAGCGGGCACCCACTCCCCGTAAGGGAATCCGGCCGCCGGCGCCCCACTCCGGCAAGGTCACGAAAATGTATCGGGCATATCGAACATCAACCTTCACAGCAGCACCACGGGTTGGCTAGCGTGCTCGACCGGGCGGCCCGTACCCCCTTGAGGCGAACCACGCCGAGCGGGCGCCCCCGCCGAATCCGGGCTGCCCCCGCGGGAGTTCGGAACCGGGGACCCACACGCAGTACCGGGGTGAATCGGTCCTTATCCCCCACTCGGACCGTAGGGCAGCCTTCCGTTCCGCCCGAACCCGACAGCTAACCCGGTAGGCGGTCCACGGAAGGAGATGCCGGCCTTGGCGTCGCATCGCAAACCGCGCACCCGGGTGCGCACCACCGCACCGGCCGTCGGGCTCACCACGGCGGCCCTGGCGTCCGTGACCCTGCTCTCCACGCAGAGCGCCATGGCCGCCCCGGATCCGAAGCCCGGCGTCGAGGACGTCCAGAAGAAGGTCGACGACCTCTACCGACAGGCGGGCAGCGCGACCCAGCAGTACAACCAGGCGAAGGAAGCCTCCGCCACCCAGCGCGCCAAGGTCGACGCCCTGCTGAACGACGTCGCGAAGCGCGCCGACAAGCTCAACGACGCGCGCAGGACGCTCGGCACCTACGCGGCCGCGCAGTACCGCAGCGGCTCCATCACGCCGAGCGCCACGTTCTTCCTGGCCGACGACCCGCAGTCGTACTTCGACCAGAGCCAGTTGATGGACCGGATGACCGGCCGGCAGCAGAAGGCGATCACGGACTTCCGCACGCAGCAGGCCAAGGCGTCGAAGAAGCGCGCCGAAGCGGTGCGGAGCCTGGAGACGCTGACGACGACGCAGACCACACTGCGCACCAGCAAGCAGAACGTCCAGAAGAAGCTGGGCGAGGCGCGCACGCTGCTGTCGAAGCTGACCGCCGAGGAGAAGGCGCGGCTCGCGGCGATCGAGCGCAAGAAGGAGGCGGAGGCCAGGCGCAAGGCGCAGGAGCTGGCGAAGCAGCAGGCCGCCGCGAAGGCCGAGGCCGACCGCAAGGCCGAGGAGGCCGCGAAGGGGTCGGGGGGCGGTACGGGGACGGGCACCGGGACCGGCTCGGACAGCAGCGCCACCACGAAGGCGGAGAAGGTCCTCGCCTTCGCCAGGGCCCAGCTGGGCAAGCCGTACGTCTGGGGCGCGACGGGCCCGGCGTCGTACGACTGCTCCGGACTCACCCAGGCGGCGTGGAAGTCCGCGGGCGTGGACATCCCGCGGACCACGTGGGACCAGGTCAAGATCGGTACCCGGGTCGCCACCGCGGATCTGCGTCCGGGGGACCTCGTCTTCTTCTACGACGACATCAGCCACGTCGGCATCTACAAGGGTGACGGGATGATGATCCACGCGCCGAAGCCCGGGGCGAACGTGCGCGAGGAGTCGATCTACTACATGCCGATCTACGGCAGCGTGCGACCGGCGTAGCGGCTCGCACCGTCACCCCCGGTCGTCGGACGGCCGGGGGCCGGGGCCGCACGGCGGGATCAGGTCCAGAGCGTGGCGATGAAGATGTTGAGCATCGTCAGCCCGCCCACCGCCGCGAAGGCGCCCTTGTCGGCCTTCTCGTCGTCCCGCTTGATGTAGACGAGCGCGAGGACGACGACCAGGACCAGCAGCTTGACGCCGATCTTGATGTTGTTCACGTGGTTGCCGTCGGCCTCGTTCAGCCCGACCAGCGCGACACCGGTGACCAGCATGGTCAGCGCACCGTGCAGCATCGCCGGGACGAACCGGGCCGTGCCCGCGCCCATCGCCTTCATCTGGGTCAGGAAGCCGCCCAGCAGGGAGGCGATACCGATGATGTGCAGGGCGACGAAGACATGAATGAGTACGTCCATGAGGCCGCAGCCTAGCCCTGGCCATATCACCACTCGACAGGCAGGTACACCTTCCCGACCACTTCGCTCGCGCCTGTACCAATTGCCTGACTCCGGTGCAATTTTTCCGATCACTGGACGACATTGCCACGCCAAATTCGGACAATGGGCGCCATTACGACTCCTGCCCGTGCCCCGGGTTTAGCGTCCCTGATCAGGTGACCGACTTCACCGCCGCTCCGTACGCGGACGGCGCACCGGTCGCCCCGCCGAGAGATCGGGCGGGCCCGCCGGTAGCCCCCGGCGGGCAGTCGTCAGGAAGGACGCACGCCCTCGTGGCAGCGCATCGAAAACCCAAGCAGCGCCCGTACACCGGCCCTGCTGCCCGCACCGCGGCAACCCTCGCCTTCGCCGGGGCCGCCACTGCCGCGGTACTGCCCGGACCGGCGCACGCCGATCCGCAGCGCACCCCCGCCCAGGTCAAGGCCGAGGTGGACCGGCTTTACCACGACGCGGAGGTCGCCACCGAGCAGTACAACGGCGCGAAGGAGAAGGCCGCCGCCGCGGAGGACACCGTCGACACCCTGCGCGACGAGGCCGCCCGCAGGACCGAGCGCCTCAACGCCTCGCGCGACGCGCTGGGTTCGTTCGCCGCCGCGCAGTACCGCACCGGCGGCCTCGGCACGTCCGTGCAGCTGGCGCTCTCCTCCGACCCCGACCAGTACCTGGAGCGGGCGTCGTACGTGGACCGGATCGGCGACCGCCAGGCCGCCGCGCTCAACAAGGTCCGGCGGCAGATCGCCCAGATCGCCACACTGCGCTCGCAGGCCAAGGGAGAGCTGGCCGCACTGGCCGCCCGCCGGGCCGAACTGAAGAAGCACAAGGCGACGATCACGGCCAAGCTGGCCGACGCGCAGCGGCTCCTCGACCGGCTGAGCCCGCCCGAGCGCACCGCCTACGAGAACTCCGACCACGGATCGGCCGACGGCGCGCGTTCCGCCGACCGTGCCGACCGGAGCACCGCGCGTGGCTCCGTCAGGGCGCCGAACGCCCGCGCCGCCGAGGCCGTCGCGTTCGCGTTCGGGGCCCTCGGCAAGCCGTACGTCTGGGGCGCCACGGGCCCCTCCTCGTTCGACTGCTCCGGGCTCACCCAGGCCGCCTGGCGCTCCGCCGGTGTCTCGCTCCCGCGGACCACGTACACCCAGATCAACGCCGGCCGGCGCGTCTCCCGCTCCGAACTCGCCCCGGGCGACCTGCTGTTCTTCTACTCCGGCATCAGCCACGTCGGGCTCTACATCGGCAACGGCCAGATGATCCACGCTCCGCGCCCCGGAGCACCGGTCCGGATCGCGCCGGTCGACCACATGCCCTTCGCCGGGGCCACCCGGGTGGCATAGGCTCCCGTCTCCGATCCGGAGCAACCCGCCATCGGAGCAACCGCCTTCGGGCCGGACCACCCTCGGACCGGCCCGCCGTCGCCCAACCGGCCGGAGGACAACCCCACATGCCCATGGACGCCGATGTCCAGAACCATGCCCGTACGCTCGCCCAGCGCTCCCCGGACCACCTCCGGGTCGGACCCTTCACCGTGCGATACAACCCCAACTGGTCGAGCAAGTACGCCAATTACGCCATACCCGACCGGGACGCCGAGCCGACGGCCGAGGATCTCGACGCGCTGGTCGCGGCGTTCCGCGAGCACGACCGGCTGCCCCGGCTGGAGTTCCTGCCCGGCTCGGCGCCCGCGGTCGAACCCGCGCTGCTCGCCGCCGGGTTCACCGTCGAGAACCGGGCCCCGGTCATGGCCTGCGCGCCGGGCGACCTGCTGCCGCCGAAGCCGGTGGACTCCCTCGCGATCGCGGAACCGGCCACCGAAGCGGAGTTCGCCGCCGCCGCGCTCGTCCAGCACCACGGATACGGCGAGACCGGCGAGCCCGAGGACGGCATGGCGGAATGGCTGCGCACCGCGGCCCGGGGCGGCGGCGTCGCGGCCCTCGCCACGGTCGACGGCGTAACGGCGGGCGCGGGCGGCTGCTCCGTCCCGGTCGACGGCCTGACCGAACTGGCCGGTCTCGCCGTCGCCGACGCCTACCGCCGCCGCGGCATCGGCGCCGCGCTCTCCGCCCATCTGACCGCGACCGCCTTCGAGCGCGGCTGCCGGGTGGTGTGGCTGGAGCCGGGCGACGCCGATGTGGAGCGGATCTACGCGGGCATCGGCTACCGCAGGGTCGACGAGAAGCTGAACATCTCGCTCGACCCGGCCTGACGCACCCGCCGCCCGCAGGCAGGCCGAACCCGCCGACGGGCCGAACCCGCAGGCAGGCCGAGCCCGTCGGCGGGCTCAGACCAGCCGTCGCGCCGTGGCCCACCGGGTCAGCTCGTGGCGGTTGGACAGCTGGAGCTTGCGCAGCACCGCCGAGACATGGGACTCGACCGTCTTCACCGAGATGAACAGCTGCTTGGCGATCTCCTTGTACGCGTAGCCGCGGGCGATCAGCCGCAGCACCTCGCGCTCGCGCTGAGTGAGGCGGTCCAGGTCCTCGTCGACCGGCGGCGCGTCCGTGGAGGCGAAGGCGTCGAGGACGAAGCCGGCCAACCGGGGCGAGAACACCGCGTCGCCGTCCTGGACCCGGAAGACCGAGTCGACCAGGTCGGTGCCGGTGATGGTCTTGGTGACATAGCCGCGGGCACCGCCGCGGATGACGCCGATGACGTCCTCGGCGGCGTCCGACACGGACAGCGCCAGGAACCGCACCGGGTTCTCGACGGCCCCCATCAGCGGGGCGCAGCGGCGCAGCACCTCGACGCCGCCGCCGCCGGGCAGGTGGACGTCGAGGAGGACGACCTCGGGGCGGGTCGCCGTGATGACGTCGACCGCCTGGTCGACGTCGGCGGCCTCGCCGACCACCTCGACGCCGGTCTCCTCGGTGCGGCCGATCTCGGCCTGGACGCCGGTGCGGAACATCCGGTGGTCGTCGACGAGCACGACCCGTACCCGGCGCTCCGGGCCCCCGGCCGCCGCCTCAGTGGTCTTGGTCATCGCTCGCCCTCTCCATCTCCAGCTCGACTTCCGTGCCCCCGCCGGGCACCGGACGCAGCCGCGCCGTGCCGCCGTTGCGCTGCATCCGGCCGATGATTGATTCTCGTACGCCCATTCTGTCCCCCGGTACGGAGTCCAGGTCGAAACCCGGCCCCCGGTCGCGCACCGAGACGAAGACCGTGCGGCCCTCGACCTCCGCGTAGACCTGCACGGCGCCGCCCTCGCCACCGTACTTGGCGGCGTTCACCATCGCTTCGCGTGCGGCCTGCATCTGCGCGGTCAGCTTCTCGTCCAGCGGGCAGTCGCCGACGACGACGACCTCCAGCGGGACGCCGTGCTTGTCCTCGACCTCGGCGGCGGCGCGCTTGACCGCTTCGGCGAGGGTCTCGGGTTCGTCGTCCTCGTCCTTGCCGGTGCCCTCGGGGTTGTACAGCCAGTTGCGCAGCTCCCGTTCCTGGGCGCGGGCGAGCCTGCGGACCTCGCCCGGGTCCTCCGCGTTGCGCTGGATCAGGGTGAGGGTGTGCAGCACCGAGTCGTGGACATGGGCGGCCACCTCGGCACGCTCCTGCGCCCGGATGCGCATCGTGCGTTCCTCGGAGAGGTCCTGGGTCATGCGGACGAGATAGGGGCCGGCCAGCAGCGCGATGCCGGTGAGGACGGCGATGGCCGCGGTCAGGACGTTGCCGAGCTGGGCCGCGGAGCCACGTACCACCATGAAGACGGCCAGGCCCAGGCCGACCAGGGCGACCCCGGCGAGCCCCCGGGCCAGATGCAGGACGCTGCGCCGGCTGCCGACCTCCATCCAGCGGGCGCGCCGGGCGTTGTCGGCCTGCCGCCACACCAGTACGGAACCGGCGCCGATCAGCAGCGTGGGCCAGATGTAGCGGTTGGCCCCGCTGCCCATGTCGACGTTGCCGACGAAGATCATGGCGCCGAAGACCAGCGCGATCAGGGCGAAGATCTGGCCCTTGTCGGGCTTGCGGAGCCGGCGCCCGCCGTCCGGGGCGGTCTCGAAGACCGAGCGCGGTGCCTCGACGCCGCCGACGCCGAGCGGGACGACGATCCAGAACACGGCGTAGAGCAGCGCGCCGAGGCCGTCCGCGAAGAACAGGCCGAGGAAGACGAACCGCACCCAGACGACGGGCAGTCCGAGATGCCCGGCCAGACCGCGAGCGACGCCGCCCAGCAGCCGTCCGTCGGCACTGCGGTACAGCTTGCGCAGCGGTGGCTCCTCCGGTTCTGCGTTGCGGGAGCTGGTGGCTCGGGTCGTGGCGGCTGACATGCCCCGATCGTCACATGTCCGTGCGGGTGGCGGCATCAGGGTCGGCCCCCTAATCGTCCCTGAGAGCACGGGCCCGGGGGACGAGGGCCTGTCCGGCGGATCGAGGCCGGGCCTCAGGGGCCCGGCCGGCCAATATCAGGGATCGGCCAGGGTCGCCGCGGGTCCCGGACGGGCTCGCGGCCCGTCACCATGGAGCCATGACCGTTCCCCAGGACGCCTCCCCCGGTGTCGCTCCGCCCCCCGAACCGGCGCCTCTGCTGCGGCGCAGCCCGCAGCACAAGGTCGTGGCCGGGGTGTGCGGCGGGCTCGGCCGGTACTGCGACGTCGATCCGGTGATCTTCCGGATCGTGCTCGGTGTGCTGTCCGTGACCGGCGGCATCGGGCTGATCTTCTACGGCTTCGCCTGGCTGCTGGTCCCCGTGGACGGCGAGGAGGAGAACGAGGCGCGCAGGCTGCTGTCCGGCCGGGTGGAGGGGGCCTCGCTGATCGCGGTGCTGCTCGCGCTGATCGGCTGCGGTCTCTTCCTCTCCATGCTGGGCAACGGGGGCACGCTGGCGTTCTCCGCGATGCTGTCGCTCGCGGTCGTCGGCTTCGCCGTATGGACGCAGCACCGCAGGACCGCGGCGCCCGAGGACCCGCTGCATCCGGCGACCGCGCAGGCGGTGGCGGACGCGCCCCCCGAGGTGAAGGCGCCGCCGTCGCCGGGCAGCCCGTCGTGGTGGCGGGACCCGATCATCAAGGACGGCACATCGGGGCCGGTGGCCGCCGGCTATCTGTGGGGTCCGGCCGACGCGACGCTCCCGGCCCGTGCGGCACGCCCCGCGGGCGCCGCGCAGGACGATCCGTTCCGCGCGCCCCGGCGGGAGCCCGGGACCAGGGGCCCGACCTCGATCGGCGGCCTGGTGTTCCTGTTCGCGCTGATCGCGGGAGGTCTGGGCACGGGGCTGAGCTGGGAGTCCCAGCCGTTCGGTACGAGTCTGCAGTTCGGCCTGGCCGGTGCGCTCGCGGTGTTCGGGCTCGGGATGCTAGTCAGCTCGTTCCTGGGCCGGACGGGGTTCGGCACGGTCATGCTGGCGATGATCACGGCCGCCCTGCTGGCGGGCGCGTCCGCGCTGCCCAAGAACATCACCACCCAGTGGGTGCGCGAGGGGTGGCGGCCCACCTCGGTGGCGGCGGTCCAGCCGCACTACCGGCTGGGCACGGGGGTGGCACGGCTGGACCTCACCGGGATCGCGGTCCCGCGGGGCGACACCGTCGCGACGGAGGTGAACGTCGGGGCGGGCCGCGCCGTCGTCGTCGTACCGAAGGACGTGACCGTGAAGGTGGACGCGCGGGCGGGCGTCGGCGACATCACGCTGCCGGTCAGCAGTCCGGGCGACGCCTCGGCCGGGCAGCCGCGCGATGTGGACATCAACCCCGCGCAGCGGGAACATCGGACGCTTCCGCCGCCCCCGGGCAGCAAACCGGCCGGAACGGTCGAGCTCACTCTCGAAGTCGGCATCGGACAGGTGGAGGTCACCCGTGCTGCGTCATGAGATCCGTCCCGGACGGGCGGTGGCGGGCGTGGTCATGCTCGCGCTGGCGGCGGGATACGCGGCGGACGCCGCGGGCGCCTGGGACGCCCCGTGGGTCTTCTTCTTCTCGCTGTTCTTCGGCGGCCTCTGGCTGGCCGCCACCGCGACCTGGGTGAACTACCTGATCCGTCGCCGTCGTGACGCGAGAAGGGCGTCCACGGAGAACGCCGCGCCCCCGCCGAGCACCAGCGGCAGCCAGGCCATGAGGTAGGCCAGGTCGTTGCCGAAGTAGTACGGCGTGACCTGCCAGCTCACGGTCAGCCACAGGCTCAGCGAGATCAGCGCACCGCCGAGCGCGGCGAGCCGTGCCCACAGCCCGAAGAAGGTGCCGAGGCCGACGGCGAGCTCACCGATGGCGATGGCGTACCCGAAGGCTCCGGGGCTCTTCAGCGCGAGGTCGACGAGGGCCGGGATCGCGGACGAGTCGCGTACCGCGTGCATGGTCTCGCCGATGGAGCCGGGGCCGCTCGCCCGGAAGAAGGCACTGTCCGTCAGCTTGTCGAGCCCGGCGTAGATGAAGGTGACGCCGAGGAAGATCCGCAGGGGCAGCAGGGCGTGCTCCCGCGCCACGTCCTTGAGCCCTCTCGACTCGCCCAGACCGCGTACGTTCGTGCCGTATCCCTGCATGTGGCTGTCCCACCTTCCGTAGACCCGTCACCAGACCATACGTACGCGGGGAACACGCTGCTCACCCGGCGGGTCGTCCGGCCCGGTACCCGCCGTTCCCCCGGGTGGTCCCGGGCCCCGGCAGTCAGTCCGTCACGTCGATCTCGACCCGGTTCGTCTCCACTCCGGCGGCGGTCACGACCTGCACCTCCACCAGTCCCGGCTCGACCTCCACCGGTACCGGCACGGTCAGGACGCCGTCCGTCGGGTTGGCGAAGCCGCCGGTGACCGGGATCAGCGGCACATGCACATGGACCCGGCCGATCCGGACGACCATGCGGGCCAGCCGGTCCGGTGTCCCGGCGCCGGGCGGCACGAAGCCCGCGCCCCGGATCTCGATGTCGTCGCCGGTACGGACCGGCGCGTCCAGGTCCCCGGCCTCGCGGGCCCGGACCACCGAGAGGATCACCGGACGCCCGCCCTCCGCGTACTTCCCGGCGAAGTAGGCGAGCGCCGAGACGGTGACCAGCAGCGCCAGGCCCCAGGGCAGGTCCGGCAGCTGCTCGGGCCGGCGGGCCAGGCGGACCGCGGCGAACAGTACGGCGACGGTGCTCACCAGCACGTACTGCACATCCGTGAAGCTGCCCCGCCCGGAGTCGTCGGTGAGCAGATCGGCGGCGCGCGGCCGGTCGGCCCGCAGCTTCTGGATCCGCCCGGACAGGGAGCGTACGGTCACGACCCGGCGTACGACGACGGCGACGGCGCACACCAGCGCGAGCACGGTCACCACCCCGGCGCCCCGGGCCAGGTCCAGCCCCTCGATCAGCGCGTCGCGCTCGGCGTGACCGGAGGCGCCCGCCAGCTGGAGCGCCAGGACGAGTACGGAGAAGACGGCGAGCAGCACCCAGGAGACGGCGACCGCCCGGGAGGTGGAGAGCCGGTTGTCCTCGCCGATCAGCGGGGCGAGGAGGCCGCCGCGGGCCCGGTGGACATGGGCGGCGCCGGTCAGCAGGCCGGCGGTGACGAGTCCGGCGACCAGCCCCGCTGTACGGGCGTTGGTCCAGCCCGCGCCGATGGCGGTGGCGGACTCGCCGATGACCAGCAGCGCGACGCTTCCCCACACCACGATCAGGGTGCGCCGCCACACCCGGTACAGCCAGGCGTCGCCCGCCTCCCGGCCCCGTTCGGCGACGGTCCTGGCGGACTGGGTCAGCTCGTCCGAGACCCACTGGCGGGTCGCGGAGGCGGACTGCGCCACGCCGGGCGGCAGCCCCTGGCCCGCGGCGAGTTCGTCCCGCTTGGCCAGGAACGCGGCCACCGCGCGCCGGTGGCCCTCGCGTGCCCCGTGCGGGCAGTCGCCGCACGTGCAGCCGCCCCCGTGCGTGCTGCTCGCCCTCGCCTCGTCCAACGCCACTGAGAACGCCGCCCTTTCAAGCCCCGGTACAGCCAACTCGGCTGCTATTGCAGCGAATTGTGCCGTACGACAGGGCCGCGGACCGCATCGGGGCGGTCCGTCGGCGCGTATCGTCAGAATGTGCGACTGATCCGGCGCCACAGGGGCTGGTAGTTGATCCATGCCACCAGGTCGCTGCCCAGCTGGTCACGGGTGGCGACCGCGTCCCGGTGCTCGATCAGCACCGGTTTCCCGGCGGCCCGCGCGGCCAGTTGCACCTGGCAGGAGCGCTCCAGCGCGATGAACCACCAGGCGGCCGCGTCCACCGAGTCGCCGACGGTCAGCAGCCCGTGGTTGCGCAGCACGATCGCCTTGTGCCCGCCGAGCGCGGCGGCGATCCGGCGCCCCTCGTCCTCGTCCACGACGACCCCGGTGTACGCGTCGTACAGGACTGCGTCCTCGTAGAAGGCACAGGATTCCTGGGTGATCGGCTCGATGAGCTCGCCGAGCGCGGACAGGGCCCGCCCGTGCACGGAGTGGGTGTGCGCGACGGCGACGACGTCCGGGCGGGCGCGGTGCACCTGCGCGTGGACGGCGAAGGCGGCCTGATTGACGTGGTGGCGCCCCTCGACGACCTGCCCCTCGCCGTTGACCAGGATCAGCTCGTCCGCCGTGAGCCCGTCGAACGGGGCCCCGAAGGGGTTGACCCAGAAGCAGTCGGTGAACTCCGGGTCCCGTGCGGTGATGTGGCCGGAGACGCCGTCCTCGTACCCGTACTCCCCGAACAGCCGGAGCGCCCCGGCCAGTCGTTCCTTGCGGTACGCGCGCTCGTCGGCCACGGATTCGTGGACGGGCGGCATCGCGAAGTGGAGCTGGTCCACGGGTATGGGCGTGGGCTCGGACATGGCGGCTCCTCGGGGCTCCCAGGGCGTACGTGCGCGGGCGCACGGGACCGGAAGTTACCGCCGGTTGCCGCAAGTGGCCAGGGTGTCGGGAAGGCTGCCCGCCTGTTTCTACGCCCGGCGGCCGCAGTCCTTGGTGAGGTCGACGTCCGGCCCCGCAGGCAGATGCGCCTGCAGGCCGTTCTCCAGAAGCCACGTGGTCCGCATGTGAAACCTGGTCTGCGGACTCATGAAGACAAGAAGCCGGCCTGCCCAGCCCATACGACGATGCCGCCGCCCAAACGAATGAGCGACGGCATCGGCATTGACCTTGCGGGAGGGGTCACTCCCACTCGATGGTGCCCGGCGGCTTGCTCGTCACGTCGAGCACGACGCGGTTGACGTCGGCGACCTCGTTGGTGATGCGGGTCGAGATCCGGGCGAGCGTCTCGTACGGCAGGCGCGACCAGTCGGCCGTCATGGCGTCCTCGGAGGAGACCGGGCGCAGGACGATCGGGTGGCCGTAGGTGCGGCCGTCGCCCTGGACGCCGACCGAGCGGACGTCGGCGAGCAGGGCCACCGGGCACTGCCAGATGTCGCGGTCCAGGCCGGCCGCGGTCAGCTCCTCGCGGGCGATGGCGTCGGCCTCGCGGAGCAGGTCGAGCCGCTCCTTGGTGACCTCGCCGACGATACGGATGCCGAGGCCGGGGCCGGGGAACGGCTGGCGCTGGACGATCTCGTCCGGCAGGCCGAGCTCCTGGCCGACCATCCGGACCTCGTCCTTGAACAGCTGGCGCAGCGGCTCGACGAGCTGGAACTCGATGTCCTCGGGGAGGCCGCCCACGTTGTGGTGCGACTTGATGTTGGCGGTGCCGGTGCCGCCGCCGGACTCGACGACGTCCGGGTACAGCGTGCCCTGGACGAGGAAGGCGACTTCCTCGCCGCCGGCGGCGCCCTCGGCGAGGATCTCGGCCTGGGCCTGCTCGAAGACGCGGATGAACTCGCGGCCGATGATCTTCCGCTTCTGCTCGGGGTCGGAGACCCCGGCCAGCGCGGTCAGGAAGCGCTCCTCGGCGTCGACGACCTTCAGCTGGACTCCGGTGGAGGCCACGAAGTCCTTCTCGACCTGCTCGCTCTCACCCTTGCGCATCAGACCGTGGTCGACGTACACGCAGGTCAGCTGGGAGCCGATGGCCTTCTGCACGAGGGCCGCGGCGACCGCGGAGTCCACCCCGCCGGACAGACCGCAGATGGCGCGCTTGGTGCCGACCTGCTCGCGGATCAGCGCGATCTGCTCCTCGACCACATTGGTCGTGGTCCAGGTCGGCTCGATGCCGGCGCCGCGGTAGAGGAAGTGCTCCAGGACCTG
This sequence comes from Streptomyces sp. NBC_01363, assembly GCF_026340595.1. Taxonomy (GTDB): domain Bacteria; phylum Actinomycetota; class Actinomycetes; order Streptomycetales; family Streptomycetaceae; genus Streptomyces. The sequence continues at coordinate 713,195 of NZ_JAPEPF010000001.1, forward strand.
CTGGCCGTGCGTGGAGTGCAGGACCTCGGGGTGGTACTGGACGCCGTAGAGCTTCTTCTCGTCGTTCTCGAAGGCGGCGACCGGCACGACGTCCGTGGACGCGGTGACGGTGAAGCCCTCGGGGGCGGCGGAGCAGGCGTCGCCGTGCGACATCCAGACCGACTGCTCGGCGGGGGTGCCCTCGAAGAGCGTGGAGCCGGTCTTGGAGACGGTGAGCGGGGTACGGCCGTACTCACGGGCACCGTTGTCGTCGACGGTGCCGCCGAGCGTGGTGGCCATCAGCTGGAAGCCGTAGCACATGCCGAAGACCGGGACCCCGGCCTCGAACAGCGCACGGTCGAGGGAGGGCGCGCCCTCCGCGTACACCGAGGAGGGGCCGCCGGACAGGATGATCGCCCGGGGGTTCTTGGCCAGCATCTCGGCCACCGGCATGGTGGACGGGACGATCTCGCTGTAGACCCGGGCCTCACGGACGCGTCGGGCGATGAGCTGGGCGTACTGCGCGCCGAAGTCGACAACGAGAACCACGTCGGTGGTGGTGTCGGGGGCGGCGGGGGGTGCTGCTGGCACGGGCGGCCTTCCGGCGGTGAAGGGGGGTCTGTTTTGTCGATTCTACCGGGGTTGCGGAGTCCGCCGTCGTCCCGCCCGTACGGGGGTGCCGGGGCGGACTCCGCCGGGGCCGGCCGGACCCGGTGTCTCAGCATCCGGGCCCCGTGTTGGCCCGCCCTCGGGAGCGGGGCCATACTGAGTTCCATGCAGCAGCACACGACCTTCGTCTTTACCTATGGCATCCGGCCCGCCGGCTGCCATGGTCGTGCTGCTTGATCCCAAGCAACGTTCCAGGCGCCCCGGGCCGAAAGGCCCGGGGCGCCTTGGCGTTACGGACCGGTCGGCCTCGGGGACCACACCCCACGAGGAGTCACCACCATGACCAGCACCGCCCCCGCGAAGACCGCCCAGGCGAAGACCACGGCCGAGAAGACCGGTGCGCACACCGAAGAGGCAGCCACGCTGATCGACGACGCGCGGTCCCGCATCGACACCCTCGACGACCGGATCATCGGACTCGTCCAGGAGCGGATGGCCGTCTCGGCGGTCATCCAGGAGGCCCGGATCACCTCCGGCGGTCGCCGGATCAGCCTCTCCCGCGAGATGGAGATCCTCGCCTCGTACCGGGACGCGCTCGGCAGGCCCGGCACCTCCCTCGCCATGACGCTGCTGGAGCTGTGCCGCGGCCGGGCGTGACGCCCCGCGGGCCGGGGGTCCCCCGGCGTATCCCAGTTCGGGCCGATTCTCACCCGTACGGCGCGTGACCGGGTCCGGCGCGGCTTCGTTGGTCCCGGTGTCCGTGCCAGCCAGGGGCGGCTCTGGAAGGAAACCACGCGTGGCTCCGCTGGAGCGTGTGGCGCACTGCAGGTGCGCCGTGGGACCGCGCCCCAGCGTGCGTGACCGGTCGGCAGGGGACAGCAGCCCGGTCACCCCGGGATACGGCCGGCTCCGGGGACGCCCGGAGTCGGCCGTATCCGGTTGAGATCCAGTCGAAACGGCCTGCGTGACGCGGGCCGCGTCCCGGCGCCGACGTACGAAGGGCCCCGCCGACCGACGGTCCGCGGGGCCCTTCCCCGTGCGAGCGGGGCCGTTTCCCCTGAAAGCAGGGGCCGTTTCCCGTGGAAGCGGACGTGAGGGGCGTCACATAAAGGTTCTGTGAGCATCCGGACAACCATTGCGGCGGACCGCTGGTCAACCATGCGGAACCACCGGCCCCGCTCGTGCCCCCCTCACGACGGGCCCGTCCCGAAACCCGTATCGCGCACCGCGCTACGCCGGACTTCCGAGGTCACCATGAAGCTTCGCCGCGCCCTGGCACTCGCCGCCGCCACGGCAGTCATCGCCCCTGCCGCGGTCCTGGCCGTCCCCGCCGCGTTCGCCGTGACGACGGACGGGACCGCTGCCGCCGAGGCCACCGGCTCGCCCTCACCGAGCGACTCCGGGTCCCCGGCGACCGAGCCGAGCCCGTCCGCGTCCGCCGAGGAGACCGGCGAGGAGTCCGGCACACCCGGTCCGGGCGAGACCTCCGAGAGCACCGGTCCGGCCCCGGGCGAGGCCGTCGGCGCGACCCCGAGCGATTCGGCGAGCGCCTCGTCGTCCGCGTCCGCCTCCCCGTCGGAGTCCGAGGACCCGGAAGAGCCGGCCGAGTGCGCCAAGTCCGACCTGGACATCTCCGTCAACGGCCTGCCCGGCCGGATCGCCCGGGGCAGCGGCTGGCACACGTTCAAGATGAACGTCTACAACTCCTCGAAGTCCGCCGTGAAGGAGATCGACTACTTCGCGGGCGCCTCCTCCGACAAGGCGGGCAACGATCTCTTCCGCTCGAAGCAGGTCAGTCTCCAGGCCCTCGACCCGGAGACCGACAAGTGGGTCGAGCTCAGCGAGGACGGCCGCGCGGTCGGTTACGTCGGCCAGTCCGACGAGATCCCCGCGGGGTACGAGGTCGACATCCCGCTGCGCATCAATGTGAAGCCGACCGCCCCCGTCGGTGCCGGATTCACGCTCGGTGCCGGTCTGTACGTGGGCGACAAGGACTGCATGGGCGTCAGCGACGTCGCGTACAAGTTCAAGATCGTGGAGTCCGGCGGGAGCGGTTCGACACCGCAGACGGGCGGCAGCGCCCCGGTCCCGTCCACGAAGCCGGCCGACAACCCGACGGGCAAGGTGTCCGGCAGCCTCGCGGAGACCGGTTCGTCCTCCGCGCTGCCGGTGTTCGCCACCGCGGGCGGCGCGGCCGTGGTGCTCGGCGCGGGCGCGATGTTCATCGTGCGGCGCCGCAGGAACGGTGACGCCGGCGTGTGACGCGTCCGCTCACCGTGAGCATGGAGGGGCTGCACTCGGAGGGGGTGCAGCCCCTCTCTGTTGTCCCGATTCCGCTGTGCCTGCTACGACTTCTTCTACTCCTACGGCTGCTTCCTCGGCTTCTACGGCTGCTTCTTCGGCGGGACGGTCGGCAGCCCGAGGAACGGCAGCTTCAGCGCGCCGAAGGCGTCCTTCGGCACGGCCGGTGACCGCGGCTCGACCGCCGCCAGCCGTTCGTACGCCTCGCCCGGTGCCGGGCGCGGGTCCGCCTCGCCCTTGTTGGGCCAGAAGGACATGGCGCGCTCGGCCTGGGCGGTGATGGTGAGCGACGGGTTGACACCGAGGTTCGCGGAGACCGCCGAGCCGTCGACCACCGAGATGCCGGGGTGCCCGTGGAGCCGGTGGTACGGGTCGATCACCCCGTCGTCGGCGGTGGCGCCGATGGGGCAGCCGCCGAGGAAGTGCGCGGTGAGCGGGGTGCCCATCAGCTCGCCCACGTTCGAACCCGCGAAGCCGTTGATCTCCTCGGCGAGCAGCGTGGCGCTGCGCGTCGCCTCCTCGATCTGGGTCGGGTTGGGCGCGCCGTGCCCCTGCCGGGCGGTGAGCAGGCCCTTCCCCATGCCGCCCGGCTTTCGGTACGTCGTCAGGGAGTTGTCGAGCGACTGCATGACGAGCCCGATGATGGTCCGTTCCGACCAGCGGCGGTTGGAGAGCGAACGCACGGCGAGGGTCGGGTGCTTGGCCATGTTGCCGAGCCAGCCGAGCACCCGTCGGCCGCCGTAGGGCACCTGGAGGATGGACATCGAGCCCATCGCGTTGGAGCCCTTGCCGTAGCGGACCGGCTCGATGTGGGTGTTCTCGTCGGGGTGGATCGAGGAGGTGATGGCGACGCCCCGGGTGAAGTCGGCCTTCGGGGTGCCGTGCTTCTTGCGGTAGCGCCGGTCGCTGGTCTGCGAGCCGACGAGCGCCTCGGAGTTGGTACGGGTCAGCTCGCCGAGCCGGGCCGAGAGCCGGGGCAGCAGCCCCTTGTCCTTCATGGTGTGCAGCAGGGTCTGCGTCCCGTACGTGCCGGCCGCGACGACCACCTTGCGGGCGCGCAGCCGCGTGGGCTTCGCCTTCCTGCGGCGGTCGGTGGGAACGGTGACGACGTGGTAGCCGCCCTCCGGATCGTCGGTGATCGCGACGACGGAGGTCATCGGGTGGATGACGGCTCCGGCCTTCTCGGCGAGGTGGAGGTAGTTCTCGTTGAGGGTGTTCTTCGCGCCGTGGCGGCAGCCCGTCATGCATTCGCCGCACTCGGTGCAGGCCTTGCGGGCGGGGCCCGCGCCGCCGAAGTACGGGTCGGCGACCGTGCCGCCGGGCTTCGCCTTCGCCGTGCCGTCGGCGTCCTTGCCGTCGCCGAAGAAGACGCCGACCGGGGCGAGGTGGAAGGTGTCGCCGACCCCCATGGCCTGCGCTGCCGCCTTCAGATGAACGTCGGAGGGTGTCATCGTTGGGTTGAGCCGGACTCCGAGCATCCGCCTGGCCTGGTCGTAGTACGGCTTCAGCTCGTCCTGCCAGTCGGTAATGGCCGCCCACTGGCGGTCCTCGAAGAACGGCGCCGGGGGCACGTACAGCGTGTTGGCGTAGTTGAGCGAGCCGCCGCCGACGCCCGCACCGGCGAGCACCATCACATTGCCGAGCAGATGGACGCGCTGGATGCCGAAGAGCCCGAGGGCGGGGGCCCACAGGTAGTTCTTGAGGTCCCAGGAGTTCTTGGGGAGGGTGCCGGGGGTGAACCGGCGGCCCGCCTCCAGCACCCCGACGCGGTACCCCTTCTCGGTCAGCCGCAGGGCCGACACCGCACCGCCGAAGCCCGAGCCGACGACGAGCACGTCGTAGTCGTAGGCGGCGTCGTCGTCGGTCCTTTCCGGGGCAACGGGCCGATTCTGGGCAGGGCTGTCCTGGGACATGGCTCTCCTCGGTACGAAACGGGCGGAAGGTGCTGCGGTGCCACCGGGGTCAGCGCAGGCGGAACGCCTTCATCGCCTTGAGGCTGACGCTCATGAACGCCGCGTACTTCTCGTCGTCCATACCGAAGGACGGGGCGAGCGGAATCAGCCGCTGCTGGGCGACGGTCTGCGCCTCGGTGTACTTGAGGATGCCCTCGGAGCCGTGCCGGCGGCCGAGTCCGGAGTCCTTCATGCCACCCATCGGGGACTGCACGCTGCCGTACGCGGGGGCGTACCCCTCGTTGATGTTGACCGTGCCGGTCCGCAGCCGGGCGGCGACCCGGTGGCCGCGCCCGGAGTCCTTGGTCCAGACGCTGGAGTTCAGGCCGTACGGGGTGGCGTTGGCGAGGGCGACGACCTCGTCCTCGTCGGTGAAGCGGTAGATGGAGACGACCGGGCCGAAGGTCTCCTCGTTGCAGACGGCCATCGGCGCCTCGACGCCGTCGAGGATGGTCGGCTCGTAGAACAGCGGACCGATGTCGGGCCGGGCGACCCCGCCCGCGACGAGCCTGGCGCCCTTCTCGACGGCCTCCGCGACATGCCGGGTGACGGTCTCCAGCTGGCGCTCGCCGACCAGGGAACCCATGTCGGCGCCGTAGGCGAGGGAGTTGCCGAGCCGCATGGCCTTCGTGCGGGCGGCGAAGCGGGCCACGAAGTCATCGGCGATGGACTCGTGGACGTACAGCCGCTCGATGGAGATGCAGAGCTGACCGGCGGAGGAGAAACAGGCGCGGACGGCGCCCGCGGCGGCCTTCTCCACGTCGGCGTCCTTCAGGACCAGCATGGCGTTCTTGCCGCCGAGCTCCAGCGAGACACCGACGAGCCGGGCCGCCGCGCCCTGCGCGACCTCGCGGCCGGTGCGGGTGGAGCCGGTGAACGAGACGTAGTCGGCGTGCTTGACGACCTCGGGGCCGACGACGGGTCCGTCCCCGAGGACGACCTGGAACACCTCGGCGGGCAGTCCCGCCTCGATCAGCAGGTCACGGGCCCACAGCGCGGTCAGCGCGGTCTCCGTGTCGGGCTTCATCACGACGGCGTTGCCGGAGACGAACGCGGGCAGCGCGTCGCCGACGGACAGCTCGAACGGGTAGTTCCACGGCGCGATCTGCCCGATGACGCCGCGCGGCTGGCGCAGCTCGGTGACCTTGGTGAGGGTCGGCACGACTCCGGTGTGCCGCTTCGGCCTCAGGTACGAGCCGGCCTTGCGCCCGTAGTGGCGGGCCGCGACGGCGACGGCCTGCACCTCCTCGTGGGCGTGCAGCCGGGCCTTGCCGGTCTCCAGCTGGATGAGGTCGAGCACCTCGGCCTGGCGGCTGAGGACGAGGTCGTGGAAGCGGAGCAGTACGGCGGCCCTGGCGCGGACGGGCGTCGCGGCCCAGGCGGGCTGGGCCGCACGGGCCCGCTCGAAGGCGCTCGCCACGTCCTCGGGGGTGGACTCCGGCAGGTCGGCCAGCTTCTCCCCGGTGAAAGGGGTGTGGTTGGCCGTGCGGCCCGATCCGGCCACACCCCGGGTCAGCTGGGCGATCACCTCGGGAGTCACCACATCGGCGGCGGTGCGCACCCCCGCGGGGGCGGCGGCCACCGGGTTGGTGCCGAGCGGGGCAGCGGAGGTGGACGTGGAGGCCTGCGAGTCCGTCATGAGGGCGAGAGTACGTCCAGCCGCACGCTTTGGGTACCCGTGAGTAACGGGTTTTCACACTCCCCACAAACAAGCCAGTGATCACTGGCAACAAAGCCCCTGATCAGGAGCCCTGCCATCCACGGCCCGGCCCGGCGGACCTCATCCGGAGCTGTCGGGCGCACGCCATCCGCGCAGCATCGTGTCGAACTGCGCCCGGGTCGTGTCCCAGTCGTCCGCCGGTCCCGTCATGTACAACGCGTACTCCGGACCGCTCTCCTCGCCGAAGTACATCTGGTCGATCGCATGGCGCGGACCCGGATGGTCCTTGGTCTCGGTCCAGATGAACTCCCAGAGCGAACCCGGCCGGTCCCGGTACGTGTTGGAGTGCAGGGTCTTGCGCTGGTAACCGGGAAGCCGTTTGGCGAGCTGCGTCTCCAGGCTCAGCATGTGCATGTACGAGTTCTCGAAGTCGGGTGCCGGGTCGATGCTGATCCGGATGTAGTGCACGCCGTTGTCCGGGGTGTAGTCGATCTGGTTGCCGTCCGCCCGGCGCTCCCAGCCGTCGGGCACGGTCAGGCTGAAGCCCTCGGGGTCGTTCACCCGGTGCCAGCCCTTGGGCACGTCCTTCGCCTTCACCTCGGGCTTGGCCGAGGGCGAGGCGCTGGGCTTCTCGGGGGCGGTGTTCGTGTGCCTGACCGTGTCGTCGCGCCCGGCGGTGCTCTCCGTCCGGTCCCCGTACTTCATCGCGGCGAGTCCCGCGCCACCGCCGACCAGCGCCGCGGCCGCGATGACCAGGACCACGGTGCGCCAGCGGCTGCGTCGGGCCGCCGGGGCGGGTGCCGGGGCGGGTACGGGTGCAGCGGCCGGGGCCGGGGCCGGGGCCGCCGGGTGGGGCAGCTGAGTGGTCCCGGGCCCGGCCGGGCCGTCCGCGCCCAGGGAGCGCAGCACCTCGTCGGGGACGCTCTGCGTCGGCACGAACGCCTGGGCGGCCACGGGCGCGCGGCCCTCCATGGCGTCCAGCAGCATCCGTTCGGTCTCCGCGGCCGACGGACGCTCGTCCGGCTCCTTGCGCAGCAGCGCGGTGATCACGGAGGTCAGCGGGCCCGCCCGGCCGGGCGGCGGGGGCTCCTCGGCGACGACGGCCTGCATGGTGGAGATCGGGGACGTACGGCGGAACGGCGAGCGCCCCTCGACCGCGGTGTAGAGCGTGGCGCCCAGCGACCACAGGTCGGACGCCGGTCCCGGGTCGCCGCCGCGCACCCGCTCGGGCGCCAGGTAGTCGATGGAACCGACCAGTTCACCGGTCCGGGTGATGGTCGAGTCGCCCTCGATGGCGGCAATCCCGAAGTCGGTGAGCAACACCTGGCCGTCCTTGGCGAGGAGCACGTTGCCGGGCTTCACGTCACGGTGCAGGACCCCCGCCCCGTGGGCGGCGCGCAGGGCGCTCAGCACATGGAGGCCGATCCTGGCGGCCTCGCGCGGCTCGACCTCGCCGGACTCCTTGGCGGCGTCGGCGAGGGACGGGCCGTCGACGTACTGCATGACGATCCAGGGCCGGTTGTCGTACTCGATCACGTCATGCACGGTGACCACGCCCGGGTGCGTGATCCGGGCCGCCGCGCGGGCCTCCTTCTGCGTGCGGGCGTGCAGCACGATCCGGTCGGCCTCGGCGACATAGAGACCGGCGGTCAACTCCTTGACCGCGACCGTGCGGTGCAGCACCTCGTCGTGGGCGCGCCAGACCTTGCCCATGCCGCCGCGCCCGAGGACTTCGCCCAGCCGGTACCTTCCGGCCAGCACCAGTCCCGTTTCCGTGCTCTGTGATCGATCCACGTATCCCCGCCCCGTTCCTCGGGTGCCAGATTACGGAGGGGATGCACGCCCACGGAACCTCGCACCACCCACGAGACCGCACTGTGATGCTTGTCGCTCCGTCATCGACCGGGTGTTGTACGGAGAGAGTTCAGGGCGTCACGCGGTAGGAGGAGATGGCTTGTTCGTAGATGTCCGAAACCTTGTCGCGCCGGTTCTCCGGGCCGATGACCTGGATGACGTGGTAGCGGCCGTCCACGACCATCACGAGATTGCGGGCGTAGACCTCGCGTCCCGACGCGTCCTGCCAGGTGAACTGGCCCTCCGCCATGGCCTGTCGTCCGACGTCGATCCGGCGCAGCCCGCTCGACCCCGACCAGCTGGAGTCGCGGAACTGCTGCAACTCCAGTTCCTTGTCGGCCTGGTACGCCAGCGGGTCGTTGCCGCCGGCCTTGACGGTGTCGCGCCCCGGGACGATCAGCAGGCTGAAGCCGTCGCTGCCGTAGCGGATCTGGCGGTCCGCGTTGGCGGGGCTGCGCTGCCAGCCCTTGAGCACGCCGACCTCGAAGCCCTCCGGGTCCTTGCGCAGGGTGTAGCCGGAGGCGAGCGCGACGGCGGAGCGGCTGGTCTGCGGCTGCTGCGCACCGGGTGACCCCGAGGACGTCGAGCCGCCGGACCCGCCGCTGCCGGGCTCCGGCGAACCGGACGTCGACGACGCCGGGCCCGTGGAACGGGTGCCCGGTTCACCGTCCGACTTGGGCATGAACATCACGGCGTACGCGATGGCCGCGACGAGGGCCAGCAGGATCAGCACCAGGAGCAGCCGCCCGAGCCGCCGCGGCGCCCGCCGCTCGCCGTCACGGGGGCGGGGCGGGGTGCGCAGTGCCTTGGGCCCCTTCGGCTCACGCGGCACCCGGGGGGCCTGGGGAGGCCGGGGGGGCTGGGCGACCCGAGGGGCCTGGAAGGCATGGGAAGCCTTGGGGGCTCTTTCCGGCCCGGGTCCGTCCTGCCGGTCGGGCCTGTCCTTGGTGTGGCGGTGGCGGCCGTGGGCCGCGCTCCTGCCACGTCGTCTGCGGACCAGCTCGCCCCTGCGGCGTACGACGGGAAGCCGGGCGCTGTCGGCGGACGGCAGGGGCACGACGTCCAGACCGGCCTCGGGCTCGGGCGCCGAGCGCACCAGTGAGCGCAGCCAGCCGCTCAGCTCCTCGAAGTCCGGCCGCTCGGTGGGGTCCTGGCGCAGCAGGGACTCGACGACGGGACGCAGCGGGCCGCACTCCTCGGCGAAGGCGGGTGGTTCGCCACAGACCATCTGGACGAGCTCGGCGGCGTTCTCCTCGGGGTACGGGGCATGGCCCTGGACCGCGCGGTAGAGCAGGGCGCCGAGCGCCCAGAGGTCGGTGGAGGGGCCGATGGGCGGCGCCAGCCGCCAGTTCTCGTGGACGGGGCCGGCCTGCTCGGGCGCCCAGCGCTCGGTGACCGCGCCGACCACGGCGATCCGGGTCTGCCGAGCGCGCTCGGCGGCGAGCGGGGTGGCCGGACCGCGATAGGCGGAGCCGGTACGGCCGCTCCCGGCGCCCTCGTCCCAGTGGTCCGGCTGCTGCTGTCGGCCGGGCCGGTGCGCGGGCAGTGCCGGAAGGTCGCCGTGGCGCCGGGCGTCGGCGCGCAGGGCGTCCTCGCCCGAACCTCCGGCGGGGACGGGGCGCCCGGATCCGGGGCCGTCGCTCCAGGAGCCGGTGAGGTGCAGTCGCCGTGCGGGTGGCCGACCGTCCTCGTCGTCGTCCTCGTCATGGGGATCCGCTGCGCACGGGTCGTCGGCGTAGGGGTCCTTGGCGTACGGGTCGTCGGCGTAGGGGTCCTTGGCGTACGGGTCGTCGGCGTAGGGGTCCTTGGCATACGGGTCGTCGGTGGCGTGGCTCCGGGGAGCGGCCGGCTGCGGACGGCTGTGGTCCGGGTCGGACGGTTCCGTGCCTTCCGGCCGTGCGGAACGCTGGACCGGCAGGCTGCCGGTGTCCTCCGCCTCGCCCGCCCCGGTGCGGCGCCGGTCCTCGCTGACGCGTGCGGCGGCGCGGGCGCCCGCACGGTAGGCGGCGATGGCTCCGGCACGCGCGGCCCGCAGATGCGCGGCGTCTCCCGTTCCGCCGTGAGTGTCGTCGTCGTGGAAGCGACGATCGTCGGGGTGGCCGTCGTCGCCGTGGCGGTCGTCGGGGCGATCACCGTCGCCGTACGGGTCGTCATCGCCGTACGGATCACCGCCATACGGATCCTCGGCGTACGGATCCTCGGCGTACGGTTCGTCATCGCCGTGAGAGTCGCCGGTCGCCCGGCCCGCCTCGATCGCGGCCGGGCCGCGTGAGGCCGGCACCTCGGCCGGAGGGGCGGGCACGGACGGCATGGGCGGCGGGGGCGGTATGGCAGGCGGGGGCGGCGCGAACACCCCGGCCGGACCCGCGCCGATCGCCGGGCGGCCGAACCCGCCCTCGTTGCCGAACCCGCCCTCGTTGCCGTATCCGCCCTCGGGCCCGTCCTCGTCCTCGTCGAGCTGCGATGCCGGTACGTACCCGCAGAGCGCCTCCTCCGCCGCCCCGGCCGCCAGGCCGGTCAGCACCACGCGGCCGTCGTCACAGATCAGCACCGTGCGGACGGTGATGTTCCGGTGGGTCCAGCCGTGGGCGTGCAGCACCCGCAGCGCGGTCAGCACGTCGGAGCCGATCTCGGCGGCCCGGAAGGGGTTGAGCGGTCGCTCCACGAGCAGGGCGGCGAGCGGGCGGGCCGCGACGAGTTCGCTCACGATCCAGAGCGAACCCGCCTCGGCGAACACGTCGAAGACCTGGTCGAGCCTGGGGTGGTCGGGCACCTGGGCCGCCGCCTGTGCCGCTTCCACGGCGCGCCGGACCGCCGGGTCCGCGGGCGCGCGCACGGCCCGTCCGATGGCCCGTCGGTCCGCCGGGCCGGGATCGTCGGCGTCGAGCACCTCGGCGTCCACCACCTCGGGCAACGGCACCTGCCGGACCAGGACTTCCTGTCCGCTGTAGGTGTCGAACGCCCGGGTCTCGACCACTTCGTACTCATCGGTCGAAGGCAGCGGAAGGCGGTAGCGGTCGGCAAGTACCCGACCCGCGTAGTCGTCCACGACGCCTCCCCAGAGCGCGCTGTCCCCCGGCCACGAAGACCGCGTCCATCCATCAATTGCGGTCACTTACCGTGCAATTGACCTACCGTTCCGGCTGCGTACGGTCTTCAGGCTCTCACGATACGTGGCAAGTGACGGCCGCGCGGCTGGGTCGGCTCATCCCGGCCCTTTTCACCCATGGGTCAGTCGATGGGCTTGAACGTGTCGAACGCGGTCTTGCGCAGCGTCCGGCACTCCGCGCTGTCCCACTCGTCCGCCTTGCAGCTGATCATGATCGCGTAGCCGTGGCCGGCGTCGACCTTGAAGCCCCGGTTGAGCACATGGACCCGCTGGCCGTGCTGGGTGCGCTCGAACTGCCAGTCGGCGACGGTCGGGTAGCCGTTGTACTGGACCTTGTCGATGCCGAGTTGATGGAAGCCGTTGCTGCTGGCCGCGACGGCGGCCTTCGCCGCGTTCCAGGCCGCGGCCGCGTCGCCACCGGGCGAATCGGTGTAGTCGACCTGGATACGGGGGAAGCCACCGCTCACGTTGTAGATGGCACCGGAGTTGCTGCCCGCCTTCTGGTCGAAGCGGAAGTCCTCGGGCATGGCGATCGTGAAGTGGAATTCCTTGTTCGTCACTGTCCGGAACCCGGCGGGCAGCGCGTCCCCCGGCTTGTCGCCCTTGCCGCTGTCCTTGCCCTTGCCCTTGTCCTGGCCCTGGTTGCCGCTCTGGTCCTGGTCCTTGCCCTTGCCCTTGCCCTGGTCCTTGCCGCTGCCACTGCCACTGCCACTGCCGCTGCCGCTGTCGGTGTCCGTGGAACCACCGGTCGCCGTCGAGGGACCGGCCGAGGTCGACTTGTCGCCCTTGCCGTTGCCGTTGCTCGCGTCGTTCTCGTCGTTCCCGCCGAGCGTGAGCGCGAGGACCGTGCCGATCACGGCGAGCACGATCACGGCCGCGATGATCGCCAGGGTGCGGCGCGGGACCACGTCCGTGATGGACGCCCGGGGCGGGGTGGCCGGTGACGTCGCCGGGCGCTGCGGCGGCACGACGGCGGAGGCCGCAGCCCCGCCGGCCGTGGCAGCCGCGGGCCGGGCGGGCTTCGCGGGGGTGTCCGCGCCACCGGCCGCGAGGGCGTCCGACGGAGGCGTCCTGGGCGCGGGCGGCGCAGTGGCCGAGGCCGCGGCGGTGCCCGCCGCGACGGCCGGTGCCGCCTTCGCGTTCCGTACGGAGCGCAGTGCGCCCCGCAGCCGGTCCCGCGTGCCCTCGCCCTGTTCCGCGGGCTTCGGCGTCGCCTTGGCACGGGGCTCGGCCGGAGCCTTGGGCAGCGCCATGACCTGGGTGGCGTCGGCGGGCGGGGGCACCACCGGGTCCGGCTTCTCGGGCGCGTGGATCACGTCGTTGAGCAGGGCACGGGCGCCCGCGTCGTCGAGCCGCTGCTCCGGGTCCCTGGCGAGCAGGCCGTAGATGACCTCCTCCAGCGGACCGGCGTTCTTCGGCGGGTCGAGCGGTTCGGTCATCACCGCGGTCAGGGTGGCGATGGCCGACCCCTTGTCGTACGGCGGTGAGCCCTCGACGCTGGCGTACAGCAGTCCGCCGAGCGACCAGAGGTCGGCGGGCGGTCCCGGCTTGTGGCCGCGGGCGCGCTCGGGCGAGATGTACGAGGGGGCGCCGACGAGCATGCCCGTCGAGGTGACCGACGGGTCGCCCTCGACCTGGGCGATACCGAAGTCGGTCAGCACGACCCGGCCGTCCTCGGCGATCAGCACATTGGACGGCTTCACATCACGGTGCAGGATGCCCTCGCGGTGCGCCGAGCGCAGCACGTCGAGGATGGCGAGGCCGACCTCGGCAGCGCGCTTCGGCGTCAGCACGCCGTCCTCGCGCACCGCTTCGGCGAGGGACTTGCCCTCGATGAGCTCCATCACGATCCACGGCCGGTCGTCCTCGTCGACCACGTCGTAGACCGTCACCGCGCCGTTGTTGCGGATCCTGGCAATCGCCTTCGCCTCACGCAGCGTGCGCGTGATGAGCCGTCGCTTCTCGTCGTCGTCGATGGCCGAAGGGAACCGCAGTTCCTTGACCGCGACCGTGCGGCCCAGCGTCTCGTCGACGGCACGCCAGACCGTGCCCATACCGCCCCGGCCGAGCACCTCCCCGAGCCGGTAGCGCCCCGCGAGGAGACGTCCGTCCTTGTCCCGTTGGGGCTCCCGTGCCTGCTCCGCCTCCGACATGCGTCCCCTCTGCGATCAACCCGCCCTGGCAGAGCGTTCATTGTCCCTCACCCCGGCACCGGTCATGGTGCCGGGTCCGCAGGCCCGTCATGATGTGCCCGGAGGAAGGGAATCCCTGCCATGCCGATACTCAGGGCGTTGTTCGCCGCCCCGTTGGTGCTGGCGCTGTTCGTACTGGGAACAACGACCCCGCCCAGCGAACCACACCTCACCCCCGCAGCCACCTACCTGCCCCGGCTCGTCACCGAGGGCGGTGCTCCCACGGCGGCACTGCTGGCCCGTCGTGCCTCTTCCGCACCGTACGACACCTACCGCTCGACAGGCCCCAATGTCCGACGGGCGGACCGGTTCCGGGCGGGCAGCATCACCAAGACCTTCGTCGCCACGGTCGTGCTCCAACTCGTCCGGGAACGCAGGCTGCGGCTGACGGACACGGTCGAACGGCTGTTGCCGGGGCTGGTGCGCGGCAACGGCAACGCCGGCCGCCGCATCACCCTGCGCGCCCTGCTCAGCCACACCAGCGGCCTCTACGACTACACCGCCGACCCATCGGCCCACCCCCTCTCCGCCACCGCGGCGGTCCGCGTCGCCGTGTCCCATCGTCCAACGGGTGCCCCCAGCCGCTACGCGTACTCCAACACCAATTACGCCGTACTCGGACTCGTCGTTCAACGGGTCACCGGACATCCCTACGCCACCGAGATCCGCAACCGCGTCATCACCCCCCTCCGTCTCACGGGCACCTCGCTCCCGGGCACCCGGACCGCCCTGCCCATCCCGCACGGCCGCGGCTACACCCGCGATCCGGCCGACGGCAGCCTGCGCGACGCCACCGCGCTCGACCCGCGCACGGCGGGCGCGGCCGGCGAGCTGATCTCCACGCTCGACGATCTGAACCGCTTCTACGCGGCCCTGCTGGGCGGCCGTCTCCTCGCGCCCGCCCAGCGGGCGATCCTGCTGAACACCGGGGCCACGCACGGCGTCTACGGCCTGGGCATCTATCCGCAGAAGCTCTCCTGCGGCATCACCGTCTGGGGGCACAACGGCCATATCGCGGGCAGTTACGTCCGGACCGCCGCCACCCGTGACGGCAGGCACACCCTGACGTACCGCATCGACACGGACACCCTGGCCGACGCGGAGCCCCTCGAAACCGCACTGCTGGACGCGGAGTTCTGCGACGGGACGCCCAAGCCCCGGACGCCCTAGATCGGCACGATGTCCGGAGCCCCGAGCCGCGCCGCGTCGGCCGTGAGGTCGTCCGGCTGCCGCTGCGACTCCCGCTCCGCCTGCACCCGCTTCTCGTAGTGCTCGACCTCCCGGCCGATCTGCCCCTCGTCCCAGCCCAGCACCGGCGCCATCAGTTCCGCGCAGAGCCGGGCACTGTTCGTGCCCCGGTCGAAGGTTTCGATGGAGATCCGGGTCCGGCGGGTCAGCACGTCGTCGAGATGGCGGGCCCCCTCGTGCGAGGCCGCGTAGACGATCTCGGCCTTCAGGTAGTCGTCCGCCGCGGGCAGCGGCTCCCCCAGCACCGGATCGCCGAGGATCAGCTCGAGGATCTGCTCGGTCATCGAGCCGTACCGGTTGAGCAGGTGCTCCACCCGGGCGACATGGAGGCCCGTGCGGGCCGCGATCCTCGCGCGGGCGTTCCACAGGGCCGGGTATCCCTCCGCCCCCAGCAGCGGGATCTCCTCGGTGACGCAGGCCGCCACCCGCTGGTCCAGGCCGTGCACCGCCTCGTCCACGGCGTCCTTCGCCATCACCCGGTACGTCGTGTACTTGCCGCCCGCCACGACCACGAGGCCCGGCAGCGGATGCGCCACCGTGTGCTCGCGCGAGAGCTTGCTGGTGGCATCGGACTCGCCGGCCAGCAGCGGCCGCAGCCCGGCGTAGACGCCCTGGACGTCGTCCCGGCTCAGGGGCGTGGCCAGGACCGAGTTGACGTGTTCGAGCAGGTAGTCGATATCGGCGCTGGACGCCGCCGGGTGCGCCTTGTCCAGGTCCCAGTCGGTGTCCGTCGTCCCGATGATCCAGTGCCGTCCCCATGGGATGACGAAGAGGACGGACTTCTCGGTCCGCAGGATCAGGCCGGTCGAGGAGTGGATGCGGTCCTTGGGGACGACCAGGTGAATGCCCTTGGACGCCCGGACGTGGAACTGTCCGCGCTCCCCGATCAGCGCCTGGGTGTCATCCGTCCAGACCCCGGTCGCGTTGACCACCTGCTTGGCTCTGACCTCGTACTCCCCGCCCGCCTCGACGTCCTCCACCCGGGCGCCGACGACCCGCTCGCCCTCCCGGAGGAAGCCGATCACCCGCGCACGGTTGGCCACATGTGCGCCGTACCCGGCGGCGGTGCGCACCAGGGTCGCCACATAGCGGGCGTCGTCCATCTGCGCGTCGTAGTACTGCAAGGCGCCGACCAGGGCGTCCTTCTTCAGTGCCGGGGCGACCCGCAGGGCACGGCGGCGGGAGATATGCCGGTGCACGGGCAGGCCGCGGCCGTGGCCCGACGACACCGACATCGCGTCGTAGAGCGCCACGCCGGAACCGGCGTAGAGCCGCTCCCAGCCCTTGTGCTGCAACGGATAGAGGAACGGCACCGGCTTCACCAGATGCGGGGCCAGCCGCTCCAGGAGCAGCCCGCGCTCCTTCAGCGCCTCCCGGACGAGCGCGAAGTCGAGCATCTCCAGATACCGCAGCCCGCCGTGGATCAGCTTGCTCGACCTGCTCGATGTGCCCGACGCCCAGTCGCGGGCCTCGACCAGGCCGGTCGAGAGTCCTCTCGTCGCCGCGTCCAGCGCCGTACCGGCGCCGACCACGCCCGCCCCCACGACCAGCACGTCCAGTTCGCGCTCGGCCATCGCGGCCAGCGCCTCGGCGCGCTCCGCAGGTCCCAGTGTCGCTGTCCTCACCGCTGCCTCCCGGGTAGATCGGGGTGGTCCGGCACGGGGACGCACCCCGACCCGGCGGTCGGGGCGGCCCGTGCCCACCTCTCGATTCTGTCCGTCGTCCACGACTTCGGCCACCGCCTGTGGACAACACCAGGACGGCAGGAGGCCCACAATGCGACATATAGGTCATATTTACGCCTAGTGTGACATTGCGCTGTCCACAGCGGTTGCGCTTTCTGCCCTCATGGTCCATAGACCGACCGGGAAGGACGGCCCATCCACATGCCCGCAGACCTCGCCGTCATCGGACTCGGCCACCTCGGCCTGCCTCTCGCCCAGGCCGCCGTGGCCGCAGGCGTGCAGACCATCGGCTACGACACCGACCCACGCGCCTGCAGGGAACTCTCCGCAGGCCGCACCCCCGTCGAGGGATCGCTCACCGCCTCGGACGTCCGCCGGATGCTCTCGGGGGGTTTCCGGCCCACCACCAACCCGGCCGAACTGGGCCGGGTCCGTACCGCGGTGATCTGCGCCCCCGCCCCGCTCGGCGCCGACCGCACCCTCGACCTGACCGCCGTCGGCGACGCGGCCCGCGCGCTCGCCGCCCGGCTGCGCCCGCACACCACCGTCCTGCTGGAATCGGCCGTGCCGCCCGGCACCACCGAGAACTACCTGCTGCCGCTGCTCGAAGAGGGCTCGGGGCTGCGCGCCGGCCGCGACTTCCACCTCGCCTGCTCCCCCAGTCGCCTCGACCCCGGCAACCGGAGCCACGTCTACGCCAACACCCCCAAGGTCATCGGCGGCCTCACCCCCGCCTGCACCGAATCCGCCGCCGCCTTCTACGGCCGGCTCACCGACAAGGTCGTCCGGGCCCGCGGGCCGCGCGAGGCCGAGATGACGAAGGTCCTGGAGACCAACTTCCGGTACGTCAACATCGCCCTGGTCAACGAGATGGCGGTGCTCTGCCACGACCTCGGCGTCGACCTGTGGGACGTCATCCGGTGCGCCGAGACCAAGCCCTTCGGCTTCCAGCCGTTCCGTCCGGGCCCCGGCGTCGGCGGCCACGGCGCACCCGTGGACCCGGGCTACCTCCCGTACAACAGCCGCACCCCCGGCCACCCCCTGCGGATGGTCTCGCTCGCGCAGGAGATCAACGGCCGGATGCCGCAGTACGTGATCCAGCGCTGCGCCACCCTGCTGAACGAACACGGCAAGTCCGTCCGCGGCGCCCGGGTGCTGCTGCTCGGGGTCACCTACAAGCCCGACCTCGCCGACCAGGAGGGCTCCCCCGCCCGGGAGATCGCGACCCGGCTGATGGACATGGGCGCCCAGATCGGCTACCACGACCCGCACGTCCTGGACTGGCGGGTGCGCGAACTCCCGGTCCCGCGCGCCGACTCGCTGTACGAGGCGGCGTCGAGCGCCGACCTCACGGTGCTGCTCCAGCACCACCGGACGTACGACCTCCAGGGCCTCGCGGTGAAGGCCCAGCTCCTCCTGGACACCCGGGGCGCGACCCCGGCGGGGGCCGCGCACCGGCTGTGAGAGCCCCTCCCCCGGGATTTCGGTGGGCGATGTCACAGGCTGCTGCTAGCCTGCGGCGTCACTTCTCGCACAGTCGTGCGCTTCCGTCCCAGGGGGGATACCACCATGAGCCAGCCCGTGCCGCCGTCGGACCAGCCGCAGCAGCCGTACAACGCCCAGCCCGGCGGCAATCCGTTCGCGGACCAGCAGCCCGGCGCCGGGACCGGCAACCCGTTCGCGGGCCAGCAGCCCGGCGCCCCGACGGGCAACCCCTTCGCGGGCCAGCAGCCCGGCGCCCCGTTCGGCGGCGCGCCGTTCACCCCGCCGGCCCCGGCACGCAACAACATCGGCCTCGGCCTGGTCGCCGCCGTCGTCGCGGCCGTGGTCGCCGCGGGCCTCTACGGGGCCATCATCGGCGCCACCAAGCACGAGATCGGCTACGCGGCCGTGGGTGTCGGCTTCGTCGTCGGCTTCGCGGCGGGCAAGGTCGGCGGCCGCAACCCCGTGCTGCCGGTCGTCAGCGCCGTGCTCGCGCTGGTCGCCGTCTACTTCGGCCAGCTGCTCGGCGAGGCGATGATCGCGGCCAAGGAGCTCCCGGTCACCGTCTCCGAGCTGTTCTTCGACCACTTCAGCCTGCTGAACGAGGCGTGGAAGGCCGACTCCGACTTCATCTCGTACCTCTTCTTCGCCATCGCGGCGGTCGCCGCGTTCTCCGGCGCCAAGAAGGCCGCCGACTAGTCGCGGACCGCACCCCGCGCACGCGGGAGGGCCCGGACCGCAGCTGCGGTCCGGGCCCTCCTGTCATGTTCGGAACACTCAGCGGCGGTGCTGCGAGTCCGCCACCGTGACCTCGACGCGCTGGAACTCCTTGAGGTCGCTGTACCCCGTCGTCGCCATCGCCCGGCGCAGCGCGCCGAAGATGTTCATCGAGCCGTCGGGGGTGTGCGAAGGACCGGTCAGGACCTCCTCGGTGGTGCCGACCGAGCCCAGGTCCACCAGCTTGCCGCGCGGCACGTCCTCGTGGACGGCCTCCATGCCCCAGTGCCGGCCGCGACCGGGCGCGTCCGTCGCACGGGCCAGCGGGGAGCCCATCATCACGGCGTCCGCGCCGCAGGCGATGGCCTTGGGCAGGTCGCCGGACCAGCCGACGCCGCCGTCCGCGATCACGTGCACGTACCGGCCGCCGGACTCGTCCATGTAGTCGCGGCGGGCACCGGCCACGTCGGCGACCGCGGTCGCCATCGGGACCTGGATGCCGAAGACGTTGCGCGTGGTGTGCGCGGCGCCGCCGCCGAAGCCGACGAGGACACCGGCCGCGCCGGTACGCATCAGGTGCAGGGCGGCGGTGTACGTGGCGCAGCCGCCGACGATCACCGGGACGTCCAGCTCGTAGATGAACTGCTTGAGGTTGAGCGGCTCGGCGGCACCCGAGACGTGCTCGGCGGAGACCGTCGTGCCACGGATGACGAAGATGTCCACGCCCGCGTCGACGACGGCCTTGGAGAACTGCGCGGTGCGCTGCGGGGAGAGCGCGGCGGCGGTGACGACACCGGAGTCGCGCACCTCCTTGATGCGCTGTCCGATCAGCTCCTCCTGGATCGGGGCGGAGTAGATCTCCTGGAGGCGGCGGGTCGCCGACTCGACGGGCATCTCGGCGATCTCGTCGAGCAGCGGCTGCGGGTCGGCGTGCCGGGTCCACAGGCCCTCGAGGTTGAGGACGCCGAGGCCGCCCAGCTCACCGATGCGGATCGCGGTCTGCGGGGAGACCACGGAGTCCATGGGAGCGGCCAGGAACGGCAGCTCGAAACGGTAGGCGTCGATCTGCCAGGCGATCGAGACCTCCTTCGGGTCGCGGGTACGACGGCTCGGAACGACGGCGATGTCGTCGAATGCGTACGCCCGGCGGCCGCGCTTGCCGCGCCCGATCTCGATCTCAGTCACGTGTGTGGCCTTTCCCTCTGCGTTTCAGCGCCTTCCAGTATCCCCGACATGCGCGCCAGGGGCGGCCCCGGGAGTCCCGGGACCGCCCCTGGCGCTGTCGGCGGCTACTTGCTGCGGCTGTAGTTCGGCGCCTCGACCGTCATCTGGATGTCGTGCGGGTGGCTCTCCTTGAGCCCCGCAGACGTGATGCGGACGAAGCGGCCCTTGGTCTCCATCTCGTCGATGGAGGCGGCGCCCACGTAGCCCATCGTCTGGCGAAGGCCGCCGACGAGCTGGTGCAGCACGTTGGCCAGCGGGCCGCGGTAGGGCACCTGGCCCTCGATGCCCTCGGGCACGAGCTTGTCGTCCGAGGCCACGTCGGCCTGGAAGTAGCGGTCCTTGGAGTAGGAGCGGCCCTGCCCGCGGGACTGCATCGCCCCGAGGGAACCCATGCCGCGGTACGACTTGAACTGCTTGCCGTTGATGAAGAGGAGCTCACCGGGAGACTCCTCGCAGCCCGCGAGGAGGCTGCCCAGCATGACCGTGTCCGCACCGGCGGCGAGCGCCTTGCCGATGTCGCCGGAGTACTGCAGACCGCCGTCGCCGATGACCGGGACGCCGGCCGCGCGGGCGGCGAGAGCCGCCTCGTAGATCGCGGTGACCTGCGGGACGCCGATACCGGCGACCACGCGCGTGGTGCAGATGGAGCCGGGGCCCACGCCGACCTTGACGCCGTCGACACCGGCGTCGATCAGGGCCTGCGCGCCGTCACGCGTCGCGACGTTGCCGCCGATGACGTCGACGCCGACGCTGGACTTGATCTTCGCCATCCAGTTCAGCGCGTTGCTGTTGTGTCCGTGCGAGGTGTCGACGATGAGGAAGTCCACGCCCGCCTCGGCCAGGCCCTGCGCGCGCTCCAGGGCCTCGGGGCTGGCCCCGACGGCCGCGCCGACGAGGAGGCGGCCCTCGGCGTCCTTGGCCGCGTTCGGGTACTGCTCGGCCTTCACGAAGTCCTTGACCGTGATGAGGCCCTTGAGCACGCCCGCCTCGTCGACCAGCGGAAGCTTCTCGATCTTGTGGCGGCGCAGCAGCTCCATGGCGTCGACGCCGGAGATGCCGACCTTGCCGGTCACGAGCGGCATCGGCGTCATGACCTCGCGCACCTGACGGCTGCGGTCGGACTCGAACGCCATGTCGCGGTTGGTGACGATGCCGAGCAGCTTGCCTGCCTGGTCGGTCACCGGGACGCCGCTGATGCGGAACTTGGCACACAGCGCGTCGGCCTCGGCCAGCGTCGCGTCCGGGTGCACGGTGATCGGATCGGTCACCATGCCGGACTCGGAGCGCTTCACGAGGTCGACCTGGTTGACCTGGTCCTCGATCGACAGGTTGCGGTGCAGCACACCGACGCCGCCCTGCCGCGCCATGGCGATGGCCATGCGGGACTCGGTGACCTTGTCCATCGCCGCGGAGAGCAGCGGAATGTTCACGCGCACGTTGCGGGAGATGCGGGACGAGGTGTCGACTGCGTTGGGCAGCACCTCGGATGCGCCGGGCAGCAGCAGCACGTCGTCGTATGTCAGCCCGAGCGTCGCGAATTTCTCGGGCACTCCGTCGACGTTTGCAGTCATGACACCTTCCTCAAATGGCCTTGATCGGTGCGGATGTCCATGCTAACGGCCTCCGGGGGTGTCTCATTCCACGAGCAAGATCACCCAGAGGTTCTGTAGCTTCGTACGGAACCTTCCGTACGGACCCGACCGAGTCCGCTCACTGCTCCGCGAGGGCCCGCAGCCTGCTCAGGGCCCGGTGCTGGGCGACCCGGACAGCACCCGGCGACATGCCCAGCATCTGTCCGGTCTCCTCTGCGGTCAGTCCGACGGCGACCCGGAGAACGAGCAGCTCGCGCTGGTTGTCCGGGAGGTTGGCGAGGAGCTTCTTCGCCCAGGCCGCATCGCTGCTGAGCAGGGCGCGCTCCTCGGGCCCGAGCGAATCGTCCGGCCGCTCGGGCATCTCGTCGGACGGCACGGCCGTCGATCCCGGGTGCCGCATGGCGGCGCGCTGGAGATCGGCGACCTTGTGGCCCGCGATGGCGAACACGAAGGCTTCGAAGGGTCTGCCGGTGTCCTTGTAGCGCGGCAGCGCCATCAGCACCGCGACACACACCTCCTGCGCCAGGTCCTCCACGAAGTGGCGGGCATCACCGGGCAGCCGATTCAGCCGCGACCTGCAGTAGCGCAGAGCGAGAGGATGGACATGGGCCAGCAGATCATGGGTGGCCTGCGCATCGCCCTCGACGGCACGGTGCACCAGGGCACCGATCCCCGTCGTCTCGTCGTCGCGCATCGGACCATGGTGCCCCGGAGCCGCGTCATCCGTGCCGCCGCGTCCGTAGTTGTGCACCGAAGCGTTATGAGCGGGTGCGCCGGAAGTCATGTCCTGCGCCCTCCCCTTCCGCTCGACCGAATCGTTCCCCAGGAACTCCACATCTCAAGGATGCGGCATCGGCCGGGAAGCGTCACATACCGTCGGCGCGACGGGCTCCGCGATGGGAGCGGAACCCGTCCCGCGCACGTCGGTCACGTCGCCCCGTCCGCCGGAGCGCGGACGGGGATATCGATCGACTGCCGGCCACGGCCGGCCCTCAGCGGACCAGGCCCCAGCGGAAGCCGAGCGCCACGGCGTGCGCCCGGTCCGAGGCGCCGAGCTTCTTGAACAGACGCCTGGCGTGCGTCTTCACCGTGTCCTCCGAGAGGAACAGCTCACGTCCGATCTCGGCGTTCGAACGGCCATGGCTCATCCCTTCGAGCACCTGGATCTCACGCGCCGTGAGCGTCGGCGCCGCACCCATCTCGGCCGACCGCAGCCGACGCGGGGCGAGCCGCCACGTCGGATCGGCCAGCGCCTGGGTGACGGTGGCGCGCAGCTCCGCACGGGAGGCGTCCTTGTGCAGATAGCCGCGGGCACCGGCGGCGACCGCGAGCGCGACACCGTCCAGGTCCTCGGCGACGGTCAGCATGATGATCCTGGCCCCGGGGTCGGCGGAGAGCAGCCGCCGGACCGTCTCCACACCTCCGAGACCGGGCATGCGTACGTCCATCAGAATCAGATCCGAACGATCGGCACCCCAGCGGCGGAGGACTTCCTCGCCGTTGGCCGCCGTCGTCACCCGCTCGACGCCGGGCACGGTCGCGACCGCGCGACGGAGCGCTTCTCGGGCAAGCGGGGAGTCGTCGCAGACGAGGACGGATGTCATGACCGTCCTCCGCAGCTGATGCGCGTCACCTTGAGCCTCCAGGCTGTTACAAGTCGTCACCTGTGCGGTTGACACTCTCGGACACCTGCCCGATCGCTTTTTTCGTCAACCGCTTCCGCCCTCTCAACGATGGTCACTCGAAAGAGTTACGGGTCGGACAAGCGGGTTCGGCACTCTACGTGAGGGGGCGCACACGGAGAAGAACGGCACGGATCATCCATCAGTCAACCGAATCTTCACATAAAGGTATGCCCCATTTAGCGGGTTTTCTTCCCTTTTACTGGTGTCTGTGGATAGATTCGCAATCAGTCATATTTACATCTACTTACACCGTAGATGTACGGTCGTGGGCACGGTCGATGACGGACGACAACGACGTTTCCGACTCAGCATGGTTTCGAGGGGACAAGCAATGGCAGATTTCTCCCGCCTTCCCGGACCCAACGCCGATCTATGGGACTGGCAACTGCTGGCGGCCTGCCGCGGGGTCGACAGTTCGCTGTTCTTCCACCCTGAGGGTGAGCGCGGGGCGGCACGCAGCGCCCGCGAGAACTCGGCGAAAGAGGTCTGCATGCGATGCCCGGTGCGTGCCGAGTGCGCGGCACACGCCCTGGCGGTACGAGAGCCCTACGGGGTGTGGGGCGGACTGACCGAGGACGAGCGCGAGGAGCTCATGGGACGGGCCCGCAGCCGGCTGATCACGGCGGCGGCACCCTCGGGTGTTCCGTCCCCGTCCGGGCACGGCTGACCCGCCGCACCCGTACCGCAAATACAGAAACGTTTCCGCAATTCACCCGGCCACGACGAGGGGCCGGGTCATCGGCAGGCCGCTCAGCGGGCGGCCGCCAGGGACAGCCGGTCCAAGGTGGCCGCCACCGCCGGAACCTGGGCCAGGTCGGGCAGGGTAAGCGCGACGATCTCCCGCTCGATGACCGGTTCCACCGTCACGGTGCACGCCCCCTTGGGACGTACCGACTCGATCGCCAGCTCCGGCAGCACGGCCACCCCGAGTCCGGCGCCGACCAGGCCGACCACCGCCGGGTAGTCGTCGGTGGCGAAGTCGATCCGGGGAGTGAAGCCCGACGCCTCGCAGACCTCCACGAGCTGACGGCGGCAGCGCGGGCAGCCCGCGATCCACGACTCCCCGGCCAGATCGGCGATGCCCACCGCGGCGGAGCGCGACAGCCGGTGGCCCTCGGGAACCAGGCCGATCAGCCGGTCGGTGAGCAGCGGGCGTACGACCAGGTCGTCCCATTCGGTGCCGGAGGCGCCGTACCGGAACGCCAGCGCGATGTCGCAGTCGCCCTCGCGGAGCATCTCGACCGAGCGCGGCGGTTCGGCCTCCACCAGCGAAACCCGGGTGCCGGGGTGGGCCTCGCGCAGTGCGGCGAGGGCGCCGGGGACCAGGGTGGAGCTGCCGCTGGGGAACGAGACGAGCCGGACCCGGCCGGCCCGCAGTCCGGCGATGGCGGCGACCTCCTCCTCGGCGGCGGTGAGGCCGGCGAGGATGCCGGAGGCGTGCCGGACGAGAGCCTCGCCGGCCTGGGTGAGCCGCATCTCGCGTCCCGTACGGATCAGCAGCGTGGTGCCCGCGGAGGCCTCCAGCGCCTTCATCTGCTGGCTGACCGCGGGCTGGGTGCAACCCAGTTCGCGAGCGGCGGCGGAGAACGAGCCGGTGGCGGCCACGGCGCGCAGGACACGGAGATGACGGGCTTCGATCACCCTTCAACCATAAGCGACTCTTGGGTCGGGTGTGAATTATTGCTGCGCATCTTTGAGGGTGGAATGGTTAGCGTCTCCGTATGACGTCCATCGAACCGGCAGAGCCGATGCGGCTGCTGACCGTGAATGCGGGACGGCCGAAGGCCGTCGACCACACCGACGCCCCCGGGGGCATGACCGGCATCGACAAGCGGCCGGCCGACGGGCCCGTACACGTCACCGACCCCGGGCCCAAGGGCACCGGCGGCAGCGGTCTGGCCGGGGACGCGGTGTGCGATCTGCGCCATCACGGCGGCTCCGACCAGGCGGTGTACGCCTTCGCCCGCGAGGAACTCGACGCGTGGGAGCGGGAGCTCGGCCGCCCGCTGGCCAATGGTTCGTTCGGCGAGAACCTGACGACCCGCGGGCTGGACGTGAGCGGTGCGAGGATCGGCGAGCGCTGGCGCATCGGCCCGGATCTGGTGCTGGAGGTGACGTCGGGCCGGATTCCGTGCCGTACGTTCGCCGGTCATCTCGACGAGCCTCGCTGGGTCAGGCGGTTCACGCAGGCGGCGGCTCCCGGCGCCTATCTGCGGGTGATCGAGCCGGGTGTGATCCGGGCCGGGGACCCGGTCGAGATCGTGCACCGCCCGGACCACGACGTCACCGTGCAGATGGAGTTCCTGGCCGCGACGACCCGGCGGGATCTGCTGCCGGAGCTGCTCGCGGCCGGGGACGCGCTGCATCCCGAGGCGCTGCGTGCCGCTCTGAAGTACGTCGAGAAGTCGGCGGCGGACGGCTGATCGCGGCGTGCCTGACAGGCACTAACGTGCCGCGTATGACGACTGCACTGATTACGGGCGCGACCGCGGGGATCGGTGCCGCCTTCGCGCGGCGGCTCGCGGCCGATGGGCACAACCTGGTGCTGGTGGCACGTGACACCGAGCGGCTGCGCGAGCAGGCGACCGAGCTGCACGACCGGCACGGCATCGAGGCCGAGGTACTGAGGGCGGATCTGTCCGAGGACGAGGGGATCGCCGCGGTCGAGGAACGGTTGACGGACCGTCGGCATCCGGTCGATCTGCTGGTCAACAATGCCGGGTTCGGCAACAAGGGCCACTATCTGGACGTGCCCATGGCCGATGAGCTGAAGATGCTGAAGGTGCACTGCGAGGCGGTGCTGCGGCTGACCTCGGCGGCCGCGGCCGGGATGCGGGAGCGCGGCCGGGGCGGGGTGGTCAACGTGGCCTCGGTGGCGGCGTTCGTGCCGCGCGGGACGTACGGCGCGTCCAAGGCGTGGGTCGTGCAGTTCACCCAGGGCGCGGCGAAGGACCTGGCCGGTTCGGGGGTGCGGCTGATGGCGCTGTGCCCGGGGTTCGTACGGACGGAGTTCCACCAGCGGGCCGGGATGGGGACCGGCAACATTCCGGGCTGGATGTGGCTCGACGCGGACAAGCTGGTGGAGGCGGCCCTGACGGACCTGGCACGGGGCAAGTCGGTCTCGGTCCCGGACCCGCGGTACAAGGCGTTGATGGGGCTCGTGAAGGTGACGCCGCGCGGCCTGCTCGGAGGGGTCACCTCCAAGACAGGCCGCAAGTACGGTCCTCAGTGAGCGGTCGGTTACCGCACCCCGCGGCCCGCGTAGGCGCCGATGTTGGGGGCGCCGGGCTTCAGTGCGTTGCCGAAGTAGTCCTTGCCGCCGTTGTTCTCGATGACGGCTCCGGCGGCGAGGGCGGGCGAACCCGCGCCGAGCCGGAAGTCGGCCCGGAGCTTCGGGTCGGCCGTGATGCCGCCGGGGTTCGGGCGGGTCATGTCGATGCCGTAGAAGGCGTTGTGGTCGAAGGAGAGCCCGGCGGTCGGGTTCTTGAAGGCGTAGCCGCCGGTGCCCTCGCTCACGAAGACGTTGTTGCGGATGGCCAGTTCGTGCTGGGTGGTGGCGGGGCTGCCGGCGTCGTCCTGGACGAGGTAGCCGGGGATCTGCTCCTTGTTGTGGAAGGTGTTGTTGTAGATCTCGGTGCCGAGGATCGGGCCCCAGCAGTTCTGGATGAGGCGGGCACCGTCGTCGCGGCTGACGTTGTAGCGGGCGACCGTGCCGATGGTCTTGGCGCCGCTGTACGGGCAGATCAGCAGGAAGCCGCCCTTGTTGTCGTGGCTGTAGTTGTACTGGAAGACGGTGTTCTGGGAGGCGCCGTCGGCGTCGAAGGACATCCCGTCGTGGGTGTTGCCGCCGCCCGAGACCTCGTTGTACTCGACGGTCGTGTCGTCGGTGTTGAAGGTCCAGATGCCCGCGTTGGCGGAGGGCGAGCGGAGCTGGAAGCCGTCGACCCGGTTGTGGTCGACGCGGGCGCCGCTGGTGGTGTCGAGCTTCATGCCGTCGCCGGCCAGGGACTTGAGAGTGTTGTGGTGGATGCGGACTCCGGTGCTGGGCGTCCACTCCCCCGGGTACACGTTCGGGTCCTGCTGCTGACCGACCAGATCGCGCTTGGAGAAGGTCGACTTGAAGTAGATGCCCTCGCGGTCGACGTCCTCGATGCGGTTGTTCCCGATGTCCAGACCGTCGTACCAGCTGGCCTTCGCCCTGCCCTCGACGGCGATGTGGATCGCGCTGGAGCCGGAGACCGTCTTGTAGTCGCCGCCGCGCACATCGTGGATGTAGAGGCCGGAGATGTCGAAGCCGCGGGCGACACCGTAGTCGGTGAGTCGGAGCCGGACGCCGTTGCGCTCGCTGCCGGGGTTGTCGGCGTTGGTGATCTCCAGCGCTCTGAGGTGCACGTACTGCGTGTTGGAGAGCAGGACGACGTCGTGGGCACCCGCGCCGTCGAGCCTGGCGCGGGCCGGGCCGTTGCCGTAGTCGGCGATGGTGAACGGGGCGCGGGCGGAGCCGGTGCCCGTGGGGGCGAGGGTGCCGGTGCAGGTGGCGCCGCGCTTGAAGAGGAGCCGGTCACCGGGGCCGTAGGTGTGCGCGTTGGCCGCGGCGAGCGAGGTCCAGGGGTGCTGCTTGCTGCCGGAGGCACCGGCCGGGTCCGCGGCGCAGTCGACGTGGAAGGTACGGCCGGTGGGTGCGGCTTGTGCGGCGGTCTGGCCCGCGACGGTCAGGCCGCCGGCGGCCGTCAGGGCCGCGAGCGCCGCAGCAGTGACGCGATGTCTCACAATTCCTCCGTACGAACAGTCAGGGTCGGGACGAACAGTCGGGGTGAGGGCGGGACGAGTCCGCATCGCCGGAATCCTGGACTTGGATTGATCGAACGTCAATGGATTGCGTTTGAATGATCGAAACTCCCATCGTTCGATCACGTTGGTCTAGGGTCTTTTGTTTGGATCAGGCCGGCTCGCGAGCCCGGTCCGGTCCGAACGAAAGACCCTAGGGTCGGACAACGGCCCCGGCACCGGCCGGACCGGGGGCCGGGCCACACACTGCGAGGGGACTGCTGCCGTGCGCGAAAGTGCTGCTGAACGTCATGACCGCCTGCTCGGACTGGTACGGGAACGGGGTTCGGCCCGGGTCTCGGACCTGGCCTCGCAGCTCGGCGTCTCGCCCGTGACGGCCCGCCGCGACGTGGAGGAGCTGGCCGCCCGCGGCCTCCTGGACCGGGTGCACGGATCGGTGTCCTGGCCGCAGGACACCGCCCCGGGCACGGCCGCCGGACCCGGCTCCGCGGGCAGCGGCCTGGTCCTCGGCATGCTCGCGCCCTCGTCGACCTACTACTTCGCCGAGGTCATCCGCGGCGCCCACGAGGCCGCCGCCAGGGCCGGGGCCAGGCTCATCCTGCGGATCTCCGACTACCGGCCCCAGGAGGACCACGCCCGCACCGAGGGGCTGCTCTCCGCGGGCGCCGAAGGACTGCTTGTCGCGCCCGGCTGGCAGGACCCGGGCGACCCCGCCGCGTTCGGCGACTGGATCGCCTCGCTGCCCGTGCCGACCGTGCTGCTGGAGCGCAGGCCCACCGCGGGCTCCCCGCTGGACGGCCTGGACCGGGTCTGCTCGGACCATGCGCACGGCGTGCTGCTGGCCGTGCGTCACCTGGTGGATCTCGGGCACGGGGCGCCGCTGCTGATGGCCCGCGCGGACTCCCCGACCGCCGTCGCGGTGCGGTCCGGGTACGCGGAGGCCCTGGCCGTGCTCGGGCTGCGCGCACCGCAGGACGTGATCGATTCCGTACCGGCCGAACTCGCCCCGGACGCCTTCGAGCAGGCCGTGCGGGCGCTGCGCGAGGCGGTCCTCTCGGGGGTGGCGACGGCGGCGCTGATCCACAACGACGTGGACGCGATCCAGGTGGTGCAGCGACTGGCCGAACTGGGCGTGCGGGTGCCGGAGGACCTGGCCCTGATCGCCTACGACGACGAGGTGGCGGCGCTCGCCGACACACCGCTCACGGCGGTGGCACCGCCCAAGCGCGAGGTGGGCCGGCACGCGACGGAACTGCTGGTGGAGCGGCTGGGCCAGAGCGCGGGCGCACCCCGGCGCCATCTGACGCTGCTGCCGCAGCTGCGGGTCAGGGACTCGTGCGGGGCGCGCCTGCCCTGAAGGGCTGTCCCGCAGGCCCGGGGGCAGATCCCGGAGCAGGCGTTCCCGCAGCCCCCCGCGCCCGGTTCCGCAGCGTACGTCCGGTACTTCCGTACGTAACTTATCTGATCTTTTTTCGATCAATCGATCTTTCGCTCTTGACTTCGGTCACAACTGGTCCAAGGATCACGGCCAACGCCAATGTCGCCGCCAGTTCAGGAGCCTCGCTGTGAGCCGCAGTCCGAGCAGAACGTCCCTCGCCGTAGTCGGCACCGCCACCGCCCTCGCCCTCCTCACGGCCTGTGGCGGCAGCGGCGACGACGATGCCTCCGCCGGAAGCGACGGCAAGCCCGTCAGCATCACCTTCTGGGGCTGGGCCAAGGGGTCCAAGGAGGTCGTTGACGCGTTCAACGCCTCGCACAAGAACATCAAGGTGGTGTACGAGGAGATCCCGTCCGGCAACGCGGGCGGATACGCCAAGATCTCCAACGCGGTGAAGGCGGGCAACGCCCCCGACCTGGTCTCCATCGAGTACCCGCAGCTTCCGGAGTACGTCAGCCAGGGCGCGCTCCAGGACATCGGCCAGTACTTCACCGACGACATCAAGAAGAAGCTGCTGCCGCAGGCGGTCGAGCTGACGACGCTCGGCGGCAAGAACTGGGCCGTTCCGTTCGACGCCTCGCCGCAGTCCTTCTACTACCGCAAGGACCTGTTCGAGAAGTACGGCGTCGAGGTCCCCAAGACCTGGGACGAGTTCCGCAAGGCCGCCGAGAAGATCAAGAAGGCCGACAAGAAGGCCCGGATCGGCACCTTCTTCCCCGATGACCCGACCACGTTCCAGGCGATGGCCTGGCAGGCCGGCGCCCAGTGGTACAAGCCCGAGGGCGACACCTGGAAGGTCAGCACCGCCGACACGGCCACCAACAAGGTCGCCGACTACTGGCAGGGTCTGCTCGACGACGACCTGATCCGCGCCAACGCCTCGTTCAGCCCCGAGTGGACCAACTCCCTCAAGAACGGCGGCACCGTCGGCTACCTCGGCGCGGCCTGGGGCGCGGGTGTCCTCAAGGGCACGCTGCCCGAGCAGAGCGGCAAATGGGCCGTCGCCCCGATGCCCAGCTGGGACGGCAAGCCCGCCAGCGGCATGCTCGGCGGCTCCACCTTCGCGGTGACGAAGACCAGCAAGAAGGCCGAGGCCGCGGTCGAGTTCGCCACCTGGATGTCGACCACCGAGGAAGGCATCAAGGCCCGGATCGAGTCCGGCACTTCGAGCGCCTTCCCGGCCGCGGCGGCGCTGCGCCCGGTGGCCAAGAAGTCCTTCGACGCCGGCTTCTACGGCGGCGAGGACATCTACCAGGTGTTCGAGGGCGCCGCGACATCGATCGGCCCGAACTGGAACTGGGGCCCGACGACCGGCACGACGAACACCACCATGAAGGACCAGTTCGGCAAGGTCGCGAGCGGTGGCACCACCATCAAGGACGCCGTGAAGGCCGGGCACGACGCCACGGTCGCCGAGCTGAAGAAGCGCGGTCTGAAGGTCGAGGACGCAGGCTGATGAAGCGCGCCCGGACGACCAGAGCCGCCGCCATCCTGCTGGGGCCCTTCTTCGTACTGTTCACCCTGGTGATGGTGCTGCCGATCGGTTACGCGGTCTGGCTCAGCCTGTTCACCGAGAAGCAGTCCGGACTGGGCTTCGGCGGCACCGAGACCGTCTTCAGCGGACTCGACAACTACACGGCGGCCCTGGGCGACCGGGCGTTCCGCGAGGGCTTCGGCGTACTCCTCGGATACTGCCTGTTCTACATTCCGCTGCTGCTCATCGGGGCCCTCGCCCTCGCCCTGCTGCTGGACTCCACGCTGGCCCGCGCCCGCCGGTTCTTCCAGCTCGCGCTCTTCCTGCCGCACGCCGTGCCCGGCATCATCGCCGCGCTGATCTGGGTGTACCTCTACACCCCGCAGCTCAGCCCGGTGGTCAGCGCCATGGAGTCCGGCGGGATCGGCTTCGACTTCTTCTCCCCCGAGGGCGCCCTTCCCTCCATCGTCAACATCGCCCTGTGGGAGTGGCTCGGCTACAACATGGTGATCTTCTATGCCGCGTTGCAGGCCATCGACCGCTCCGTGCTCGAAGCGGCCACGGTCGACGGGGCCGGTGCCTGGCGCACCGCGCTCAGCATCAAGGTCCCGCTGATCCGCTCCTCCCTCGTGATGGTCGCGCTGTTCACGGTCATCGGTTCGCTCCAGCTGTTCACCGAGCCGCTGATCCTCAACAAGGGGACCGGCTCCGCCGTCTCCTCCACCTGGACGCCGAACATGTACGCGTACACCGCGGCCTTCGAGCGCAACGACTACGGTCTCGCCGCGGCCGCCTCCATCCTGCTGGCGCTCACGGCCGCGCTGCTGTCCTTCGTCGTCACCCGCTTCACCGGCCGGAAGGGCAAGAAAGCATGAACTCCCCCGCCTCCCGCGGCCGCTGGATGTCGAAGACCGCCGTCAACGGCTTCCTTCTGCTCGCCGTCGTCTACATGCTCTTCCCCCTCGTCTGGCTGGTCACCGCCGCCACGAAGGACACCGGCGGCCTGCTCGCGGGCAACGCGTTCTCCTTCGAGGGCTTCAACCTCGGTGAGAACCTGTCGAACCTGGCCTCCTACGGCGACGGCATCTACTTCCGCTGGTACCTCAACAGCCTCATGTACGCGGGCGGCGGGGCGATCGTCTGTTCGCTGATCTGCGTCGCCGCGGGATACGCCTTCGACAAGTACGAATTCCGGGGCAAGGAGAAGCTGTTCGGCCTCGTGCTGATGGGTGTGCTCGTGCCCACCACGGCGCTGGCCCTGCCGATGTATCTCCTGGCCTCCAAGACCGGCCTGGTCAACACCTACTGGTCCGTGCTGATCCCGGTGCTGGTCAACCCGTTCGGCGTGTATCTCGCCCGGGTGTTCAGCACCGGCTACATACCGAACGAGGCCCTGGAGGCCGCCCGTATCGACGGGGCCGGCGAGCTGCGCGTCTTCTGGTCCATCGGACTGCGCATGGTCATGCCGGGCTTCGTGACGGTCTTCCTCTTCCAGTTCACCGCGATCTGGAACAACTTCTTCCTCCCTCTCGTGATGCTCTCGGACCGCAAGCTCTTCCCGCTGAGCCTCGGGCTGTACTCCTGGAACACCAACACCCACGGCGAGCCGAGCTTCTATCCGCTCGTCGTCACCGGCTCCCTCCTCGCCGTCATCCCCCTGATCGTCGCCTTCGTCTCGCTGCAGCGGCACTGGAAGGCCGGACTGACCGCCGGCAGCGTCAAGTGACTCTCACCGCGAGCCCTGAGGAGTACGAGTTCCACCATGCCCCACGCCACTGACAACCGGCCGACGGCCCTGCTCGCGATGGGGCCCGGCATCGCCGACCGCCTTCTCGCCGACCGCCACCGCACCCGGCTGGCCGCCCTCACCCGTACCGACCCGGACTTCGTCGCCCACGACCTGGCCGACCCGACGCCCGAGGTGGCCGCCGCGCTCGCCGAGGCCGAGGTGCTGTTCACCTGCTGGGGAGCGACGCCGCTCACCGCCGGGGTACTGGCGTCCGCGCCCCGGCTGCGGGCCGTCGTGCACGCCGCGGGTTCCGTGAAGCACCACATCACCGACGCCTGCTGGGAACGCGGCATCGCCGTCACATCGGCAGCCGGCGCCAACGCCCTGCCGGTCGCCGAATTCACCCTCGCCACGATCCTGTTCGCCGGCAAGCGGGTCCTGCACACCGCGCACCGCTACCGCGATCTGCGCGCCGGCCACGACTGGCTCGCGGAGCTCGACGGGGCCGGCAACTACCGCCGTACGGTCGGCATCGTCGGCGCCTCCCGGATCGGCCGGCGCGTGATCGAGCTGCTGCGCCCCTTCGACCTGGACGTGCTGCTGTACGACCCGTACGTGGACGGCGCGGAGGCGGCGCGGCTCGGGGTACGGCTCACCTCGCTCGACGAGCTGTGCGCGAGCAGCTCCGTCGTCTCGGTGCACGCGCCCCAGCTCCCGGAGACGCACCATCTGATCGGTGCGGCGCAGCTGTCCGCCATGGCGACCGGGACGACGCTGATCAACACGGCGCGGGGTTCGCTGGTCGACGAGGAGGCGCTGCTGCCCGAGCTGACGGCCGGCCGGCTGCAAGCGGTGCTGGATGTGACGGACCCCGAACTCCCACCTGCGCAATCGCCGTTGTACACCCTGCCCAATGTGCTGCTCACCCCGCACGTGGCGGGTTCGCTGGGCGACGAGCTGCACCGGATGGCCGACCAGGCGCTGGACGAGATGGAGCGCTTCGCGGCCGGTCTGCCGTTCGCGGACCCCGTGCACTCCGGGAGTCTGAGCCACTCGGCCTGAAACGCCCGAAGGCCCCCTGTCCCACCGCCGAGCGGTGGGACAGGGGGCCTTCTGCGGCTGTGCGCCCTGAGCGGTCAGGCGTCAGTGCGAGTGGCCGTGACCGCCGTGGGCGGCCTCGGCCTCTTCCTCGGCCGGCTTCTCGACGACCAGGGTCTCGGTCGTGAGCAGCAGCGACGCGATGGACGCGGCGTTCTCCAGCGCGGAGCGGGTGACCTTGACCGGGTCGATGACGCCGGCCTTCACCAGGTCGCCGTACTCGCCGGTCGCGGCGTTGAAGCCCTGGCCCTTGTCGAGCTCGGAGACCTTCGAGGTGATGACGTAGCCCTCGAGGCCGGCGTTCTCGGCGATCCAGCGCAGCGGCTCGACGGCGGCGCGGCGCACGACCGCGACACCGGTGGCCTCGTCGCCGGTCTTGTCGAGGTTGCCCTCCAGGACCTTGACGGCGTGGACCAGAGCGGAGCCACCACCGGAGACGATGCCCTCCTCGACCGCGGCGCGGGTCGCGGAGATGGCGTCCTCCAGACGGTGCTTCTTCTCCTTGAGCTCCACCTCGGTGGCGGCACCGACACGGATCACGCACACGCCGCCGGCCAGCTTCGCAAGGCGCTCCTGGAGCTTCTCGCGGTCCCAGTCGGAGTCCGTGGCGTCGATCTCGGCCTTGATCTGGTTGACCCGGCCCTTGACGTCGCCGGGCTCGCCGCCGCCGTCCACGATCGTCGTGTCGTCCTTGGAGACGGTGACGCGGCGGGCGGTGCCCAGCACGTCCAGACCGGCCTGGTCGAGCTTGAGGCCGACCTCCTCGGCGATGACGGTCGCACCGGTGAGGGTGGCGATGTCGCCGAGCATGGCCTTGCGGCGGTCACCGAAGCCCGGGGCCTTCACCGCGACGGCGTTGAAGGTGCCACGGATCTTGTTGACGACGAGGGTCGACAGCGCCTCGCCCTCGACGTCCTCGGCGATGATCAGCAGCGGCTTGGAGCCACCGGCCTGGATGACCTTCTCCAGCAGCGGGAGCAGCTCCTGGATCGAGCCGATCTTGCCCTGGTGGATCAGGATGTACGGGTCGTCGAGGACGGCCTCCATACGCTCCTGGTCGGTCACCATGTACGGGGACAGGTAGCCCTTGTCGAAGGCCATGCCCTCGGTGAAGTCGAGGTCCAGACCGAAGGTGTTGGACTCCTCGACGGTGATGACACCGTCCTTGCCGACCTTGTCCATCGCGTCCGCGATGAGCTCGCCGACCTGCGGGTCCTGCGCGGAGAGCGCGGCCACGGCGGCGATGTCGGTCTTGTCGTCGATCGGGCGGGCGGTCGCGAGGAGCTCCTCGGACACGGCCTTGACCGCGGCGTCGATGCCCTTCTTCAGGGCGGCCGGGGAGGCACCGGCGGCGACGTTGCGCAGACCCTCGCGGACGAGCGCCTGGGCGAGCACGGTGGCGGTGGTCGTACCGTCACCCGCGACGTCGTTGGTCTTGGTCGCCACCTCCTTCACCAGCTGGGCACCGAGGTTCTCGTACGGGTCGTCGAGCTCGACCTCGCGCGCGATGGTGACACCGTCGTTGGTGATGGTGGGAGCGCCGAACTTCTTGTCGATGACGACGTTGCGGCCCTTGGGGCCGATCGTCACCTTGACCGTGTCGGCAAGCTTGTTGACGCCGCGCTCAAGGGCGCGACGGGCGTCCTCGTCGAACTTCAGGATCTTCGCCATGGGAGCTGAGCTTTCCTCTCGAACGAACTGCGCCCCCGACCACCCGGCTGGTTATTCGCGGGGGCCAGGGGCGCAGAACAGAAGCAAACGTGGGTGAATTACTTCTCGATGATCGCGAGCACGTCGCGAGCCGAGAGGACGAGGTACTCCTCGCCGTTGTACTTCACCTCGGTGCCGCCGTACTTGCTGTACAGCACGACGTCGCCGGTCTTGACGTCGAGCGGAAGGCGCTCGCCGTTCTCGAAGCGGCCCGGTCCCACGGCCAGGACGACGCCCTCCTGGGGCTTCTCCTTGGCGGTGTCCGGAATGACCAGGCCGGAGGCCGTGGTCTGCTCGGCGTCGAGCGGCTGGACCACAATGCGGTCCTCGAGCGGCTTGATCGCAACCTTGGTGCTGGCGGTCGACACGATCCGGTCTCCCCCTTCGGAGATCTCACGGGGTAACAGTCTTGGGTGGCGACCAGGTCGATCCGTCGTCGCGGGTGCCGGACCTGCCAGTCGCGCAGTACTGCTGGCACTCTCCAGTGGTGAGTGCCAGCACCGAGACTATGACCGGGATTAGCACTCGGTCAAGCGGAGTGCCAATTCGAGCAGTCGTGGCGTCGCCGCCGCGGCGCCTGCGCGGCGCCGCACACGCCGACCGGGGCACGGCCCGGACAACAGTCCGGACAACATGGGGACAACGTCCGGACGGACCGGACCGTTCCGTACGACCGTCCCGTCCTCGTCCTCGTCCTCGGCGGGATCTCCGCGGTGGTCGGCCTGTTCCCCGTCGTGCCGATCCGCGCGAACCGGCGCCGGGCGGGGGCGATCCAGCTGCCGGCGGCGCTGCTGCTGCACGTGGTGGCGGTGCTGGTCGGGCACGAGGGCTACGGCCGCTCGCATCCGGCGCCCGCGCCCGCACCCGCCCCCTCGTACGATCCCGGCCGCACCGGCCACCAGCGCCTCAGCGGCGGCGACAACCGCGAGTGCCTGGACTCCGGCGGCTGACGGCACGAGATCACGACCATCGACCCCGGCTCGCCGTGATCACCGCGCGCCGTCGGGCCCGCCGCGGGCGTCCGCGGCGGGTGGTGCACCCGCTGCGCGGCCTTGCGGCCCAGCCGTTCGATCGGGTCCACCGACTGTGCGCAGCCGGTGGTGGTGAGGAGCGCACCGGCTGCCAGCAGCCCGGCCAGCAGCCGGCGCGCCTTGCTCATACGTAGTCCTCCAGCCGGGCCACGGCGTAGCCCCGGTCCGTCACGGTCTTCATGACCGCCCGGACCAGGTCGGCCATGCTGCCGTCCCATTCCGCACGGCCGCGGAAGTGCGTGAGGATGATGTCGCCCGGGTGCAGGTCCTGGTCCTCCTCGCGCCACTCCATGTGGTCCGGGAACGCCTCGGCGTTCCAGAGGGGCACGGCCTTGATCCCGCAGGACTTCGCGATGCGGAGCGTGTCCCCGTTGTAGTTGCCGTACGGCGGACGGAAGAGCCTGGGCCGCTTCCCGAACCGCTTCTCGATGATGTCCTGCTCGTCGCAGATCTCGCGCTTCTGCTCGGCGTGCGAGAGGCCGGGCAGATAGGGGTGGTTGAGCGTGTGGTTGTTGAGGTTGACGCCCAGCCGCTGCGCCTCGCCGAAGTACCCGTAGTTGTCGCTCACCTCGTAGTCGCTGAGGAACGCGCTGTACGGGATGTCCAGCTCGTCCATCATCTGCAACAGTTCGGGGTCCTTCTCGGAACCGTCGTCCATGGTCAGGAAGACGACGCGGTCCTTGGTCGGGACGGTGGTGAAGACCGGCGGCAGCGAGTCGTCGCCGCCCTTCACCTCGAAGCCCTCGCGGGTGGTGATGCGCGGCTTCACGGCGGGCGGCCGCGGTGCGATCAGCGGCGGCCTGTCCAGCCCCCACTTCTTGGCGAGCCTCGCCCGCACGGCGGGGGTGAGCTGCGCGTTCTCATGGGCATCGCCGGGTACGCGGACCCGGCCGGCGCCGCCCGGGTGTCCGGCGGCGGGGTTCGTGCCCGCCTCCGGGCCCGGGTTCCCGGCGGCGGGCCGCTCCCGGTGCTCGGCCTCGCCGCCCCCCTGCCCGCCGGACCCGGAGGCGCAGCCGGAGCCGACCGCGGCGACCAGGAGCGCAGCCAGGACGGCACGGGCGGGCCGGTGCCCGCCGGAGCCCCGTCTCCGTTCGGGACGAGGCATGCCCGATCCACGCAACTTCCTGGCCATTTCTTCCTTTTGTCGCACAAGCCGCATGGCGCCGCATCCTGCCAGCACGTGATCGGCCTCCCGGCCCGACACCTCCACCGGGCCCGCCGGTCTACCCGGCTGGCTCACAATGGGGCGGGTGAACGCTCTCGCCCCGAACGACCCGTCCGCCGACGACCGGTCCGACGCCCCCGACCCGCTCGCCGCCTTCATGGCCCTGCGCACCCCCGCGGGCGCCGCGCTCCTGGACGAGCTGCGGTCGTACGACCCCGCCCAGGAACTCGCCACCGCCACCCGGCTGCGCCGTAGCCACCCGGCCGCCCTGGTGTCGGCGGCGCTGGGGCAGGCACGGCTGCGGCAGCGGGCGGTGGCGAAGTTCGGTGCCGAGGACGCGTACCGGATGTTCTTCACGCCGAACGGCGTCGAGCAGGCGACCCGTACCTCGGTGGCCACCCATCGCGCGCGGCGGTTCGCGGAGGCGGGTGGAGTGCGCGGCGTCGCCGACCTCTGCTGCGGGATCGGCGGCGACGCGATCGCGCTCGCACGGGCGGGCATCTCCGTGCTCGCCGTGGACCGCGACCCGCTGACCGCCGAGGTGGCGCGCGCCAACGCCGCCGCGCTGGGCCTGG
Organism: Streptomyces sp. NBC_01363; assembly: GCF_026340595.1. Lineage (GTDB taxonomy): Bacteria > Actinomycetota > Actinomycetes > Streptomycetales > Streptomycetaceae > Streptomyces. The sequence goes on from NZ_JAPEPF010000001.1 coordinate 751,492, forward strand.
ACGGTCTGATCGAGGTGCGGTGCGCCGATGTCGCCGACATCGACACCTCGCCCTACGACGCGGTCTTCGTCGACCCGGCCCGGCGCGGCGGCAGGGGCAGGATCTTCGACCCCGAGGCGTACTCGCCGCCGCTCTCCTGGGCGACCGGCGCCGCGCTCGCGGCCCCCCGTGCCGCCCTGAAGATCGCTCCGGGCATCCCGCACGAGGCGATCCCGGCGCAGGCGGAGGCCGAGTGGATCTCGGACGGCGGCGACGTGAAGGAGGCGGTGCTCTGGTTCGGCGAGGGCTTCGCGGCCGGTTCGTACCGCGCCACCGTGCTCCCGGTCCGGGCCACCCTGTGGTCCGGGGCCCCGCTGCCCGCCCCGCCCGTCGGCCCGGTCGGCCGCTATCTGTACGAGCCGGACGGCGCCGTCATCCGCGCCCATCTGGTCGCCGACATCGTCGCGCGGTGCGAGGGCCGGCTGGTCGACGAGACCATCGCGTACGTCACGAGCGACCGGCGGTACGAGTCCCCGTACACCTCCGGGTACGAGATCACCGACCGGCTGCCGTTCAACATGAAGAAGCTGAAGGCGCTGCTGCGGGAGCGGAAGGTGGGCGTCCTGACCGTCAAGAAGCGCGGTTCGGCGGTCGAACCGGAGGAGTTGCGCCGCCGGATGAAGCTCCAGGGGCCGAACTCCGCGACGGTCTTCCTGACCCGGGTGGCCGGAGCACCGACGATGCTGATCGGCCACCCGCTGACCGGCCCGGCCTGACCTGGCCGACGGCCGTCAGGCGAGGTCGGTCAGGTCGTCCGCGTACACCTGCGAGAGCGGCTGAGGGCCCACGTACTGCTGGCAGTTGCACTGCCCGGACTCGAAGCGGACCGGCTTCTTGGTCTCGTCCCAGGCCGTCGGCACCTCGATCCGCTCATGGCACTTGCCCTGCTTGTCGTGCTTGGCGAGATGGTGCGTGCAGCCGCAGACCGGCTCCGGCGGCCTGTTCGCCGCGTCGAGGGCCAGCCGCTCCTGCTTGGACGCCTCAAGCAGTTCCAGCTTGCGGTCGTGCCGATTGCGCAGCGCCGTACGGACGTTGTCGACGGCCCATCCGAAGCCGCCCGTCCAGAAGATGATGAGCACCCACCAGTACCACTCCATGTCGCCCTCCCCCTGCGTGACCCATGTATCAGGTCAGGATAGGTCCGGGGTCATCGGTGGGCGCCGCCTCCGACGGAGAACAGCGGTTCCGGAGCGCGCGCCCCGGCCAGTACGCGCAGCACCCAGCGCCGGTGGGCGAACGCCTTGACGAGGCCGATCAGTCCGACGATCCAGCCGGTCAGCCCGAGCCCCATGACCAGGACGGCCAGGCCGTAGGCGTTTCCGTCCAGCACGCCACTGGCCGGGACGGCGAAGCAGGTGTACAGCCCGGCCGCGCAGAGCGCGAAGGACATCAGCAGCCAGGCGAGGGAGGCGCCCGGCATCCGCAGTGCCGCGTCGCGTACCGGATCGCGGTCCAAGCCGCCCCAGGCGTCGAGCAGTCGGCGGATCCTGCGGTCGCGGCGCAGGCCCATGACGACGAGGATGACCGCGGGCACCACGCAGCCGACGCCCATGGCGGCGACGACCACACCGATCGCGGCGCTGATGACGTCGTACGACTCCTCGAAGGTGATCAACGCCGTGCCCAGCAGCAGCCAGCCGAGCGCGCAGAGCGCTCCCCACAGCCACAGCATCGCCAGCCGGCCCGGTGAGACATGCGCCTTCACCAACGCGCCGAGGACCGCGGCCCGGTCGGTCAGCAGGGCCTCCCGGTCGGGCCAGGAACGTATCTCCAGGGGCGGTGGCGGTGGCGGCAGTTGTGCGCGGCGAGACATGGGGCAGACCCTACCGACCGCGCGGGCCGGCTCATGCGTTGCGCAGCGCCTCCAGGTCCAGCTTGCGCATGCCCATCATCGCCTTCATGGCCCGCGCGGCCCTGGCCGGGTCCGGGTCGGACAGCGCCTCGTCGAACCCGCGGGGAACGAGCTGCCAGGACAGGCCGTACTTGTCCTTGAGCCAGCCGCACTGCCCCTCCTCACCGTCCTTGGTGAACTCGGCCCACAGGGTGTCCACCTCTTCCTGCGAGGCACAGTCCACCGACAGCGAGATCGCCTCGGTGAAGGGGAACTGCGGGCCGCCGTTGAGCGCGGTGTACTCCTGGCCGGCCAGCCGGAACTGGACGGTCATGACCGATCCCGTCCGGCCCGGCGCGGCCTCTGGGTAGTACGTCGTCCTCAGCACCTTCGAGTCGCCGCCGAAGACGGACACGTAGTATTTCGCGGCTTCCTCGGCCTGGGTGTCGAACCACAGGAAGGTCGTGATCTTCTGCATGGTCTGCTCCTGTCGGGTGGCGCGGAAGGCTGTGCAGGGTAGACCCGTCCGGCGGCCGGAACTCATCGGCCGTCGCGGTCCGGATGCCCGGCGCGGTCCAGGAGCATCGCCCGTTCCCGTTCGTTGCGGGTCAGCCCGGCCGCCCGTACGAACTCCGCCCGCGCCTCGTCCGTGCGCCCCGTCCTGGCCAGCAGGTCCCCGCGGACGCTGGGCAGCAGGTGGTAGTCCCTGAGCGCCGGGTCGTCCGCCAGCGCGTCGGCCAGGGCGAGGCCGGCTTCCGGGCCCCGCGCCATCGAGACCGCCACGGCCCGGTTCAGTTCGACGACCGGGGACGGCGTGATCACGGCGAGGCGGTCGTAGAGGGCGGAGATGGTGGTCCAGTCGGTGTCCTCGTACGTCACCGCCCGCGCGTGGCACGCGGCGATGGCGGCCTGCACGGTGTACGGGCCGAGCCCGGCGCCCTCCTCGGTCGCCGCCACGGCCCGCTCCAGGGCGGCGATTCCGCGCCGGATCAACAGGCGGTCCCAGCGAGCCCGGTTCTGGTCGGCGAGCAGCACCGGCGCACCGTCCGGCCCGGTCCTGGCGGCGGTGCGCGAGGCCTGGAGCTCCAGCAGTGCGGCCAGTCCGTGGACCTCGGGCTCCTGCTCCATCAGGCCGGCGAGCACCCGGGCCAGCCGCAGCGCGTCCTCGCAGAGCGCCGGGCGCAGCCAGTCGTCGCCCGCGGTCGCCGCGTACCCCTCGTTGAAGATCAGGTAGATCACTTCGAGCACGGAACCGAGACGGGCGGCGCGCTCCGGTCCGTCGGGCACCTCGAAGGGGATGCCTTCGCGGCCCAGGGTCCGTTTCGCCCGGACGATGCGCTGGGCGACGGTCGGTTCGGGGGCCAGGAACGCGCGGGCGATCTCGTCGGTGGTGAGGCCGCCGAGCAGCCGCAGGGTGAGGGCGATCCGGGCCCCGGTGGAGAGCACCGGATGACAGGCGGTGAAGATCAGCCGGAGCAGATCGTCATCGATGTCGTCCGCCTCGGCCGGCTCGGGCGGCGGCACGTCCTCCAGGGCCCGCCCCACCTCGGCCAGCTTGCGCGCGTACGTCTCCTTGCGGCGTACGAGATCGATCGCGCGGTGTCTGGCGGTGGCCATGAGCCAGGCGCCCGGCCGGTCCGGCACGCCTGACTCCGGCCACTGTTCCAGTGCGGCCACCAGGGCGTCCTGCGCGAGTTCCTCGGCGATGCCCACGTCCCGCACGATGCGGGTGACACCTGCGATGATCCGCGCGGACTCGATCCTGAAGACCGCTTCGACCGCCGCCGTCGTGCTTGCTGCCGTCACGGTCACTCATCACAGCAGCCGTGCCGGGTCGCGGCAAGCGGGCCGGTCAGAGCCTGTCGGGTGACCTTCGATCGTGGCCGCCCGGATCAGAGGTCACCCGACAGGCTCTCAGGCGCCCAGGGTGGCCTCGTCGATCTGACGGACCTCGGAGGTCACGGTCCAGTTCTCCGGGTGGGACTGCAGGAACCGCCTGGTCCATTCCAGGGCCTCCTCCTTGTCCTTGACCTGGAGGATGGCGTAGCCGCCGACGACCTCCTTGGTCTCGGTGAAGGGCCCGTCGGTCTGGCTGAGCTTCCCGCCGGACCAGGTGACCCTGGTCCCCTGGGAGGTCGGGGTGAGCCCGGCCGTCTCCAGCATGACGCCGGCCTGGGTGATCTCCTCGAACAGGGCGCCCATGCGCTTCTCGAACTCGGGGTCCGGGGCGTCGAAGGGATTCTGCTCGTCGATGCGGATCAGCGACATGAAGCGCGGCATGGTGACTCCTAGGTCTGACGGGCGGGGACTTTTCCCCGCCTCTCACCCCTGCGTCGAACGGGACCCGGCCGGATCGACAGTTCCCCGGAGATTCTTCTGAGAATTTTCCGGCCCGGCCACCGGAGCGGCCTCCGGGATGGTCTCCGGAGCCCCCGCCGCAGCCGTCCGCCCGCGTCCCGGGAGCAGCACCAGGGCCACCAGCGCCGCGACCGCGAGCAGCCCGGCGCAGACCCAGAACGCCGCCGAGTACCCGGCCGCCAGGTCGGCCGGACGGCCCCCGTCACCGGTGACCCGGGCGGCGACGGTGACCAGGACGGCGAGCCCCAGCGAGCCGCCCACCTGACGGGCGCTGTTCAGCAGCCCGGAGGCCATGCCCGTCTCGTCGGGCGCCACATCGGTCGTGGCCGCCGTGCCGAGCGGCACGAAGCACATCCCGATGCCGATGCTGCAGACCAGGGACGGGCCGAGGATCGAGTAGAGGAATCCGCCGTCGGCCCGCGCCGTCGCCGCGAATCCGGCCAGGCCGAGCGCGGCCAGGAAGCCGCCGAGTGCCAGCAGCCGTCCGGTGCCGAGCGACGCGACCGTACGGGTGGCGACGATCGAACCGGCGACGACGCCCGCCGAGAACGGCAGGAAGGCGATACCGGCGGCGGTCGGCCCGTAGTCGAGCACCTGCTGCATGTAGAGCGAGACGAAGTAGAACGCGGCGAACTGCCCGGAGCTCAGCAGCAGGCAGAAGAGATTCGCGGTCAGGACCGGCCGCCCCGTCAGCAGACCGGGACGGAGCAACGGGGTGCGGGTCCGCAGCTCGACGACGACGAAGGCGATCAGCAGCAGTACGGCGGCGCCGAGCGTGCCCAGCGTCCGGGCCGACCCCCATGCGTCGGTCGATGTGCGTACGAGTCCGAGGACCAGCAGCGTCGTGCCCGCGGTGGCCAGCAGCGCTCCCGCCACGTCGAGCCGGGCACCGCTCCGGGCCGCGCCGCCCCGCAGTCCGCTGCGCACGGCCCCCACCAGCGCGAACCCCACGATCGGCACATTCACCAGCATCACCGCGCGCCAGCCCGCCGCATCGGTGAGCACCCCGCCCGCGAGCACGCCGACCGCGCCGCCCGCCGCGCCCGCCATGCCCCACAGCCCCAGGGCGCGGGAACGGGCGGGCCCGGCCGGGAAGGCCAGGGCGATCAGGGCGAAGGCGACCGGGGCGAGCGCGGCGGCACCGATCCCCTGCACCGCCCGCGCGGCGATCAGCCCGCCGGGCGACCAGGCGAGCCCGCCTGCCAGGCTCGCCGCGCCGAACAGCACCAGGCCCGCCGTCAGGATCACGCGGCTGCCGAGCAGATCGGCCAGCCGCCCGCCGAGCATCAGCAGCCCGCCGAAGGCCAGCGCGTAGGCGTTCACCACCCACAGCAGCCCCTGGGGCGTGAAGCCGAGATCACTGCGCATGTCCGGCAGCGCGACGTTCACCACCGACATGTCCAACGCCACCATGAACTGCACGATGAGAGCCACCACCAGCAGCCAACGTGTGTGCCGTGACTGTTCGTCCACGACGTCCCCTTCCCTCGCGGTCATCCGGTCGAACCATTACTATACGCGTATAGAAATTAATGGCGAGGGGGCCCGGACCGCGCGGGAACAGCGGAACGGGGACAATGCCCGGGTGTCAGGGACAGAGAAGAAACAGGTGCCGACGGAGAAACAGGTGCCACCGAAGAAGCAGGCGCCCGCGAAGGAGCAGGTGTCGGCGGAGAAGCGGGCACCGGCGAGGAAACAGGCCCCGGCGAAACGATCCGTCGGGCGGCCGCGCCGGCTCGATCCGGACGCGATGGTCGCCACAGCGCGCCGCATCATCGAGGAAGAGGGCGTGGACGCCCTGAGCATGCGGCGGGTGGCGAAGGAGCTCGGCTCCACTCCGATGGCGCTCTACCACTACGTGCAGGACAAGGACGAGCTGCTGATGCTCACCCTGTCGGGCACCGCCGCCGCCTTCCCGCGCCCCGAGCTGCCCGAGGACCCGCGCGCGCGGCTGCTCGCCGTGGCCGTGCACATGCACGACATCCTGGGCCGGCTCCCGTGGGTGCTGGACATACTGGCGCTGGGCGAAGTGACCGACCGGAACGCGCTCTGGATGGTCGAGGAGATCATCGACTCGGCGCTCGCCTGCGGCCTCTCCCCCGCCCAGGCGGTACGCGCGTACCGGACGATCTGGAGTTACGTCTACGGCGACCTGATCTTCCGCCGGGCGGCCGAACGCCGCGCGCAGAACCCGCCGGGCAGGCGCTACTTCCCCGAGATGGTGACCGAGGAGGACGCGGCGACGCTGCCCCGGCTCGCCGCGATCAAGGACGAGTGGCGCGCGTACGCCGCCGACTACGAGGCGGCGGACGAACTCGACGCGATCATCCGGGGGCTGATCGACCGGGGAACCGCCACCGGCTGAGGGACCGGCCGACCGGGGAGCCCGCCCCGGCCGAGGGCCGGTCAGCCGGCGTCGGGTCCGGCGTCCCCCAGGGACTCGAAGCGCCAGCGGTGCACCGGGCGGGTGATCAACTCGGCGTCCGGTTCGGGGAGTTCGGGCAGCTCGTCACCGTACGCGCCCGCCCACCAGGTGATGACCAGGACCCGGTCCTGCGGGGCGCGCAGCAGCTCGCGGCGGAGCGGCTCGCGGGCCAGCTCGGCCGAACGGGCCCGCGCCCACTCCAGGAGTTCGGCACCCCGGCCGGCCACGGCACGGGCCTCCCACATGAGGGCTACGGTCATGAGTAGAGGTTGTCCTTGCTGATCTCGTGGACGTGGTCGTGGTCATGGTCGTGCGCATGGGCGCCGGGCACATGGGGGTCGGTCACCGGCAGCGAGGAGTCCGCGGACAGCTCCAGGTCCGAGGCCGGCCGGCCCCGGGCGACCATCTCCGCGCCCAGCGCCGCGACCATCGCGCCGTTGTCCGTGCACAGCCCGGGGCGCGGCACCCGCAGCCGGATGCCGGCCCGCTCGCACCGTTCCTCGGCCAGCGCCCGCAGCCGCGAGTTGGCCGCGACACCGCCGCCGATCATCAGGTGGTCGACGCCCTCGTCCTTGCAGGCCCGGACGGCCTTGCGAGTGAGCACGTCCACCACGGCCTCCTGGAAGGACGCCGCCACGTCCCGTACCGGCACCTCCTCGCCCGCCGCGCGCTTGGCCTCGATCCAGCGGGCCACCGAGGTCTTCAGGCCGGAGAAGGAGAAGTCGTAGACGGGGTCGCGCGAGCCGGTCAGACCGCGCGGGAACGCGATCGCCTTCGGGTCGCCCTCCTTCGCCAGCCGGTCGATGACCGGGCCGCCGGGGAAGCCGAGGTTCAGCACCCGGGCGATCTTGTCGAAGGCCTCGCCCGCCGCGTCGTCGATGGTGGCGCCCAGCGGCCGTACGTCATTGGTGATGTCCGGCGCGAGCAGCAGCGAGGAGTGCCCGCCGCTGACCAGCAGCGCCATCGTCGGCTCGGGCAGCGGACCGTGCTCCAGCTGGTCCACGCAGATGTGCGAGGCGAGGTGGTTCACCCCGTAGAGCGGCTTGTTCAGCGCGTACGCGTACGCCTTCGCCGCCGAGACGCCGACGAGCAGCGCGCCCGCGAGCCCGGGGCCCGCGGTGACGGAGATGCCGTCGAGGTCGCGGGCGCTGATCCCGGCCTCCTTCAGGGCGCGCTCGATGGTGGGGACCATCGCCTCCAGATGCGCGCGGGAGGCGATCTCCGGGACGACGCCGCCGAAGCGGGCGTGCGTGTCGACGCTGGACGCGACGGCGTCGGCGAGCAGCGTCGTACCCCGGACGATGCCGACGCCGGTCTCGTCGCAGGAGGTCTCGATGCCGAGTACGAGCGGTTCGTCAGCCATCAGTCAGTCTCTGTTTCTTGTACGTGTTCTTGTACGTGGAGGCGCATGACGAGTGCGTCGATATTGCCCGGCTGGTAGTAGCCGCGGCGGAAGCCGATCGGCTCGAAGCCGAAGCGTTCGTAGAGCTTCTGGGCCCGGGTGTTGTCGACGCGGACTTCGAGGAGCACCTCGGCGCACTCGAAGGCCGTGGCGTGCTTCAGCAGGTCGGTGAGGAGTTCGGAGCCGAGGCCGCCGCCCCAGTGGTCGCGGGTGACCCCGATCGTCTGCACGTCGGCGAGGTCACCGGCCGCGGAGAGGCCCGCGTAGCCGACGATCCGGCCGGTGACGGGGTCCTCGGCGACGACATAGCGGCGGGTGGCCCGCGGGCCGCGGGAGTGCGCCAGCTCGGACCAGAACATGCCGGCCGACCAGGCGTCGTCCGGGAACAGCTCGCCTTCGAGCTCCAGCACCGGGTCGATGTCCCACCAGCGCATCTCGCGCAGAATGGCAGTCGTGGTCGTCACTTCGGAGTGACCACCTTGTAGTTCTTCGGCACCTGGGCGTCGGGCCTGCGGAGGTAGAGCGGCTGCGGCGGCAGCAGCTCCGCGCCCGCGGCGAGCCGCTCGGCGGCGAGGGCGGCCAGCGCTCCGGCACTGACGTGCTCGGGCTCCCGGGCGTCCGGGAACGCCTCGGGGTAGAGCACCGCGCCCGCGCCGACGACGGGGAGTCCGGCGAGCTGTTCGGCGATGTCGGCGGGCCGGTCGACGGCGGGCTCGGTGACCCGGGTGCGCGGGTCGTCGTACCGCGCCCAATAGACCTCCTTGCGGCGGGCGTCCGTCGCGACGGCGAACGGGCCCTCAAGCCCGGCCCGGCCCGCGGCGTACGCGAGACCGTCCAGGGTGCACAGCCCGTGCACGGGTACGGAGAGGGCGGAGCCGAAGGCCGCGGCGGTGACCAGGCCGACCCGGAGCCCGGTGTACGGTCCGGGGCCGACGCCGACGACCACGTCCGTCACGGCATCGAGTCTCACACCGGCCTCGGCGAGGACCCGGTCGACGGCGGGCAGCAGCAGCTCCCCGTGCCTTCGGGCGTCGACCTGTCCGGACTCGGCGACGACGGAGGTCCCGTCATGAAGGGCGACGGTGACGGCGGGGGTTGCGGTATCCACGGCGAGCAAGAGCACGCAAACAGCCTACGGCTCCGCCGAGGGAGGCACGGCGCCCCGTACGGCGTCCCGGTGCGACCGGTCCCGGCTGCTACCGTCAGCGTGTTCACGCGGGTACGACGTAAACGCTAAACGCTTGTACGACATACGGAAGCGAAAGGGGCGCGCACGGTGTCTAGGGGCAGCTCGGGAATCGTGGCCGGGCTCACTGCGGCGGCGCTCGTCGCGGTCGGCGTCCTGGCCTTCCAGGCATCGGCGAACGCCCCCGACAACCTCGCGGCCCCCAAACCGAAGGCTTCCGCCACCGCCACCGAGCACGCGAAGCCGAAGAAGAAGTCGCGCCCGGCCGCGCTCCCCAAGGGCTCCGGCACCGGGACGCGGGTCGTGTACGCCCTGGCCGACCGCCGGGTGTGGCTCGTCGACGGGGACGGGAAGGTGACCCGGACGTTCGACGTCATGCCGAGCTCCCTGAATCCGCTCCCCGGCACCTACCGGGTGAACACCCCGCGCTCGGGAGCCCCCACCAAGGGCTCGGACGGCGTGATGATCGAGCACGTGGTGCGGTTCGCGATGGTGGACGACGTGGCCGTGGGCTTCAGCGCGGCGGTGGACGGCTCGATGGAGAGCCCGGACCCGACGCTGAAGACGGGTGGCGTGCGGATGTCCCGGGCCGACGGGGACGCGATGTGGGACTTCGCGATGGTGGGCACGAAGGTGGTCGTCGTCCGCTAGGACGCCCCGGCCGGCGTTTCGGCCCGGCCGTCGTTTTGTCCGGCTCTTATTTGGCCCCGCCCGGCTTTTCAGCCCGCCCGGCGTTCGAGGTCCGGCTCGGAACGGGGCGCGGGTGCGGCCGGAGCCCCGTCGTCGGTTCCGTCGTCCTCGTCCGCGGACGGCGGCGGCGTGGAGACCGCCGTGGCCGCGGCACAGGCCGCCAGCAGGTCCTTCATCGATGGCGGCGGCACTTCACGTTCGGCGGACGTCGTCATGGATGCCTCCTGAGGCTCCGGTGGAAGGCGTGGTTAGGCAGACCTAACCAGCTCTCGTCATCCATGTGACCACGCCCGCACCGCCCGGCGCAACAATTTGCCGACAGCCTGTCGGAATCCGGCCCCGCGCTCAGACCTCGCGCAGTCCCGCCCAGCGCGCGCCGATCCCGATCAGTGTCACCTCGCGCCGCTCGTCGTCCGTGTCGCCGACCGCGCGGTCGATCACCACCTGCAGCCGGTCGTCGGACAGCTCCTCGACCTTGCCGTCGCCCCACTCCACGACCACCACCGACTCCGGCAGCGACACGTCGAGGTCCAGGTCCTCCATCTCGTCGAGCCCGCCGCCCAGGCGGTACGCGTCGACGTGGACCAGGGCCGGACCGCCGGTCAGCGACGGGTGGACGCGGGCGATCACGAAGGTGGGGGACGTGACCGCGCCGCGCACGCCGAGGCCCTCGCCGAGGCCCCGGGTCAGCGTCGTCTTCCCGGCGCCGAGCTCGCCGGTGAGCATCACAAGGTCGCCGGGGAGCAGGACCGCGGCGATCCGGCGGCCGAGCGCCTGCATCTGTTCGGGGGACTCGACGGCCAGGCTCACGGTGACGGCGCCCGGCGCGGCGCCCTCGGTGGCCTCAGTCGCCAGGCTGTTGTGCGGTGCTTCCATGTCCGCCAACGTTAGCCGTTGACGGGACGGCTCCGATGCGTACCAGCAGGTCCGCCAGCCGGTCCGTGACCGTCTCGGGGTGCTCCAGCATCACCAGATGGCCGGCGTCCGGGACGATGACCAGCTCCGCGTCCGGGAGCTGGTCCGCGATGGTCTCGCTGTGCGAACTGGGCGTCACCAGGTCCTTGTCGCCCGCCAGGATCAGCACCGGGACGTCACGGAAGGCGGGCAGCGCGCCGCTCTTGTCGTGTTCGGTGAAGGCCGGATAGAACTCGGCGACCACATCGATCGGGGTGGACTCGATGAGCCGCTCGGCGAACCGCTCGACCGCCGGGTCGACGTCCCGCGAACCGAACGAGTACCGCTTGATCAGACCGGCGAAGAGATCGGCGGTCGCCCGGCGGCCCCGCTCCACCAGCTCCGCCTGGGAGCCGAGCGCCCGGAGCACCCCGGGCAGCACCCGCCGCACCGCGTTCACGCCCGCGATCGGCAGCCCGAAGTTGACCTCGCCGAGCTTCCCGCTCGATGTGCCGACGAAGGCGACGGCGGCGACCCGGTCCCGGATCAGCCGGGGGTACCGGTCGGCGAGCGCCATCATCGTCATGCCGCCCATCGAGTGCCCCACGAGCACCAGCCGCCCCTCGGGGGCAGCCGCTTCGATCACGGCCATCAGATCGCGGCCGAGCTGGTCGATGCCGACCGGGACGCCCTCTGCCTGGTCCCGGCCCCGCTCGGAACGGCCGTGGCTGCGCTGGTCCCAGTGGACGGTGCGGACCAGACCGCGCAGCGCCGCCCGCTGGAAGTGCCAGGAGTCCTGGCTGAGGCAGTAGCCGTGGCTGAAGACCACGGTGACGGGCGCGGGGTCCTTGCGGCCGAAGAGCCGGCGGCGGCGCGTGCCGGAGCCGACGGCGTCGCCCCCGCTGCCCGCGGCGCCGCCCGCCCCGCCGTCCGGTTCGACCTCGTCGACCTCGTAGTACAGCTCGGTGCCGTCGTCGGCGGCGGCCCGGCCCGGCAGCCCGCGCAGCGAGCCGTACGGCCCGGTGGCGTCCAGGGCCAGCCTGGCCCTTCTGCGCATGCCCCGGCCGACCGTGAGCCGCTCGACCGCGACACCGGCGGCCGCGCCCGCCGCGATCACACCTATGGCGGCTCCCGCGATACCCGCCCGGCGCCAGCCGACCGCCGTAGCGGCCGTCGTCACCGCGTCCCCCGCGCTGATCTCGCTCACCGTGCCGCGCTCCTCGTCGGTCGTATCCGTCAGGTCAGGGCCGGTCTGTTCCGGTCGTGATCCGATCGTGCCTGGTCAGGGGCGCACGATCGGTCAGGACTCGGCCGGGGTCGCGTGCAGGTGCACGCGCGGTACGCGGGTGCCGATCCGGGTGACGATCTCGTACGCGATCGTGTCGGCGGCCTGCGCCCAGTCCTCGGCGCTCGGCTCGCCCCGGTCCCCCGGGCCGAAGAGCACCGCCTCGCTGCCCACCTCGATCTCGTCCCCGTCGAGGTCGACGACGAACTGGTCCATGGCCACCCGGCCGGCGATCCGCCGGGTGACGCCGCCGACCAGGACGGGCGCCCGGCCGGAGGCGTGGCGCGGGATGCCGTCCGCGTAGCCGACCGGCACCAGGCCCAGGGTGGTCTCGGCGGAGGTCGTGTAGTGGTGGCCGTAGCTGATGCCGTGGCCGGCCGGCACCTGCTTGACCAGGGCGATCGACGCGATGAGCGTCATGACGGGGCGCAGCCCGAAGTCGGCCGGGGTGCCCAGCTCGGGGCTGGGCGAGATGCCGTACATCGCGATCCCGGTCCGTACGAGGTCGAAGTGCGCCTCGGGGATGGTCAGCGTCGCCGGGGAGTTCGCCATGTGGCGCACCTCGGGTTCGACGCCCTCCTTCTCGGCGTGCGCCGCCATGTCCCGGAACACGGCCAGCTGGGCGGCGATGGAGGGGTGGCCGGGCTCGTCGGCGCAGGCGAAGTGGGACCACAGGCCGGTGATCCGGACGGTGCCCGCGTCCTCGGCGGCGCGGGCGGCGGCGACCAGCTCCGGCCAGTCGGCGGGCTGGCAGCCGTTGCGCCCGAGGCCGGTGTCGGCCTTGAGCTGGATCCGGGCCGGGACGCCCGCGTCCGTGGCCGCGGCGACGACCTCGCGCAGGGCCCACATCCCGCTCACCGACACGTCGATGTCGGCCTCGATCGCCTCGCGCCAGGGACCACCCGGGGTCCACAGCCAGCACATCACCCGGCCGCCGAGTCCGGCGGCCCGCAGGGCGAGCGCCTCCTGCGGCGTCGCGGTGCCCAGCCAGGTCGCTCCGGCCTCCAGCGCGGCGCGGGCGCAGGGCACCGCCCCGTGTCCGTACGCGTCGGATTTTACGACGGCCATGAGTTGCGCGCCGCCCGCCCGCGCGCGCAGCACCCGCACGTTGGCGCGCAGCGCGGCGAGGTCGATCTCGGCACGGGCTCTCAAGGACACTGTCTCGTTCATCGCGCCCAGTCTCTCAGAGGCGTACGGCAGGGCCCTCGGGCGGCGGGTCGGAAGGGGCCCGCCGCAGGGGGCGTCCGCCCGGCGCCGGGTGCGCACCTCAGTGATGGCGCAGCTCGTGTTCCAGATGGTCGACGATGACCGGGACATGGCTGTGGGGTACGTCCTTGACCGCCGTGATCAGTGTCACCGGGCCGCCCTCCCGGACCAGTTCGACCAGTTCCCGGACGGCCGCCGTGTGGACGGGGTCGGACAGTTCGGTGCGGTAGCGCTCGACGAACTCGTCGTAGCGGGTGGCGGTGCGGTCCTCGTGGTACCAGTCGCGGAGCTCGTTCGACGGGGTGATGTCCTTGAGCCACTTGTCGATCGCGGCCTTCTCCCTGGACTCGCCACGCGGCCAGAGCCGGTCGACGAGGACGCGGGTGCCGTCGCCTTCCTCCTTCGGCTCGTACACCCGGCGTACGCGTACCTCGCTGCTGCCCACGGTCGGCCCTCCTGTCGGCTGCGGTCGGCTGCTGCCTGGGCCCAGGATCGCTCAGGCCCGAACGTCCCGCCACGCCGCCGGGATCGCCTCCGCGACGTCCTGGGCGGCGACGGGCGAGCCGTCGGAGGCGTGGCGGGCGGCGAGTCCGTGCAGATGGGCGCCGGCCGACGCGGCGTCACGCGGGGCGAGGCCCGCGGCCAGCAGGGAGCCGGTCAGTCCGGAGAGGACGTCGCCGCTGCCGGCCGTGGCCAGCCAGGAGGTGCCGGTCGGATTGACCCGTACGGGAGTGTCCGGGTCGTCGGTGGCGACCAAGGTCGTCGACCCCTTGAGCAGGACCGTGGCGCGGTAGCGGGCGGCCAGCTCCCGTACGGCGGCGAGCCGCCCCGCCTCGACCTCCTCGCGCGCCACGCCGAGCAGCGCGGCGGCCTCACCGGCGTGCGGGGTGAGCACGGTGGGCGCGGTGCGCGCGCGTACGGCACCGGTGTCCAGCAGCCGCAGCCCGTCCGCGTCCACCAGCACCGCGACGTCCGCCGCCAGCACGTCCCGGACCCCCTCGGCGGCCTCCGCGCCGTCACCGAGTCCGGGCCCGACGACCCAGGCCTGCACCCGCCCCGCCTTCGACGGCGGCCCCGCGTGGACCAGCGTCTCCGGATGACGGGCGATCACCGCGTCCGCGCCCGGACCGACGTACCGCACGGCCCCCGCGCCGCCCCGCAGCGCCCCGGAGACGGCCAGCACCGCCGCGCCCGGGTACCGCGCGGAACCGGCGACGATGCCGACGACCCCGCGCCGGTACTTGTCGCTCTCGGCGCCGGGGACGGGCAGCAGCGCGGCGACGTCCGCGTACTGGAGCGCCTCCAGGTCGGGTACGTCCGGCAGTTCGGACCCGAGCCCGATGTCGACGAGGCGCAGCGCGCCGGCCCGTTCGGCGGCCGGGTCGACGAGCAGGCCCGGCTTGTACGTGCCGAAGGTGACGGTCGCGTCGGCGCGCACCGCCTCGCCGGGCACCTCGCCGGTGTCGGCCTCGACCCCGCTGGGCAGGTCGACGGCGACCAGGGGCGCGCCGGTCGCCGCGAAGGCCCGCACCAGCTCGGCGGCGCCCGGACGCAGCCCGCCCCGGCCACCGATGCCGGTGATCCCGTCCACCACGAGATCGATGTGGCCGCCCCAGGCGTCCGCGCCCTCCGCGACCCGCCCGCCGGCCGCGAGCAGGGCCGCGAGGCCGCCCTCGTGAGCGCGGTCCGGCGAGGTGAGCACGGCGCGCACGCCGGCGCCCCGGCGGGCGAGCCGGGCGCCCGCGTACAGCGCGTCGCCCCCGTTGTCGCCGCTGCCGACAAGGAGGACGACCCGGGCCCCGTACACCCGGCCGCGCCGCCGCAGCACATCGGCGCAGGCCGCCGCGAGTCCCGCGGCGGCGCGCTGCATCAGCGCGCCCTCGGGCAGCCGGGCCATCAGGGCCCGCTCGGCGGCCCGTACGGTCTGAACGCTGTAGGCGGTACGCATGTGCTCAACCCTCCGCGATCACCACGGCGGACGCCACCCCCGCGTCGTGGCTGAGCGACACGTGCCAGTGCCGTACACCCAGCTCGGCGGCGCAGGCGGCGACGGTGCCGCTGACCCGCAGCCGGGGCTGTCCGCTGTCCTCGACGTACACCTCGGCGTCCGTCCAGTGCAGTCCGCCGGGCGCGCCGAGCGCCTTCGCGAGGGCCTCCTTCGCGGCGAACCTGGCGGCGAGCGAGGCGATACCGCGCCGCTCGCCGCTGGGCAGCAGCAACTCCTGTTTCAGAAAGAGCCGTTCGGCCATCTGCGGCGTGCGTTCCAGCGCCGCGTCGAACCGTTCGATCTCGGCCACGTCGATCCCGACCCCGATGATCACGCGTATTCCCTCATCCCTCGCTACTCCACGGTCACGGACTTCGCCAGATTGCGCGGCTGGTCCACGTCGTTGCCGCGGGCCGTGGCCAGTTCGCAGGCGAATACCTGCAGCGGCACGGTCGACACCAGCGGCTGGAGCAGCGTAGGCGTAATGGGGATCCGGATCAGGTGGTCGGCGTAGGGGACGACCGCCTCGTCACCCTCCTCGGCGATGACGATGGTGCGGGCACCGCGGGCCCTGATCTCCTGGATGTTCGACACGACCTTGTCGTGCAGCAACGACCGGCCGCGCGGCGACGGCACCACCACGACGACCGGGAGGCCGTCCTCGATGAGCGCGATCGGGCCGTGCTTGAGCTCACCGGCGGCGAAGCCCTCGGCGTGCATGTACGCGAGCTCCTTGAGCTTCAACGCGCCTTCCAGGGCCACGGGATAGCCGACATGGCGGCCCAGGAAAAGCACGGTGTCGTGACCGGCGAGGGAGCGGGCGAGTTCGCGTACCGGCTCCATGGTCTCCAGGACCCGTTCGACCGCGCCGGAGATCTCGGAGAGCTGGCGGATGACGGTGCGGATCTCGTCGCCCCACTTCGTCCCGCGGACCTGTCCGAGATACAGGGCGACGAGGTAGCAGGCGACCAACTGGGTGAGGAAGGCCTTGGTGGAGGCGACGGCGACCTCGGGGCCGGCGTGCGTGTAGAGCACGGCGTCGGACTCCCGGGGGATGGTGGAGCCGTTCGTGTTGCAGATGGCGAGGACCTTCGCGCCCTGTTCGCGGGCGTGCCGCAGGGCCATCAGGGTGTCCATCGTCTCGCCGGACTGCGAGATCGCGACGACCAGGGTGCGGTGGTCGAGGATCGGGTCGCGGTAGCGGAACTCGCTGGCCAGCTCGGTCTCGCAGGGGATGCGGGTCCAGTGCTCGATGGCGTACTTGGCGATCATCCCGGAGTGGAAGGCGGTGCCGCAGGCCACGATGACGACCTTGTCGACCTCGCGCAGTTCGTACGGCGGGATGCGTACCTCGTCGAGGCGGAGCGAGCCCGAGCCGTCGATCCGTCCGAGGAGCGTGTCGGCGACCGCCCTGGGCTGTTCGGCGATCTCCTTGAGCATGAAGTAGTCGTGGCCGCCCTTCTCGGCGGCGGAGACGTCCCAGTCCACGTGGTACTCGCGGACCTCGGCGGGCCGCCCGTCGAAGTCGGTGACCGTGACCCCCTCGCGGCGCAGCTCGACCACCTGGTCCTGGCCCAGCTCGATCGCGGAGCGGGTGTGCGCGATGAACGCGGCGACGTCGGAGGCCAGGAACGACTCCCCCTCCCCCACCCCCACCACGAGCGGCGAGTTGCGCCGGGCCCCGACCACCGTGCCGGGTGCGTCCGCGTGCACGGCGACGAGGGTGAAGGCGCCCTCCAGCCGGCGGCAGACCTGCCGCATCGCCTCCGCCGGGTCGGCGCAGGAGGAGAACGCCTCGGCGAGCAGATGGGCGACGACCTCCGTGTCGGTCTCGGAGGCCAGGTCGTGGCCGCGCTCGGCGAGCTCGGCGCGCAGGGCGGCGAAGTTCTCGATGATCCCGTTGTGCACGACGGCGACGCGGCCCGCGTTGTCGAGGTGCGGGTGGGCGTTGGTGTCGGTGGGGGCGCCGTGGGTGGCCCAGCGGGTGTGTCCGATCCCGGTGGTCCCGGCCGGGAGCGGCGCCTCGGCCAGGGCCTTCTCCAGATTGACGAGCTTGCCGGCCTTCTTGGCGGCGGCCAGACCGCCGTCCGCGAGCACGGCGAGGCCCGCCGAGTCGTAGCCCCGGTACTCAAGGCGCTTGAGGCCCGCGACGACGACGTCCTGGGCCGACTGTCCACCGACGTAACCGACGATTCCGCACATATCGTTCCCTTCGTGGTCACCCGCCCCTCTTCTTCGCATCGTCGCAGAAGGGGAACGGGGCGGCAGGGAGGACGGCGTCCCGGGGGCGATCCGCCCGGTGCGCGCGCGGGGCGGCGACCGGGCGGACCCCGGCGGGCGAAGGGGCCGGGGCGGCATCGGGGGTGGCCGCCCCGCATACCCTGTGAACCTTTCCGGCCCCAGCGGGGAACAAGGGGTGACACGCTCACCCCCCGAGCCCCAGGAGCCGATGTGACCGGACCGCCGCCGGCCAGCCCCGACGACGATGCCGAGGTCATCGCGCAGTCGCTGGAGGAGCCCGAGATCTTCGCCGGGCTCTACGACCGTCACGCACCGGACATCCACCGCTATGCCGCCCGCCGCCTCGGGGAGGGTGCGGCGGACGACATCACGGCGGAGACCTTCCTCATCGCCTTCCGCTCCCGGCGCCGCTACGACCGCTCATACCGCAGCGCCCGCCCCTGGCTGTACGGCATCGCGGCCAACCTCATCGGCAAGCACCGGCGCAGCGAGGAGCGGGGGCTGCGGGCCCTGGCCCGTACCGGTCGGGACCCGGTGGCCGCCTCCTGGAGCGAGCGTTCCGACGACCGGATCGCCGCCCAGGCACCCCTGGCCGTGGCGCTCGCCGCGCTCTCGCCCGGCGACCGGCATGTGCTGCTGCTCGTCGCCTGGGCCGACCTCGGGTACCAGGAGGTCGCCGAGGCGCTGGGCATCCCGCTCGGCACCGTGCGGTCCCGGCTCAATCGCGCCCGCCGCAAGGTCCGCGAGGCCCTCTGCACGGACCCCTCGTTCACGCCCGACGCCATGGAGCTGACCCCGTCATGGACGAAATGACCCAGCTGCGCGAGCTCCGCGCGGACGCGCCCGTTCCCGACCGTGGCGCGCTCGCCCCGGGCCGGCAGCGGCTCACCGAGGCCGCGGCCCCGGGTCGTCGCGTCCACCGCCTGCGGGCGGACTGGCGGGTCGCCGCCGTCGGCGCGGCCGCGGCGATCACCGTGGCGGCGGTGCTCGGCACCCAGCTCGGGGACGCCGCCGACCGCTCCGGACCCGCCTCGACCGCCGGGACCCTGCGGCTGGACAGCCCGGCCGAGGTGCTGAACCGGGCCGCCGACGCGCTGGAGAAGCAGCCGGCCGGGCCGGAGCCGCGCGACGACCAGTGGATCTACACCAGGACGGCGCAGGCCGCGCAGGGCGACCGGAACGGCATGGCCGCCGGCCGCGTCACGTACGACCCCGACGACTGGGTTCCGTACGGCAACTCCGCCGCGGCCAAGAACGGCAAGGACTCCGACTACCGCACGGCCCGCCAGGTCTACCGGGCTGCCGAGGCGCTGCCCGACGACCCGGCGCGGCTGCTGGCGAAGGTCCGCTCGTTCTATCCGGCCGGCAACACGGCCGAGAGCCCGCCCGAGGCCGAGGCGCAGCACAGCTTCCGGGCGATGGGGCTGATGGTCGAGGCGTATCCGATCGCACCGGCCGCCCTCGCCCGGCTCTACCGGGCCATGGCCACCATCCCCGGCGTGCACGTCACCGACCACCTGGTGAAGGACGCCGCCGGGCGCGAGGCCATCGCCATCACCCGGAAGGAGGACGGCATCCATGAGCAGCGGGAGATCCTGCTCGACCCGCACGACTTCAGCTACGCCGGTCTGCGTTTCGTGGTCACCGAGGACTACGAGTACGCGCTCTCCGACGGCAAGGTGAAGCGCCAGACGATCAAGTTCAAGGCCGGGCAGATCCTCACGAGCGAAGCCCGGGTCGAAGCCGCCGTCGTCGACGCCAAGGGCGAGAAGCCCTGATGTCACGGGCGAGGCGCCCCACCGTCACCGGGCGCCCCTGAACCGGGTCCGGTGTCCGCCACAGGGGTGCGGACACCGGCCCCCGCCGACGGCGGCAGGTGCCCCGGGGTGCATCATGGCGTCGCCGCCGACCGGCACCGATTCCGGCCGGTCGGCCGAGAATCGGGGGTGGGTCGCATGTCCGGCGCCGAAGGGCCGGTCACGTCGCAACGTCCACCCTGGGATCTCCGGCCTTCCCGGCCGTTCCCCGTGCCCCCTCCGCGGCCGAAGCGCCGGATGTCGAACAAGGGCGCCGTCGTGCTGGGGCTGGGCATCGGGGCGGCCCTCGTCGTGCTCGTCCCCGTGGGGCTGTTCGTCCTGCTGTTCCTCCTGCGCTACGTGAACATCCCCCCGGAGCCCGACGGCCCGCCGCTCGTACTGACGCGAGGTCAGCTGCGCGGCACCTGGCAGGACGAGCACGGCGGCCGGCTCGTCCTCGCCGAGGACGGCACCTTCGGCGCCACGAACGTCTGCGGCGACTACACGGATGCCACCACCGGCGACAGCTCCGGATTCGGCTTCCCGTCCACCATGACCGGGACCGGCACCTGGGAGTCCGGCGTGTACGCGACCCAGGAGGGCGCGACGGAACTGTCCGTCGAATTCGCCCCCGGCAAGGTCAGCGGCCAACTCGCGGCCAGGGGGAAGACCGATTCCGCCGTCCTGTGGACGTTCATCGGCGACCCCGACAGCGGAGAGCTCTGCGTGCTCAGGAAGGTGAGCACGAACGTCGGCACGAAGGCGGGCACGAAGGCGGGCGCACAGCCGTGAACGACGGCGGCGGCACCGGCCCGGCCCTCCCTCACGTGACCGAGCCCACCCCCCACTCCGTTCAAACTCCCGCAACAATGAACCCGTGATCACTTCGCCGCCACGGAGCACCCACCGACGCGCCGAGCATGCGGCGACGCCGTACGTCGATCTGTCCCGCGCCGAGTGGAGCGCGCTGCGCGACAAGACGCCCCTGCCGCTGACCGCCGACGAGGTCGAGCAGCTGCGCGGGCTCGGGGACGTCATCGACCTCGACGAGGTACGCGACGTCTACCTGCCGCTCTCCCGGCTCCTCAACCTCTACGTCCAGGCCACCTCGGGTCTGCGCGGCGCCCTGAACACCTTCCTCGGGGACGCGGGGAATGGCCACGGCGAGCAGCGCGGCACCCCGTTCGTCATAGGCGTCGCGGGCAGTGTCGCGGTCGGCAAGTCCACCACCGCGCGCATCCTCCAGGCGCTGCTGGCCCGTTGGCCCGAGCATCCGCGCGTGGAGCTGGTGACCACGGACGGGTTCCTGTTGCCGATGAAGGAGCTCCAGGCCCGCGGCCTGATGTCGCGCAAGGGGTTCCCCGAGTCGTACGACCGGCGCGCCCTGACCCGTTTCGTCGCCGACATCAAGGCGGGCAAGGACGAGGTGACGGCGCCCGTCTACTCGCACCTGATCTACGACATCGTGCCGGACGAGCGGCTCACCGTACGCCGCCCCGACATCCTGATCGTCGAGGGGCTGAACGTGCTGCAGCCCGCGATGCCCGGCAAGGACGGCCGGACCAGGGTCGGTCTCGCCGACTACTTCGACTTCAGCGTGTACGTGGACGCGCGCACCGAGGACATCGAGAGCTGGTATCTCAACCGGTTCCGGAAACTGCGCGCGACCGCGTTCCAGAACCCGTTCTCGTACTTCCGCAAGTACACCCAGGTCTCCGAGGAGGAGGCCATGGAGTACGCGGCGACGATGTGGCGGACCATCAACAAGCCCAACCTGGTGGAGAATGTCGCGCCCACCCGGGGCCGTGCCACCCTGGTGCTGCGCAAGGGACCGGACCACAAGGTCCAGCGGCTGTCGCTGCGCAAACTCTGAGTCCGCGAGCCTCCCGGGAGTGGCCACGTGCTGCATCTGCGCCTGATAGTCCCCACCGACCGTACGGACGAGGTGCTGCACCTGCTGGACAGCACCCTCGGTACGACGCATCTCGTCGTGATGGCCGGGGCCGCCCGCAATCCGGCGGGTGACGTGGTGATGTGCGATGTGGCCCGTGAGGCGGGTGACGAGCTGATCTCCGCGCTGCGCCGCCTCGGCATCGACAAGTCCGGTTCGATCACTGTCGAGAACATGGACCTGACGCTCTCCGCCCACGCCGACAGGGCCGAGGAGGCCGCGCCGGGCGAGGGCGCGGACGCGGTGCTGTGGGAGGAGCTGACGGAGGCGACCCACGAGGAGTCGACCTTCAGCGTCACGTACGTGGCGTTCCTCACCGTCGCGACGATGCTCGCCGCCTGCGGTGTGATGCTCGACAACGCGATCCTGATCGTGGGCGCGATGGCGGTCGGCCCGGAGTTCGGGCCGCTGGCCGGGATTTCCACCGCCCTGGTGCAGCGTGCTCCGCGACTGGCGCTGCGTTCCTTGTACGCGCTGATCGGCGGCTTCGCCCTCGCGATGGTGCTGACGGCCGGGTTCGCCTGGCTGATGGACGCCTTCGGGCTGTTCACCCGCTCGATGATCGAGGCCGACCGTCCGAACACGGCGTTCATCTGGAAGCCCGACGCGATGTCGTTCGTGGTGGCCTTCCTGGCCGGGATCGCCGGAACGCTCTCGCTCACCTCGGCGAAGTCCGGGGCGCTGATCGGGGTCGCCATCTCGGTGACGACCGTGCCGGCCGCGGCCAACGCGGCGGTGGCGTTCAGCTACAGCGACTACCACCAGATGTCGGGCTCCACCACCCAGCTGCTGGCGAACCTCGGCGGGATCGTGGCCGCGGGGACGCTGACCCTGCTGGTCCAGAAGGCCCTGTGGGCGGCACACCGCCGCCGGACGGTCCTCGTCGCGAGGCCGTCCGGCGATCAGGGCCTGTCCGGCCGCTGAGCACTATCCCAGCGCGGACTTCACGACATCGGCCAGCCGCTCGGCGATGGCCCGCGCCTGCTCGATGTCGGCCGCCTCGACCATGACCCGCACCAGCGGCTCCGTGCCCGACTGGCGCAGCAGCACGCGTCCGGTGGAGCCCAGCTCGCGCTCGGCCTCGGCCACGGCCTCGGCGACCTCGGGGGAGGTCGCGACCCGGGACTTGTCGACGTCGCGGACGTTGATCAGCAGCTGCGGCAGCCGCTGCATGACCCCGGCCAGATCGGCGAGCGTACGGCCGGTGGCGGCGATCCGGGCCGCCAGCAGCAGGCCGGTCAGCGTGCCGTCGCCGGTCGTGGCGTGGTCCAGGACGATGACATGGCCGGACTGCTCGCCGCCCAGCGCGTAGCCCTCGGCCTTCATCGACTCCAGTACGTAGCGGTCGCCGACGGCGGTCTGGACGAGCTGGATGCCCTCCCGCTCCATCGCGATCTTGAAGCCGAGGTTGGACATGACGGTGCCGACCACGGTGTCCTTGCGCAGCTGTCCGGCCTCGCGCATGGCGAGGGCGAGGACGGCCAGGATCTGGTCGCCGTCGACCTCCTCGCCCGTGGCGTCCACGGCCAGGCAGCGGTCCGCGTCGCCGTCGTGCGCGATGCCGAAGTGGGCGCCGTGCTCCACGACGGCGGCCTTCAACGGCTCCAGATGGGTGGAGCCGCAGCCGTCGTTGATGTTCAGGCCGTTCGGGTCGGCACCGATCGTGACGACCTCGGCGCCGGCCCGCGCGAATGCCTCGGGCGAGACCCGGGCCGCCGCGCCGTGCGCCTCGTCGAGCACGACCTTCAGCCCGTCGAGCCGGTTCGGCAGGACCGCGACGAGGTGGGCCACGTAACGGTCGAAGCCCTCCGCGTACTCGGTGACGCGTCCCACACCGGCACCGGTCGGGCGCTCCCACGGCTCACCGGTGCGGTGCTGCTGGTAGATCGACTCGATCCGGTCCTCCAGCTCGTCGGAGAGCTTGTGACCGCCGCGGGCGATGAACTTGACACCGTTGTCCGGCATGGAGTTGTGGCTCGCGGAGAGCATCACACCGAGGTCGGCGCCCAGCGCGCCGGTGAGGTACGCCACCGCCGGGGTGGGCAGCACACCGACGCGCAGGACGTCCACGCCGGCGCTGGCGAGACCGGCCACCACGGCGGCCTCCAGGAACTCTCCGGACGCGCGTGGGTCACGGCCCACCACGGCTGTCGGCCGGGGCCCGTCGAGAGTGCTCCCCTCGGCGAGAACATGCGCCGCAGCGACCGAGAGACCGAGCGCCAGCTCGGCCGTCAGATCCGCATTGGCGACACCGCGCACACCGTCCGTGCCGAAGAGTCGTCCCACTGGTGTCCTCCGAAGATGCTCCGAAACCGCACAACCAAATCAACCAAAGCAGCCCAACAAGCCTATGAGCGTCTTATGCCGTTATACGCCCGAGGGTGCCGATAAACGAACGCCCCGGCAGCACGAGGTGTGCCGCCGGGGCGAACGTGTAAAGCAGATGAGCAGGCGGATTAGCGCTTGCTGTACTGCGGGGCCTTGCGGGCCTTCTTGAGACCGGCCTTCTTGCGCTCGACCGCACGGTCGTCACGGGAGAGGA
The DNA here is from genome assembly GCF_026340595.1 of Streptomyces sp. NBC_01363. Lineage (GTDB taxonomy): Bacteria > Actinomycetota > Actinomycetes > Streptomycetales > Streptomycetaceae > Streptomyces. The sequence continues at coordinate 775,325 of NZ_JAPEPF010000001.1, forward strand.
AGCCGGCCTTCTTCAGCGGGGCGCGGTTGTTGTCCACGTCCGCCTCGTTCAGCGCACGGGCCACGCCGAGACGCAGGGCGCCGGCCTGACCCGAGACGCCGCCACCCGAGATGCGGGCGATGACGTCGTAGCGGTTGTCGAGCTCGAGCACCTTGAAGGGCTCGTTGACTTCCTGCTGGTGCACCTTGTTGGGGAAGTAGTCCTCAAGGGTGCGACCGTTGATCTTCCACTTGCCGGTGCCCGGAACGATCCGGACGCGGGCGATGGCGTTCTTCCGACGGCCAAGGCCGGCGGCGGGCTGCGGGTCGCCGAAGCGGGAGGCCAGCGACTCGCTGGTGTACTCGCCCTCGACGGGAACCTCGGACTCGAAGGTGGTCACCTCGGCGAAGACCTCTTCGCCCTCGGTGCCCTCGACGGGGTTCTCAACAGTGGTCTCGGCCACGATTCTCCTCAGATCTTTCTTTTGGTCTTAGGGGGAGGCCGGAACTACTGCGCGACCTGGGTGATCTCGAACGGGACCGGCTGCTGAGCAGCGTGCGGGTGCTGGTCGCCCGCGTAGACCTTGAGCTTCGAGAGCATCTGACGGCCCAGGCTGTTCTTGGGGATCATGCCCTTGATGGCCTTCTCGACGGCCTTCTCGGGGCTCTTGGCGAGCAGCTCGTCGTAACGGACGGAGCGCAGACCACCCGGGAACCCGGAGTGGCGGTACGCCATCTTCTGGGTCTTCTTGTTGCCGGAGAGGTGAACCTTCTCGGCGTTGATGATGATGACGAAGTCGCCCATGTCCATGTGGGGGGCGTAGATCGCCTTGTGCTTGCCGCGGAGGAGGTTCGCAGCCGTGGTGGCCAGACGACCCAGGACGATGTCCTGCGCGTCAATGATGTGCCACTGGCGCGTCACATCGCCGGGCTTGGGGCTGTACGTACGCACTTCGTAGCCTTCGCTTCTTCAGTGGATGGGGTCCAGACACATGGCACCTCTGAAGCGATCATGCAGCTGGGGCTCACAATGCCGGGGACGCTGCCCGTATGCGAGCCACTGGTAACTGCTCCAGAGAACCTACGTAAGGGCCCTACGCGTGAGAACGACGAAGCCAATACGCATAACAATCAACGAGACTACCCGCCCCGCCCCGGACGGGTCAAAACGTGTGGCCCCCGGGCGGGCGGCAGCGGGGTTCCCCGGCCTGGCCGGCCCCGCTGCCGGGGGTTCCGTCCTCAATCGCCGGACGGGCTGGTTGGTGCGGGTTCCCCGCGGGGGTGCGCCGCGCGCTACCGCGCCCGTTCCACCCTGCGCTCGTCCCACACCGGCTCCGTCGTCTCGCGTACGACGCCGTCCGAGCCGAACACCAGATAGCGGTCGAAGGACTTCGCGAACCACCGGTCGTGCGTGACGGCCATCACGGTCCCCTCGTACACCTCCAGACCGTCCTGCAGCGCCTCCGCCGACTCCAGGTCCAGGTTGTCCGTCGGCTCGTCCAGCAGCAGCGCGGTCGTGCCGGCCAGCTCCAGGAGCAGGATCTGGAACCGCGCCTGCTGCCCGCCGGACAGCTTCTCGAAGGGCTGGTCGCCCTGCCGTTCCAGCTCGTAGCGGCGCAGTACGGACATGGCGCCGCCCCGGTCCTTGGCGTGCTCCGTCCACAGGATCTCGACCAGCGTCTTGCCCAGCAGCTCCGGATGGGCGTGGGTCTGCGCGAAGTGCCCGGGTACGACGCGTGCCCCGAGCTTCCACTCCCCCGTGTGCGCGACCTGCTCGCCCGCGAGGAGCCGCAGGAAGTGCGACTTCCCCGATCCGTTCGAGCCGAGGACGGCGACCCGTTCCCCGTAGAAGATCTCCAGGTCGAACGGCTTCATCAGCCCGGTCAGCTCAAGGTTCTTGCAGGTCACCGCCCGTACCCCGGTCCGGCCGCCGCGCAGCCGCATCTTGATGTCCTGCTCGCGCGGCGGCTCCGGCGGCGGGCCCGAGTCCTCGAACTTCTTGAAGCGGGTCTGCATCGCCCGGTAGCGGGACGCCATGTCGGGGCTGATCGCCGCCTGCTGCCGCAGCCGGTGGACCAGCGCCTTCAGCCGGGCGTGCTCCTCCTCCCAGCGCCGCAGCAGCTCCTCGAACCGGGCGAACCGGTCCTTGCGGGCCTGGTGGTACGTGTCGAAGCCGGCGCCGTGCACCCACACGTCGCTGCCGGCCGGGCTCGGCTCCACGCTGACGATCTTCTCGGCGGCCCTGGACAGCAGCTCGCGGTCGTGGGAGACGAAGAGGACCGTCTTACGGGTCTCCTTGAGCTTCTCCTCCAGCCAGCGCTTGCCGGGCACGTCGAGATAGTTGTCCGGCTCGTCGAGCAGCAGCACCTCGTCGGGACCGCGCAGCAGCGCCTCCAGCACCAGGCGTTTCTGCTCACCGCCGGACAGCGTGCGCACCTCGCGCCACTGCGCCTTCTCGTACGGGACGCCGAGCGCGGCCGTGGTGCACATGTCCCAGACGGTCTCGGCCTCGTACCCGCGGGCCTCCGCCCAGTCGCTCAGGGCCTGCGCGTACTTCATCTGCGCGGCCTCGTCGTCGACGGTGAGGATCAGCTCCTCGGCCCGGTCGACCGCCAGGGCCGCCTCCCGGATACGCGGCTGGGACACGGAGACGAGCAGGTCCCGGACGGTGCGCTCGTCGCGCACGGAGCCCACGAACTGCTGCATCACCCCGAGCCCGCCGCTCACCGAGACGGAACCGCCGTGCGGCTGGAGATCCCCGGCGAGCAGCCTGAGCAGCGTCGTCTTCCCGGCGCCGTTGGCCCCCACGAGGGCGACCACGGCCCCGTCCGCCACCCGGAACGAAGCATCGCCGAGCAGCACCCGCCCGTCCGGTAGGTAGTACTCCAGGTGGCCCGCTTCAAGATGTCCCATGCACAGCATTGTCACGGCCCGCGAAGCCCTGGCCCAACCGGTTTACGTCTCCTCTAGGATTCGCCGCATGAGCTTTGGGCAAGGGGGGCCCTCCGGGGGGCCCGGGGGCACACAGACTCCGGACTGGGCAGCGCTGGCCGACGAGTCCGCCGCGCGCAACCGCCGCAAGAGGTGGCTGCTGATCGGCGGCGGCGTGCTCGCCACCGCGGCGATCGGCGCGATCGTGGCCACGGCGGTCATCTCGACCAACAAGAACAACAGCAACAACTCCGGCAAGAACGCGAGCGAACTGCCCGCGCCGAGCGATCTGCCGAGCGACACCGCCGAGCCCGAGCCGTCCTTCTCCTCGGTGGCCCCGCCGCCCCCGCCGGACCCGAAGGACTACATCTCCGACGCGAAGAAGGACCGGGCGCCGATCACCGTCGACGCGTTCTTCCCCGGCAAGAAGCTGACGATGGGCAACCGGGTCTACGTCAAGGGCGCGACCCAGCAGACGAAGAACTGCGCCGCGACCACGAAGGGCGCCCTCGGCCCGATCCTCGTGAACAACGGCTGCGACCAGGTCGTCCGGGCCACGTACAGCAAGGACGGCGTCGCCGTCACCGTCGGCCTCGCGGTCTTCCGGACGGAAGCGCAGGCGAAGAAGACGGCCCGGCAGGCGAGCGGCAGCATCGCCACGCTGAGCGGCGCGGGCGTGCCGTCCTTCTGCCTGCCCGGATCGGTCTGCCGCCGTACCGCCAACTCCTACGGCCGTTACGCCTACTTCGCCATCAGCGGGTACACCAACGGCAAGAACGTCACCACGGCCGACAAGAACGCCTACGCCACCGGTGACGACCTGACGAACTTCACGTTCCGTCAGATCCGCCACCGCGGCGAGCTCCAGGCCTCGGCCGCGGCCACCGCGCAGACCGGCTGACGGGTACCGGGGATCCGTGCGCCTTCCGTTCCTGCTCGCCCTTCCCCGCGTGCTGCGCCACAGCGCGGCCATCGGCGCCGACCTGCCACCGGACGAGGCCGTTTCCGTCGACGCGCCGGACCCCGCGCTCCGGGCCGCCCTGGCCTCGGCCGCCGACGGCGACCACGGCCCCGCCCGGGAGCTGCTCGCCGGGACCCGCGAGCACCGGCAGTGGGAGCTGAGGGACGGCTACGCGGCACGGCTCGCCGGGGCCGCCCTGCACAACCCCGGCTGGCTGGACGCCTGGCAGGCCGAACACCCCGAGGACCCGGACGCGGCCCTGGTCAAGGCGGATCTCGGCATCCACCAGGCGTGGGAAATGCGTTCCACGGAAAGCGCCGGGCAGGTCTCGCGCGACCGGTTCCGGGCCTTCTTCGCACTGCTGGAGGACGCCGCACCGGTGATCGGCAGAGCGGCCGAACTCAACCCCGCCGACCCCGTGCCCTGGCGCATCGCCCTGACCCACGCGCTGGGTAGCCAGGCCCCCCGTGAGGTCTTCGACGGCTACTGGGCGCAGGCCCTGGCCCGCGACCCGCACCACTACGGATGCCACACCGCCGCCCTCACCTACCTCTGCGCGAAGTGGCACGGCTCGCACACGGAGATGTTCGACTTCGCCGAGCGCGCGGCCGACACGGCCCCGCCCGGCTCGAAGCTGCACGCGCTGCCCCTGTTCGCGGCGCTGGAGTACGTGGTTCGGTCCCCCGGCGCACCGCCCGGCCCCGACCCGTTCGCGCCCCGCGTCGCAGCCGCGGTCACCCGCGCCCTGGACCTCTCGGAGGCGTACGGACCGGGCAGCCAGGAGGCGGCCGGCTTCCGCAACTGCCTGGCCCTGATGCTGCTGCGCACGGAGCGCTGGGACGAAGCCCTCGACGCCTTCCGCAGCATCGGCACCCACGCCACCGAATTCCCCTGGGCGTACTTCGGCGACGACCCGCGCCAGGAGTTCCTCGAAACCCGTTCCGGCACCCGTATCCAACTGGCGTCCCTGACACCCTTCTTCGGCCGCCCCCCGCAGCCCCGCACCGCGCCGGCCCCCGCCCCCGGCGCCCCCTGCGCGGTGGCGATAGCGGTGGCCCGCCCGGCGGAGGTGGCGCAGGCGGCGCTGATGTGCGGCGTCTCGCTCCGCACCGCCCCCGCGACCGACAGGCACACCTATGTCGAGGCCGTCGCCGGGGCACGCCCCGCCAAGCGCTCGATCCTGTCCACGGAGGACCCGCTGACCACGGCGGCCGACAACTTCACCACCGGCGAGAAGTGGCCCACGCTGGTCCTGCGCCGCACCCCCGAGCGCTGCGGGCTCACGCTGTTCCTCAAGGGCAGGCCGCTGGCCGCCCACGAGTGGAACGCCACGTCCCCGGCCCCCGACCACGCCGCGGTCACCGCCACGGCCGAGGCCCTGGCCCGCGCCTTCGCCCTCCCGGACCCCCGCCCGCTGACGCACATACTCCGCTCCACCGGCAACCCGCCCCGCCACCAGTCGGACCTGCTGGCGGCCCTGGCCCTGCCCCCGCTCCCGCCGGGCTTCGGTGACCGCCCGGACGTCCTGGACACCCTGCCGGGCGCCCGGGTGCTCACCCGGCGGGGCCTGCTGGCCGGCATGCGTTCCACGATGACCACCCAGGACGGCGAGCACCCGGCGTCCCCGGACGCGTACGAGCCCCGCCGGCCGCGCTGGTGGCTGCTGCGCGTGCTGAGCCTGCTGCTGTTCACCGCGGCCGCGGTGAACGGCTGGGCGGCCCCCGACATCACCCCGTCCCTCGCGACGGCGTACACGCTCGCGGCCCTGTTCACGGCGGCCGGGCTGAGGCGCGCCTGGCACCAACGGCGGGCACACACCGCCGCGGCGGCGGCAGCGGCCCGGGAGTAGACGCCTCAGCAGCAACCGCCTCCGGGGAGCGTGCGCACATTGCGCGCCTCCACGGCGCGGGCGGCCAGCAACTCGTCGGCCGGGTAGGCCACTTCCTCCAGCGTCAGCCCGTGCGGACGCACCACGTGCACCCCGGGGTCCCGCACCCGGGCCGCCAGCACCTGGGCCGGCCACTCGGCCGGACGGCGCCCGTCCCCGACGAAGAGCGCCGCGCCGATCAGCGCGCGGACCATGTTGTGGCAGAACGCGTCCGCCTGCACGGTCGCCGTCAGGATCCCGGTCGCCCGGTCCCGTACCCAACTCAGCTTCTGCAGCGTACGGATGGTCGTCGCGCCCTCGCGCTTCTTGCAGTACGCGGCGAAGTCGTGCTCCCCGACCATCCGGGCCGCCGCCTCGTTCATGGCCGCCACGTCCAACGGCCGGTCGTGCCACAGCACATGACCGCGCAACAGCGGATCCACCCCGCCGGGACGATCGCAGACGCGGTAGGCGTACCGACGCCACAGCGCCGAGAACCGTGCGTTGAAACCGGCGGGCGCCGGCGCGATCCGCCAGATCCGTACATCGGGCGCCATCCGGCCGGCCATCCGCCGCAGCAGCTTGTCCGCGTGCTCGGCCCACACCTCGTCCGGCAGATCCACATGCGCGACCTGGCCCCGGGCGTGCACCCCGGCATCGGTCCGCCCGGCGACGGTCAGGTCGTACGTCCGCGAGGACCGCGTCACGGTCCGCAGCGCGTCCTCGATCTCCCCCTGGACGGTCCGCCTGGAGGTCTGCTTCGCCCAGCCCGAGAAGTCCTTGCCGTCGTACGCCAGGTCCAGCCGCACCCGTACGAAGCCGGGCTCCACTTCGTCACTCACCCAAGGGTCCTTTTCCGCAGCTACTCGCAGGTACATACGGAACGGGCCCGCACCGCCCCGAAGGGTGATGCGGGCCCGTCCAGTGGTCTCAGAACGCTCAGGCGTCCTTGGACTCGGCGTCGTCGGCCGGCTTGGCGTCCTCGACGGCCTCGGCCGGAGCCTCGTCCTTCTTGAGGGCGTCTTCCTTGACCGCACGCTTCGTGGCGGCCTCGGCCTCACCGGTGGCCTGCTGGGCCACGGTCAGCGCCTCGACCAGCTCGATGACCGCCATCGGGGCGTTGTCGCCACGACGGTTGCCGATCTTGGTGATGCGGGTGTAACCACCGGGGCGGTTCTCGTACCGCGGGGCGATCTCGGTGAAGAGCGTGTGCACGACGCCCTTGTCCGTGATCGACTGCAGCACCAGGCGACGGTTGTGGATGTCGCCCTTCTTCGCCTTGGTGATGAAACGCTCGGCGACCGGACGCAGGCGACGGGCCTTGGCCTCGGTCGTGGTGATGCGGCCGTGCTCGAACAGCGACTTCGCGAGGTTGTTGAGAAGAAGCTTCTCGTGCGCAGCGCTGCCGCCCAGACGGGCACCCTTGGCGGGCTGAGGCATGGTTTTTCTCCTTGTGTGCTGCACCGGCCGTATCAGGTACCGGTGTCAGTTCCCGCGCGGCGGACGCCACACGGAAGTCTTCGTCTGCCGCACGCACCCGACATCGGGCCTCAGCCCGAAAATCGAGCCCGTCCGGCGATCGAGGACAGAGCCCTCGCGTACGAGCCGAGATCAAGCCCGTCCGGCGATCGAGGACAAAGCCTCACCCCGGTCCGGGGCGCCCAGAAATCCCGGGCACCCCGGCCGGAGGCGGATCAGTACTGCTCGGTCTCCACGAAACCGGCGTCCGCGTCGTCGTCGGCGCCAAAGGCATCGGCGGCGGCGGTCGGGTCGAAGCCGGGAGGCGAGTCCTTCAGCGCGAGGCCCATACCGGCCAGCTTCGCCTTGACCTCGTCGATCGACTTCGCACCGAAGTTGCGGATGTCGAGCAGGTCGGCCTCGGAACGAGCCACGAGCTCACCCACGGAGTGGATGCCCTCGCGCTTGAGGCAGTTGTACGAACGGACCGTGAGCTCAAGCTCCTCGATCGGCAGCGCCAGATCGGCGGCGAGCGCGGCGTCCGTCGGGGACGGGCCCATGTCGATGCCCTCGGCGTCGATGTTGAGCTCGCGCGCCAGGCCGAACAGCTCGACCAGGGTCTTACCGGCCGAAGCCATGGCGTCACGGGGACGCATGGCCTGCTTGGTCTCGACGTCGACGATCAGCTTGTCGAAGTCGGTGCGCTGCTCGACACGGGTCGCCTCGACCTTGTACGTGACCTTGAGCACCGGCGAGTAGATGGAGTCGACCGGGATACGGCCGATCTCCTGGCCCGCCTGCTTGTTCTGGACGGCGGAGACGTAGCCGCGACCGCGCTCGACGGTCAGCTCCATCTCCAGCTTGCCCTTGCCGTTGAGCGTGGCCAGGACCAGGTCCGGGTTGTGGACCTCGACACCGGCCGGCGGGGCGATGTCAGCAGCGGTGACCAGGCCGGGACCCTGCTTGCGCAGGTACATCACGACCGGCTCGTCGTGCTCCGAGGAGACGACCAGCTGCTTGATGTTGAGGATGAGGTCGGTGACGTCCTCCTTGACGCCCGGCACGGTGGTGAACTCGTGCAGGACACCGTCGATCCGGATGCTGGTGACAGCAGCGCCGGGGATCGAGGAGAGGAGCGTGCGGCGAAGAGAGTTGCCGAGGGTGTAGCCGAAGCCCGGCTCCAGCGGCTCGATGACGAACCGGGAGCGGAACTCGTCAACGACCTCTTCGGTCAGCGACGGACGCTGAGCGATAAGCATGTTGCGTTCCTTCAGTCGTGGGCGCCCACTATTTGACGCCCCCAGATACCGACAAGGGTACGGGCGGCACGACCCCGAAGAGCCGTACCGCCCGGACCCACGAGCTACTACTTGGAGTAGAGCTCGACGATCAACTGCTCCTGCACCTGGGTGTCGATCACCGGGCGCTCGGGCAGGGAGTGCACGAGGATCCGCATCGTCGACGGCACGGCTTCGAGCCACGCCGGAACGGTGCGCTCGCCGGCCTCGGCCTGGGCCACCTGGAAGGGGGTCAGGGCCTTGGACTTCTGACGAACCTCGATGACGTCGTTCACGGCGACGCGGGCCGACGGAATGTCGGTCTTCGTGCCGTTCACGGCGATGTGTCCGTGACGCACCAGCTGACGGGCGTGGTCGCGGGACTTGGCGAAGCCTGCCCGGTAGACCACGTTGTCGAGGCGGGTCTCAAGGATGCGCAGAAGGTTCTCACCGGTCTTGCCGGTCTTCTGGTTCGCTTCCTTGTAGTAGTTCACGAACTGTCGTTCAAGAACACCGTAGATACGCGAGCACTTCTGCTTCTCACGAAGCTGAAGCAGGTACTCGCTGTCCTTGGTGCGCCCGCGTCCGTGCTCACCCGGGGGGTAAGGACGGATCTCGATCGGGCACTTCGCGCTCTCGCACTTGCTGCCCTTGAGGAACAGCTTCTGCTTCTCCCGACGGCAACGCTTGCAGTCGGCCCCGGTGTATCGCGCCATTTTCCAGTTGTCTCCGTTGCTTCAGACGGAATCAGACGCGGCGACGCTTGGGCGGCCGGCATCCGTTGTGCGGAGTGGGGGTGACGTCCTGGATCGAACCGACCTCCAGGCCGGTGGCCTGGAGCGAACGGATCGCGGTCTCGCGGCCGGAGCCCGGACCCTTGACGAAGACGTCAACCTTGCGCATGCCGTGCTCCTGCGCGCGGCGGGCGGCCGACTCGGCGGCCATCTGCGCGGCGAAGGGGGTGGACTTGCGCGAGCCCTTGAAGCCGACGTGGCCGGCGGAGGCCCAGGAGATCACGTTGCCCGAGGGGTCCGTGATCGAGACGATGGTGTTGTTGAACGTGCTCTTGATGTGCGCGTGGCCGTGAGCGACGTTCTTCTTTTCCTTGCGACGCACCTTCTTGGCTGCGCCCTGACGACCCTTGGGGGGCATGTCTTGACTCCAGATGGAGAGGGGAGGTGATCGGTCCTACAGCGAAGACCGCTGGTTGCTGCGGATGACCGGTGGCCCGGACGCCCGCAGTGCGTCCGCTGAGGACTACTTCTTGCCCGGCTTCTTCTTGCCGGCGATCGCGCGACGCGGGCCCTTGCGGGTACGAGCGTTCGTGCTGGTGCGCTGGCCGTGGACCGGCAGACCGCGACGGTGGCGAATGCCCTGGTAGCAGCCGATCTCGATCTTGCGGCGGATGTCGCCCTGGATCTCGCGGCGAAGGTCACCCTCGGTGCGGAGGTTGGCGTCCACGTACTCGCGGATCTTGACCAGGTCCTCTTCGGCCAGGTCACGAACGCGGGTGTTCGGGTTCACGCCGGTGGTGGCGAGGATCTCCTTGGACCGGGTGCGCCCGATACCGAAGACGTAGGTGAGGGCAACCTCCACGCGCTTTTCGCGCGGGATGTCAACACCTGAAACGCGTGCCATTCAATGGCTCCAGTTGTTAATTCGGGGGTCTTCCGCAGTGCCGCTCCCGATCGCCGACCGCTCGTGACGAGAGGTGGTACGCCCGGGTCCCCGGCCCCCGCCGGAGGTGTCGTCAGCCGAAGCTTGGACGGACTCTGCGTATGTACGTTTTACGTGCGTCGCGCGAAGTACTGCGAGATGCAGGGGGTCGTGCGTCAGCCCTGGCGCTGCTTGTGGCGCAGGTTGTCGCAGATGACCATGACCCGACCGTGACGGCGGATCACCTTGCACTTGTCGCAGATCTTCTTGACGCTCGGCTTGACCTTCATGGGATGTCAGGTTCTCCGGGTCAGTGCCGTCACCGCGCGGAAGCGGGGTGGAGGCAAGATCTACTTGTAGCGGTAGACGATCCGGCCACGCGTCAGGTCGTACGGGGAGAGCTCCACGACGACCCGGTCATCCGGAAGGATTCGGATGTAGTGCATCCGCATCTTGCCGCTGATGTGCGCGAGGACCTTGTGACCGTTCTGGAGTTCCACCTTGAACATGGCGTTCGGGAGGGACTCGATCACGGTGCCCTCAATTTCGATGGCACCTTGCTTCTTGGCCACGCTTCGCCTTTCGAATCGGCTACCTTGATCGACTTTCGGCATCGCATGCGGACACACTGATGCACGACAGCCGACGAGTCAGTCTACGTCAGCGGACCCCAAAAGACGAATCCGTCAAGTTTGCCCACCCGAGGAGATCCTTAGACCTCCACAAGCAGGCCAAATCCCCCATCGGGTCCGGCCTCGCGGTACGCCGGCTCAGCCCAGCGGGTCCGGAGCCGCCTCGATGCCGGCCCCTCCCCCCACGCAGCCCTCGCGGGCTCGGCGCCGGAGCGCCTCACAGGCTTCGGCCGGCTGCGCCGGGCTCCGCCCGGCGGTGCCGGCTCAGCCCAGCGGGTCCGGAGCCGCCTCGATGCCGTACTGCGCCAGCTTCTCCTTGCCGCAGTCGGGGGCGGTCAGGACCAGGGGGCCCTGCTCGGTGAGAGCGATCGAGTGCTCCCAGTGGGAGGACCAGGTGCCGTCCGTGGTGATGACGGTCCAGTCGTCCTGGAGCACCTCGGTCTGTGCCGTACCGAGCGAGACCATCGGCTCGATGGCCAGGCAGACGCCGGGGACGAGCTTGATGCCCTTGCCGCGCTTGCGGGCGACATAGTTCAGCAGGTGCGGGTCCATGTGCATCTCGGTGCCGATGCCGTGGCCGCCGTAGTCCTCGATGATCCCGTACTTGCCGGTGGCGGGGCGGGGCTGGCGGCGGATGTAGGACTCGATCGCCTTCGAGATGTCGACGAGGCGGTTGTTCACCTTCATCGCGGCGATACCCGCCCACATGGACTCCTCGGTCACCCGGGAGAGCTCGACCAGCTCCGGAGCGTGACCGGTGCCCACGAAGGCCGTGTACGCGGCGTCGCCGTGCCAGCCGTCGACGATCGCGCCGGCGTCGATGGAGATGATGTCGCCGTCCTTGAGGACGGTCTTGTCGTCCGGGATGCCGTGGACGACGACCTCGTTGACCGAGGTGCAGATGGTCGCGGGGAACCCGCCGTACCCGAGGAAGTTCGACTTCGCACCGTGGTCGGCGATCACCTTGCGGGCGACCTGGTCCAGGTCGAGCGTGGTGGCGCCGGGCACCGCCGCCTCGCGGGTGGCCGCGTGAATGGCAGCGACCACCAGCCCCGCCTCACGCATCTTCGCGATCTGCTCGGGGGTCTTGATCTGCACCATTGCGCGGCGCCTCTCTGCATCGGACTGCATCGAACGGTGATGTCTGCGGCGTACTCACACAACGATACGGCGCAAGCAGTCGGCCGCGGCGCCCATGGACGCCGCGGCCGACTGCACAAGTACTGCGGGTGTTTTCGCTCAGCCCTGGTCGGACTTGAGAGCCTCCATCGCCCGCTCGGTCACATCGTTGACCTTGCCGAGCGCGGAGATGGTGACCACCAGGTTCTGGGCCCGGTAGTAATCGATGATCGGCTCGGTCTGCGTGTGGTAGACCTCCAGCCGCGTACGAACCGTGTCCTCGGTGTCGTCGTCGCGCTGGTACAGCTCGCCGCCGCAGACGTCGCAGACGCCCTCGGTCTTCGGCGGGTTGTACGTCACGTGGAAGACGTGGGAGCCGTCGTTCCGGCAGATCCGGCGGCCGGCGATGCGCTTGACCACCTCGTCCTCGGGGACCTCCAGGTCCAGGACCGCGTCGAGCTTGGTGCCCTCGTCCTTCAGCATGGCGTCAAGGGCCTCGGCCTGACCCACGTTGCGCGGGAAGCCGTCCAGCAGGAAGCCGTTCTCGGCGTCCGGCTGGGACATGCGGTCCTTGGCCATCCCGATGGTGACCTCGTCCGGGACCAACTGACCCGCGTCCATGAAGGCGCGGGCCTGCTTGCCAAGGTCGGTGCCCTGGCTGATGTTGGCGCGGAAGAGATCGCCCGTGGAGATCTGCGGAATCGACAGGTTCTTGGCAAGGTACGCAGCCTGCGTTCCCTTGCCGGCACCGGGCGGCCCGACGAGGACGATTCGCATCAGCGGAGGAACCCTTCGTAATTGCGCTGCTGGAGCTGACTCTCGATCTGCTTCACGGTCTCCAGCCCCACACCCACGATGATCAGGATGCTCGTCCCGCCGAACGGGAAGTTGGCGTTCGCACCACCGAAGCCGGCCAACGCCATCGTCGGCACAAGAGCGATCAGACCCAAGTACAGCGAGCCCGGCCAAGTGATCCTGTTGAGCACGTAGCTCAGGTACTCGGCAGTAGGTCGACCAGCCCGGATACCCGGGATGAACCCACCATACTTCTTCATGTTGTCGGCGACTTCCTCGGGGTTGAACGAAATCGCCACATAGAAGAAGGCGAAGAAGACGATCAGCAGGAAGTACGCCGTGATGTAGTACGGGTGGTCGCCCTTGACGAAGTTGTCCTTGATCCAGGTCGCCCAGCCCGCGGTGGAGTTGGAGAACTGGACGATCAGGGCGGGGATGTAGAGCAGCGAAGAAGCGAAGATGACGGGAATCACACCCGCCTGATTGACCTTCAGCGGAATGTACGTCGAGGTACCGCCGTACGACCTGCGGCCGATCATTCGCTTCGCGTACTGCACCGGGATGCGGCGCTGGGCCTGCTCGACGAAGACGACGAGGCCCACCATCACGAAGCCGATCAGGATGACGGTGCCGAATTCGATCCAGCCGTCGGCCAGCTTGCCGCTGGTCTTGATGGCCCACAGGGCGCCGGGGAAGCTGGCGGCGATCGAGATGAACATCAGGATCGACATGCCGTTGCCGATGCCGCGGTCGGTGATGAGCTCACCGAGCCACATGACGGCCGCGGTACCCGCGGTCATCGTGATGACCATCACGATGGTCGTGAAGATCGACTGGTTCGGGACGATCTGGTCGGCGACCGGGCAGCCGCTGAAGAGGGCGCCGCTGGTGGCGGTGGCCACCAGGCCGGTGCCCTGGAGGATGGCGAGCGCGACGGTCAGATAACGCGTGTACTGCGTGATCTTGGCCTGCCCGGACTGCCCCTCCTTCTTGAGCGCCTCGAGTCGGGGGATGACCACGGTCAGCAGCTGAAGAATGATGCTGGCCGTGATGTACGGCATGATGCCGAGCGCGAAGATCGTGATCTGCAGCAGTGCACCACCGCTGAACATGTTCACCAGGCCGAAGAGGCTGTTGTTGCCCTTGCTGGCCTGATCAACACAGGTCTGGACGTTCTCGTAGCTCACTCCCGGTACCGGGATGTGTGCCCCGAGCCGGTAGAGCACGATGATGCCGAGCGTGAAGAGCAGCTTCTTGCGCAGGTCGGGCGTCTTGAACGCCCGGGCGAACGCGGTGAGCACGGTGCCTCCTGCGACCCCCGCGCAAAGCGTAGAGGTGACGGTCTTGAGGATCGACGAATACGTAAACAGTCAAAGTCCCCGGGCGGGCGCCCAGGGGTTACCACACAACGACGCACGCCACCTTACCGGCGACCATGCCCCCCTAGGAACGACCAACCGGGGATGCCCCATATGAGAGGCATCCCCGGTCGGATGTTCAGGCCATCGAGTTGTCTCAGACGAGCTCGGTGACGGTGCCGCCCGCGGCGGCAATCTTCTCCTTGGCGGAGCCGGAGACGGCGTCAACCGAAACCTGCAGTGCCACGGAGATCTCGCCCTGTCCGAGGACCTTGACGAGGTGGTTGTTGCGCACCGCACCCTTGGCGACCAGGTCGGCCACGGTGACCTCTCCACCCTCGGGGTAGAGCGTCGCGAGCTTGTCCAGGTTCACGACCTGGTACTCGGTGCGGAACGGGTTCTTGAAGCCCTTGAGCTTCGGGAGACGCATGTGGAGGGGCATCTGCCCACCCTCGAAGCGCTCCGGAACCTGGTAACGGGCCTTCGTGCCCTTGGTGCCACGACCGGCGGTCTTACCCTTGGACGCCTCACCACGACCCACACGGGTCTTGGCGGTCTTGGCGCCCGGGGCGGGCCGGAGGTCATGGGCCTTCAGCGGCTTGTTCTCCGCCATGTCAGTCGACCTCCTCAACCGTCACGAGGTGGCGGACGGTGTGCACCATTCCGCGGAACTCGGGGCGGTCCTCCTTGACAACCACGTCGTGCAGGCGCTTGAGCCCGAGCGAACGAAGGGTGTCGCGGTGGTTCTGCTTGCTGCCGATGTACGACTTCGTCTGCGTGATCTTGAGGCGAGCCATTACGCACCCGCTCCCGCACGTGCACGAAGCAGAGCCGCAGGGGCGACGTCCTCGAGCGGCAGACCACGGCGGGCCGCGATCTCCTCGGGACGCTGCAGGCCCTTGAGGGCCGCCACGGTCGCGTGCACGATGTTGATCGCGTTGTCGGAGCCGAGCGACTTCGACAGGATGTCGTGAACGCCGGCGCACTCCAGAACGGCGCGCACCGGGCCACCGGCGATAACACCGGTACCGGGGGAAGCAGGCTTCAGCAGGACGACGCCCGCAGCCTTCTCGCCCTGGATCGGGTGAGGAATGGTGCCCTGGATGCGCGGAACCTTGAAGAAGTTCTTCTTGGCTTCTTCCACGCCCTTGGCGATGGCCGCGGGAACTTCCTTGGCCTTGCCGTAACCGACACCGACGGTGCCGTCACCATCGCCCACCACGACCAGCGCGGTGAAGCTGAAGCGACGACCACCCTTCACAACCTTGGCGACGCGGTTGATCGCGACAACGCGCTCAACGTACGCGGTCTTCTCGGCGGCAGCTGCGCCGCCGTCACGGCCCTTCCGGTCCCGCCGCTCGCCGCCACCGGCACCGCTTCCGCGGCGCTGGGGTCCAGCCATTGGATTTACCTCTCTCTGTTACGTCCGCTGTGCGTAGGAACCGGGCTCAGAACTTCAGACCGGCTTCACGGGCGGCGTCAGCCAGAGCGGCAATCCGCCCGGCGTACTGGTTACCACCGCGGTCAAACACGACGGCCTCGACGCCTGCGGCCTTGGCGCGCTCAGCGACCAGGGCGCCGACCTGCTTGGCCTGGGTGCTCTTGTCGCCCTCGCCACCACGGATGGAGACGTCCAGGGTCGACGCCGACGCGAGCGTGTGGCCCGCAATGTCGTCGATGACCTGAGCCACCATGTGGCGGTTGGACCGCGTCACGACCAAGCGCGGACGCTCCGGCGAACCGGAGATGTGCTTGCGGACGCGGATGTGGCGACGCTTGAGGGCGGCACGCTTGTAGGCGTCGCCCTTGGCGATCTTCACGCCGTATGCCATGGCTACTTACCAGCCTTTCCGACCTTGCGGCGGATGACCTCGCCGGCGTACTTGACGCCCTTGGCCTTGTACGGGTCAGGCTTCCGCAGCTTGCGGATCTTGGCCGCGGTCTCGCCGACCTTCTGCTTGTCGATGCCCTCGACGGAGAACTTCGTGGGGGACTCCACCTTGAAGGTGATGCCCTCCGGGGCCTCGATCAGGATCGGGTGGCTGTAGCCCAGGGCGAACTCCAGGTTGGAGCCCTTCGCCTGGACGCGGTAACCGACACCACTGATCTCGAGCGCCTTGGTGTATCCCTGGGTCACACCGGTGATCATGTTCGCCACCAGCGTGCGGGACAGGCCGTGAAGGGCCTTGTTCTGACGCTCGTCGTTCGGGCGGGTGACGCTGAGGAAGCCGTCCTCACCCTTGGTGACCTCGATCGGCGACGCGACGGTGTGCGAGAGGGTGCCCTTGGGCCCCTTCACCGCGACCGTGCGGCCATCGATGGTGACGTCCACACCGGCGGGAACCTGGATGGGGAGCTTGCCGATTCGCGACATGAGCTATTCCTCCGTTCCCGACTACCAGACGTAGGCGAGGACTTCCCCACCTACGCCCTTCTTGCTGGCCTGCTGGCCGGTCAGGAGACCGTGGGACGTGGAGATGATCGCCACGCCCAGGCCGCCGAGGACCTTCGGCAGGTTGGTGGACTTTGCGTATACACGCAGACCCGGCTTCGAGATTCGCTTGATGCCGGCGATCGATCGCTCGCGGTTCGGGCCGAACTTCAGCTCGAGGATGAGGTTCTTGCCGACCTCGGCGTCCTCGACCTTCCAGCCGGTGATGAAGCCCTCCTGCTGGAGGATCTCCGCGATGTGCGACTTGATCTTGCTGTGCGGCATCGCGACATCGTCGTGGTACGCCGAGTTCGCGTTGCGCAGACGCGTGAGCATGTCTGCGATGGGATCAGTCATGGTCATGAGTTGGCCTTCGGCCTCTCTCGCCGGGGTTTCCTGTATGCGCCATCCCTCTCCCCACTCAGAGGCAGGACGGGTGCGGTGCGGGGACCTACGGCGTAGTAAGTCGGTCTTGGGCGGCAGGCGCCCAACCCCACAAGCCTACGGCATGTGAGGGCGGGCTCCTGCCGACCAGATGCTTACCGAGAGTCTCCGGGTAATCCCAACGCCCAAAGGGCGAAGGAGATTTACCAGGAGCTCTTGGTCACGCCCGGCAGCTCGCCACGGTGAGCCATCTCACGAAGGCACACGCGGCACAGGCCGAACTTGCGGTAGACGGAGTGGGGCCGGCCGCAGCGCTGGCAGCGGGTGTACCCGCGAACGCCGAACTTCGGCTTACGGGCGGCCTTAGCGATCAGAGCCTTCTTCGCCACGGTCAGTTCTCCTTGAACGGGAAGCCGAGGTGACGAAGGAGGGCACGACCCTCGTCGTCATTGGTCGCCGTGGTGACCACGGTGATGTCCATGCCCCGGACCCGGTCGATCTTGTCCTGGTCGATCTCGTGGAACATGACCTGCTCCGTGAGACCGAAGGTGTAGTTGCCACGGCCGTCGAACTGCTTCGGCGACAGACCACGGAAGTCACGGATACGCGGCAGCGCGAGCGACAGCGTACGGTCCAGGAACTCCCACATCCGGTCACCACGGAGGGTGACGTGGCAGCCGATCGGCTGGCCCTCGCGCAGCTTGAACTGCGCGATGGACTTGCGGGCCTTGGTGACGGCCGGCTTCTGACCGGTGATCGTGGTGAGGTCGCGCACGGCGCCGTCGATCAGCTTGGAGTCGCGGGCGGCGTCGCCCACACCCATGTTGACCACGATCTTGACCAGACCGGGGATCTGCATGACGTTCTCGAACGAGAACTCCTCACGCAGCTTGCCGGCGATTTCCTCGCGGTACTTCGTCTTCAGACGCGGAGTGGTGGTGGTAGCCATCAGATGTCCTCACCCGTCCGCTTGGCAACGCGGATCTTGTTGCCTTCGTCGTCGAAGCGGTAACCGACGCGCGTGACGACCTTGTTGCCGTCCTTCTCCACGACGAGCTGAACGTTGCTCACGTGGATGGGGGCCTCGGTCGTGACGATGCCACCGGTCTGCGAACCGCGAGCGGTCTGACCGGCCTTGGTGTGCTTCTTGACCCGGTTGACACCCTCGACGAGGACGCGGTCCTGAGCGGGGTAGGCCACGATGACCTTGCCCTGCTTGCCCTTGTCCTTACCGGTGATGACCTGAACCAGGTCGCCCTTCTTGATCTTCATGCTTACAGCACCTCCGGCGCGAGCGAGATGATCTTCATGAACTTCTTCTCGCGCAGTTCCCGGCCCACCGGGCCGAAGATGCGGGTGCCGCGGGGGTCACCGTCGTTCTTCAGAATGACGGCGGCGTTCTCGTCGAAGCGGATGTACGAGCCATCCTGACGGCGACGCTCCTTGACGGTGCGAACGATGACGGCCTTGACGACGTCACCCTTCTTCACGTTGCCACCGGGGATCGCGTCCTTGACGGTGGCGACGATGACGTCACCGATGCCCGCGTAGCGGCGACCCGAACCACCGAGAACACGGATGGTGAGGATTTCCTTCGCACCCGTGTTGTCGGCGACGCGAAGTCGCGACTCCTGCTGGATCACGTCTATCTCCTGATCGTCTGCCGGTTCCCGGCGGGGGCCACTCCGTCACCGGAGCGGGCCCCCGCCGAGCCTGGCGGAACTTGCCTGAGGGGAATGCCCCTCAGGAATTACTTGGCCTTCTCGAGGATCTCGACGACGCGCCACCGCTTCGTGGCGGACAGCGGCCGGGTCTCCATCAGGAGGACGCGGTCGCCGACGCCGGCGGCGTTCTGCTCGTCGTGCGCCTTGAGCTTGTTCGTACGGCGGATGACCTTGCCGTACAGCGCGTGCTTGACACGGTCCTCGACAGCGACGACGACGGTCTTGTCCATCTTGTCGCTGACGACCAGACCCTCACGGGTCTTGCGGAAACCGCGGTCGGTGTTCGTCTCAGTCACAGTCTTCTCGCTCATCAGGCGCTCTCCACCGTCTCGATGCCCAGCTCGCGCTCGCGCATCAGGGTGTAGATCCGGGCGATGTCCTTACGGACGGACTTGAGCCGGCCGTGGTTCTCGAGCTGCCCGGTCGCCGCCTGGAAGCGGAGGTTGAACAGCTCTTCCTTGGCCTCGCGGAGCTTGTTGAGGAGCTCCTCGTTGCCCAGCTCGCGCAGCTCGGACGCCTTGGTACCGGCCGACATCACGACTCACCTGCCTCGCGCCGAACGATCCGGCACTTCATCGGAAGCTTGTGAGCAGCGCGGGTAAGCGCCTCACGAGCAATCTTCTCGTTCGGGTAGGACAGCTCGAACATCACCCGACCCGGCTTGACGTTCGCGATCCACCACTCGGGAGAACCCTTACCGGAACCCATGCGGGTCTCGGCCGGCTTCTTCGTCAGGGGACGGTCCGGGTAGATGTTGATCCAGACCTTGCCGCCACGCTTGATGTGGCGGGTCATCGCGATACGAGCAGCCTCGATCTGGCGGTTCGTCACGTACGCCGGGGTCAGCGCCTGGATGCCGTACTCGCCGAACGCAACCTGCGTGCCACCCTTGGACATACCGCTGCGCTTCGGGTGGTGCTGCTTGCGGTGCTTGACCCTACGGGGGATCAGCATTTCGGTCAGGCCTCCGTTCCGGTGCTCTCGGCAGCCGGAGCGGCAGCGGCGGGAGCCTCGGCCTTGGGGGCCTCGGCAGCCGGAGCCGACTGCTGCTGCGGCTTGCGACCGCGACCGCCACGCTCGCCACCGCGGCCACCACGGCCGGCCGGGCGGTCAGCGCCGCCACGGGCCGGGCGGTTGCCGGCGCGGGCAGCGGCGTTCTCGGCGCGGACCTCGGCGATGTTCTTGACGTCGCCCTTGTAGATCCAGACCTTCACGCCGATGCGGCCGAAGGTCGTCTTGGCCTCGAAGAAGCCGTAGTCGACGTTCGCGCGGAGCGTGTGCAGGGGCACACGGCCCTCGCGGTAGAACTCCGAGCGGGACATCTCGGCGCCGCCGAGGCGGCCACCGCACTGGATCTTGATGCCCTTGGCGCCGGCCTTCATCGAGCTCTGCATGCTCTTGCGCATGGCACGACGGAAGGAGACGCGGGAGGAGAGCTGCTCGGCGACGGCCTGGGCCACCAGCTGAGCGTCCACCTCGGGGTTCTTGACCTCGAGGATGTTCAGCTGGACCTGCTTGCCGGTCAGCTTCTCCAGCTCGCCACGGATGCGGTCGGCCTCGGCGCCACGGCGACCGATGACGATGCCCGGACGGGCGGTGTGGATGTCAACGCGGACGCGGTCGCGGGTGCGCTCGATCTCGACCTTCGAGATGCCGGCCCGCTCCATGCCCTTCGTCATCATGCGACGAATGGCGACGTCTTCCTTGACGTAGTCCTTGTACAGCTTGTCGGCGTACCAACGGGACTTGAAGTCCGTGGTAATGCCGAGCCGGAACCCGTGCGGGTTTACCTTCTGGCCCATTACCGGGTTCCTTCCTTGCTGCTGACGACCACGGTGATGTGGCTGGTCCGCTTACGGATCCGGTAGGCACGGCCCTGAGCACGCGGACGGAACCGCTTCAGGGTCGGGCCCTCGTCCACGTACGCCTCGCTGATGACCAGCGAAGAGGCGTCGGTGTGGTCGTAGTTGTGTGCGGCGTTGGCAATGGCGCTGTCCAGCACCTTGCCAACCGGCACGCTCGCGGCCTGCGGGGCGAAACGCAGGACCGCCTGAGCCTCCGTGGCATCCATGCCACGGATGAGGTCCACCACGCGGCGGGCCTTCATGGGCGTGACGCGGATGTACCGCGCCTGGGCCCTGGCTTCCATGGTTGTCCCTTCGGTGTAAGTCATAGTCGTTTCCACCCCGCGGTTAGCGGCGCTTCGACTTCCGGTCGTCCTTGACGTGGCCGCGGAAGGTGCGAGTCGGCGAGAACTCGCCGAGCTTGTGGCCGACCATCGACTCGGTGACGAACACCGGGACGTGGATCTTGCCGTTGTGCACCGCGATGGTGTGACCCAGCATGGCCGGGACGATCATCGAGCGACGGGACCAGGTCTTGATGACGTTCTTGGTGCCTGCCTCGTTCTGTACGTCCACCTTCTTGATGAGGTGGCCGTCGACGAAGGGCCCCTTCTTGAGACTGCGCGGCATCTAAACCCGCTCCTAGCGCTTCTTGTTCGTCTTGCGGCGGCGGACGATGTACTTGTTCGATGCCTTCTTCGGCGAACGAGTACGACCCTCCTTCTGACCCCACGGCGAGACCGGGTGGCGACCACCGGAGGTCTTGCCTTCACCACCACCGTGCGGGTGGTCAACCGGGTTCATCGCGACACCGCGGACGGTCGGGCGAACGCCCTTCCAGCGCATGCGGCCGGCCTTGCCCCAGTTGATGTTCGACTGCTCGGCGTTGCCGACCTCACCGATGGTGGCGCGGCAGCGGGCGTCGACCAGGCGGATCTCACCCGACGGCATACGAAGGTGGGCCATGGTGCCCTCCTTCGCCAGCAGCTGCACGGAGGCACCCGCGGAACGGGCGAACTTCGCGCCGCCGCCGGGCCGCAGCTCGATGGCGTGGATGGTCGTACCGACCGGGATGTTGCGCAGCGCCAGGTTGTTGCCGGGCTTGATGTCGGCGGCCGGGCCGTTCTCGACACGGTCGCCCTGCGTCAGGCCACGCGGCGCGATGATGTAGCGCTTCTCGCCGTCCGCGTAGTGCAGGAGCGCGATGCGCGCGGTGCGGTTCGGGTCGTACTCGATGTGCGCGACCTTGGCCGGCACGCCGTCCTTGTCGTGACGACGGAAGTCGATCACTCGGAAGGCGCGCTTGTGGCCACCGCCCTGGTGGCGAACGGTCACACGACCGGCGTTGTTACGGCCGCCCTTGCTGTGCAGGGGGCGGACCAGCGACTTCTCCGGCGTGGACCGCGTGATCTCGACAAAGTCGGCGACGCTGGAGCCACGACGGCCCGGGGTCGTCGGCTTGTACTTGCGGATACCCATTTCTCAGTCCTCGTCCGATTCCGGACGACTCGACCTCCGTCAGGAGGTCGGGCCGCCGAAGATGTCGATACGGTCGCCCTCGGCGAGGGTCACGATGGCGCGCTTGGTGTCAGCGCGCTTGCCGAAACCGGTCTTGGTGCGCTTGCGCTTACCCTGCCGGTTGATCGTGTTGACCCCGGTGACCTTGACCGAGAAGACCGCTTCCACGGCCTGCTTGATCTGGGTCTTGTTGGAGCCGGGCGCGACGATGAACGTGTACTTGTTCTCGTCGAGCAGCGCGTAGCTCTTCTCGGACACGACCGGCTTGACGAGAACGTCGCGCGGGTCCGAGTAGGTCTTGCTGGTAACGGTCGCCTCGCTCATCAGGCGTCGCTCCCTTCGGTCTCAGCGGTCTGGGGGCCAGACACGAAGGACTCGAGGGCGGCCTGGGTGAAGACCACGTCGTCAGAGACGATCACGTCGTACGTGTTCAGCTGGCCCGGCTCCAGGATGTGCACCTGGGGCAGGTTGCGGGCGGACAGCCACGCGGCCTCGTCGGCACGGTCGACGACCAGGAGCAGGTTCTTGCGCTCCGAGATCTTGCCGAACAGCGTCTTGGCGGCCTTCGTGGAGACTGCACCGTCGACCACGCCGGTGACGACGTGGATGCGGGAGTGGCGTGCCCGGTCGGAGAGGGCACCGCGCAGGGCGGCGGCCTTCATCTTCTTCGGGGTCCGCTGCGAGTAGTCACGCGGCTGCGGGCCGTGGACGACGCCACCGCCGGCGAACTGCGGCGCACGGGTCGAACCCTGGCGCGCGCGGCCGGTGCCCTTCTGGCGGTACGGCTTGCGGCCACCACCACGGACTTCGCCGCGGGTCTTGGTCTTGTGCGTGCCCTGACGGGCAGCTGCCAGCTGTGCGACAACGACCTGGTGGATCAGCGGAACGCTGGTCTTCGCGTCGAAGATCTCCGCGGGGAGCTCGACGGTACCGGCCTTGTCGCCTGCCGGCGAAAGGATGTCAATGGTGCTCATTACCTCAAGCCCCCTTGGCCGCGGTACGGACCAGGACGAGGCCGCCGTTCGGACCGGGGACTGCGCCCTTGATGAGGAGCAGACCCTTCTCCGCGTCAACCGCGTGGATGGTCAGGTTCTGGGTGGTGACACGCTCGTTGCCCATGCGACCCGCCATGCGCATGCCCTTGAAGACACGGCCGGGGGTGGCACAGCCACCGATGGAGCCAGGCATACGGTGCACACGGTGGGCACCGTGGGACGCCTTGCCACCCTTGAAGTTGTGACGCTTCATCACACCGGCGAAGCCCTTGCCCTTGCTCTTGCCCGTGACGTCGACCTTGACGCCGGACTCGAACACCTCGGCAGTGACTTCCTGGCCCAGCGTGTACTCGCTGGCGTCAGGGGTGCGGAGCTCCACCAGGTGGCGGCGCGGGGTCACGTCGGCCTTGGCGAAGTGGCCCTTGAGGGGCTTGTTCACCTTGCGGGGGTCGATCTCGCCGAAGGCGATCTGGACTGCCTCGTAGCCGTCGTTGTCGTTCGTGCGGACCTGGGTGACGACGCAGGGCCCGGCCTTGACGACGGTCACCGGGACGACCCGGTTGTTCTCGTCCCAGACCTGGGTCATGCCGAGCTTCTCGCCCAGGACGCCCTTAATGTTCTTAGCCATCTCGCGCGTCACCTCAGAGCTTGATCTCGATGTCGACGCCGGCCGGCAGGTCGAGACGCATCAGCGAGTCAACCGTCTTCGGCGTGGGGTCGAGGATGTCGATGAGGCGCTTGTGCGTGCGCATCTCGAAGTGCTCGCGCGAGTCCTTGTACTTGTGCGGCGACTTGATGACGCAGTACACGTTCTTCTCAGTGGGCAGCGGCACCGGGCCTGCGACCGACGCACCAGTGCGGGTCACCGTCTCGACGATCTTCTTCGCCGAGGAGTCGATGACCTCGTGGTCGTAGGCCTTGAGCCGGATGCGGATCTTCTGTCCCGCCATGGCTACTAGTAGTCCTGTCTCTCGTAACGCTCTGGAACCCGGGGGCTCTCATGACTTCACCTCCGACCCACGCGGTCGGGCGTGTCGCATCCCCTCTACGCAGATCTCCCGAAGGATTTCCCAACCAAGGGGGTGCGGGCCCGAGGACCGCAGGACCGGGGGCGAAACACCCACCGGGCGCCTGGCCGGTGCCCCACTGACGCTTCCCGGAAGATTCCCGTACGTCCGACCCGCGAGGGATCGACGAGTACTGTGGGACTCGCTTCCGGTCCTCCCGGCGGGAGGCGCGCAGCATTGACACTCAACCGAGCAACCTGGTCAGTGTGCCATACGGGGTGTGAGCCTGGCCAATCGGGCGGAGGATCTTACCCCCCGTGCTCGCTCGGTCAAACGCGGGCGCGCAGCGGGAGCCGTGCCGGGCGCCGCTCATCGTAATTCGGTCGAGCGTCGTACGACCCCGCCCCTACAGTGATCGGCCGGGCAAACCGTCGTCACCAGGGGCATCGATCATGCGTACGCACTATCCGCGCACCGCGCATCTGCCCTGGTCCCCCGGAGCCACCTCGGACGACGTACGGATCGCGGACCTCTCCGCGCTGACCGGCCGCGAGGTCGTCGTCACCGAGAAGCTGGACGGCGAGAACACCACGCTCTACGCCGACGGGCTCCACGCCCGCTCCCTCGACTCCGCGCACCACCCCTCGCGGGGCTGGGTGAAGGCGCTCCAGGGGCGGGTCGGGGCGCGTATCCCCGACGGGTGGCGGGTCTGCGGCGAGAACATGTTCGCGCGCCACTCGATCCCGTACGACGGTCTGGAGAGCTTCTTCTACGGCTTCTCCGTCTGGGACGGGGAGCACTGCCTGGGCTGGGACCGGACCGTGGCGTTCCTGCGAGGGCTGGGGATACCGGCGCCGCCCGTGCTGTGGCGCGGGGTCCTCGACGCCCGTGCCGAGAAGTTGCTGCGGGCGCTGAAGCCGGACATCGGACGGCAGGAGGGGTACGTCGTACGGCCCGTGGACGGCTTCGGCGCACCGGACTTCGGGCGCCTGGTGGCCAAGTGGGTGCGGCCCGGCCATGTACAGACCGATACGCACTGGATGCACGCCGCCGTCGTGGAGAACGGGCTCGGCCCGGCCGCCGCCCTGTGGGCCGTACGGTCCGGAGCGCCGGTCGACGCGGCGGCCCTGGCCACCGCCGCAGGCACGGACGCGGGAGATGCCGGGGCCGCCCGCGCGATGGGCGACGCCCTCGACGCACTGGGCCGGACGGGCGAGGACCGGCTGACCGGGGTGCTGGCCGCGCTGCTGCACCGTTCCCGCCGCACCGGACTCGTGCCCGCGCTGGCACCGGCGCTGGGGATGCCGCTCGCCCGCCGCGTCGCGGACCTCGTCGGACTGCACCCCGCGCTGCACCGCCCGTACCCGGACGAGGAGCGCCGCCCCGGGCTGGTCCGGATGTCGTTCGCCGCCGATCTGCCGCTGCTGCACGCGCTGGCCGCCGCGGTGGCGGACACCGCCGGGGCGCGCGAGCAGGTGGAGTGGTCGGCGCTGCACGCGGAGGGCCTGGCGGAACCGGCCGGGCTGCGGGAGGCCTTCGCGGGGCTGGACCCGGAGAGCGCCGACCGCTGCTGGGCGCAGGCCCGTGAGGCGTATGCCCTGGGCCGGGTCACCACCGCCGAGGAGGCGGTCGCCGCGACCTGGCGCTGGCGGGCCGGGGACTTCCCGCGCCTGGTCCATCTGGTCGGCCCGTCCGGCAGCGGCAAGAGCACCTTCGGGCGTGCGCTGCCCGGCGTCGACACCTACCTCTCGCTCGACGATCTGCGCCTGGCCCGGGGTTCGCGCGCCGACCAGAAGGCCAACGGGGACGTGCTGCGCGAGGGGCTCGACCGGCTGGACGCGGCGCTCACGGCGGGCTCCACGGTCGTCTGGGACGCCACCTCGCTCAACGCGCACCAGCGCTCCCTGGTGCACGCGGTCGCCCGGCGCAGGGACGCGCTGCTCACCCACGCCGTGGCCCTGGTCGGCGAGGCGGAGCTGATCCGCCGCAACGGGCGTCGCAGCCACCCCGTACCGGCCGAGGTACTGACCTCGCAGCTGCACAGATTCGTGCCCCCGTACCCCGGCCAGGCGCACCGCACCTGGTACATCGGCGCGAGCGGAACCGTGGAGGACAGGGCGTAGGGCCTTCCGTCTGGATCAGGCCGGATCAGGGAGCGGGGTCCGGTGCGTGAATCGCAAGGCGGAGGAGGGAGTCGATGGGGTCTCCCCTGCTCGAGCGGAGTCGAGAGCTTGGGGAAGGAGCCATGGCGAGTGACGACAACGCCGCGAGGCGCGGCACCGGGGCACGCGAGCCCGGCATGATCCAGACGGAAGGCCCTGAATGCGTACCAGCGAGGAGATCTACCACCGGGTCCGCTGGGACGCCCGGTTCGACCCGGCGCGCTTCGTACTGGGCGTGGCGCAGCGCGGGACCGTGCCCAAGCGGGTGCCGCTGCCCCGCTTCACGCCAGGCGGGGACATCCCCTGGCACCGGGTGCTGTTCTTCGAGGCGGACGGTGAGCTGGTGTGGGACCGGTCCTCGGGCGTGGACCGGATCGACGCGACGGACGCCGGGCGGGTGCGCGCCCCGCGCCGGCTGCCGTCCCCGTACTTCGTCTCCCGCACGCCGCACGCGTTCTCGGTGTCCGATGCCGCCTGGACTCCCGTGCCCGAGGACGTACCGGCGCCCGCCCCGGCCTCCGGCCCCCTGACGCTGCTGACCTGGAACACCCTCTGGGACCGCTACGACAGCGACCGCATCGACACCGCCCGGCGCCGGCCGCTCCTGCTCGACGCCCTGCGCGCCGCGGACGCCGATGTCATCGCCCTCCAGGAGACCGAACCCGCCCTGCTCGCCCTGCTGTTGGCGGCGCCCTGGGTCCGCGGGGGCTACACGCTCTGGGCCGACCCGGCCGGCCGGGATGTCGCCGACTGCGGTCTGCTGCTGCTCAGCAGGGTCCCTGTGCGCGAGGCGGGTCTGCACGCTCTCGGCCCGCACAAGGCGGTCGCGGCCGTCGTCGTGGGGACCGCGGAAGGACCGGTCACGGTCGCCGTCACCCATCTCAGCAGCGACCACTCGGCGAACGGCGCCGGTCGGCGCGATGCCGAACTGGCCGATCTGGCAACGGGGTTGGCGGCGGTCGAGGGCGATGTGACGCTGCTCGGCGACTTCAACGACGGCGGGGACACCCCGCAGGACCGGCTGGGGATGACGGACGCCTGGAGCCGGGTGCACGGCGCGGACGACCGGACGCCCACCTTCGACCCGTCGGTCAACCCGCTGGCCGCCGTCTCCTCACTGACCGGGCGGGCGTCCCGGCTGGACCGGGTCCTGGTCCGCTCGGAGCGGCTGCGGCCCGTCTCGGCGGTGCTGCTGGGCGACGTGCCGGCGCCGGACGGGCTGTACGTCTCGGACCACTTCGGGGTGCGGGTGGAGCTGGCCGCCGACGCGGCGGAGGAGGCCCGTGCGGACCCGGCGGAGGGGGCGTTCGCGGCCGACGCGGTGCGCCGGGTGGCCGACGCCCTGCCCGAAGGGCGCGTCCACCTGGTCGGCTCGCGGCGGATGGGCTGTGCGCTGCCCGGCGCGGACCTGGACCTGGTCGCGGCGCTGCCCGGTGCCGTGGAGTTGCCGGGGGTACGGGAGCGGCTGGCCGCGGCCCTGCCGGACGCCGTCGGCCTGCGCGAGGTGACCGGTGCCCGCGTACCGGGGCTGCGCTTCTCGCTCGGCGGGCTCGGGGTGGACCTGGCGACCGTGGCGACGGGCGCCCTCCCCCCGGCCGAGGCGGTGGCCCGGCGCGCCGAGCTGGGCGAGGCGGCGGCCACGGCGCTCAGCGCGGTGAGCGACGCGGATGCCGTACTCGCGGCGGCGGACCCGCACCGGGCGGCGTTCACCCGGCTCGCCCGCACGGTGAAGGCGTGGGCGCGGGCGCGCGGCCTGGACTCCGCCCCGTGCGGTGGGCTGCCCGGCCTCGCCTGGTCCGTGCTCGCGGCCCGTACCGCCCACGAGTCGGGCGACCTGCCACCGCTCCCCGTGCTCAGGCAGTTCTTCGCGACCTGGGCCACCTGGGACTGGGACCGCCCGGTCGGCCCCGGCGGGACCAGTGGACTCCCCCTCACCGTGCTGACCCCGACCGACCCGGTCCGCTCCTGCACCACGCAGGTCTCCCCCGCCGGCCGCGCACTCGTCGCCGAGGAGCTCTTCCGCGCCTGGGAGATCCTGGAATCCGCCGACGACTCCGGCCCCGTACCGCACGCCCTGCTCTGCACCCCGCCGCCGCTGCACGCGCAGCACACGGCCTGGGCCCTCGCCTCCGTACGGCCCGGCCCCGACGAGGGGCGGCTGCGCGGCCGCCTGCTCGCCCTGGCCGCCGCCCTCGCGGAGGCGGGCGCCCCGGACTCCCGTATCTGGCCGCGCCCGCTCACTGCCGACGATCTGGCGGGATACGCGATCGGCCTGGGCGCTACGCCACCCGACGGGCACCGGCTGGCGGAGATCGGGGCGGAGATCCTGCGCGGCATCCCGGACGCCTCGCTGGCCCGGGTGGAACCGTCCGCTCTCCGGTCGGCCGGAGACCCGGCATTCGCCCTCTGACGGATTGGTCGGCGTCCCTTCCCGTACCGACCCCTCCGCCCCAGGGCGGAGGACGGCATCCAGGACAGGATCTTCTGACAGCAGCGCGCCCCCGGTCCGGCATCAACCGGGCTCGGAGGCGTGAGTGCGTGTGGGATCAGTGCCCGGCGGCGTACGAGACGAAGCCCGCCCACGCACCTGAGGCGAAAGCGAGCCGGGCCCCCTGCGCGTTCTTGGAGTCGCGCACGAGCACCGCGCCCGGGGTGGACGCGACCTCGACGCAGTCACCTTCGTTGCCGTTGCTGCTGTAGCTGCTTTTGAACCAAGCCAGCTCAGAAACGTCCTGCGTGGAAGTCCTGCGGATCATGTCTCTCCCAGCACTTGCTCGATGAGGGCCAGAGTCTCCCGGGGCGTGAGAGCCTCGGCCCGGATGATGCCATACCGCAGTTCAAGGATACGGAGTTGCTTCGCGTCGGTCACCCGGCGCCCATTGAACGCCCCGTGCGAACGCCCCACCGCCGAACCGTCCTTGAACTTCAGCACTTCGATGTCCCCGTCCATGCCGGGATGCGCCTCGCGGCACGTAGGCATCACCTGGAGGGTGACATTGCGCAACTGTCCGATCTCCAGCAGACGTTCGAGTTATCGCCGCCACTCCATTGTGCCTCCGATGGGCCGCCTGAGTGCCGACTCTTCTTGGACGAAACTGAGAGCAGGTCCGGGCGACCGCTCGAAGATCGACTGCCGCGCCATGCGCGCGGCTACCATCCGTTCCACCTCGTCCTGCGAGTACGAGGGCTGCCGAGCCTCGAACAGCGCCCGCGCGTGGCCCGGAGTCTGCAACAGCCCATGCAGGCCGTGCGCCACGTAGGCCGCAATCTCGACCGACTTCGCTTCCACGCCCGCCAGATCCCGTACCTTCTTCGGGTACCGGACCTCCGCCACGTCCTGCTTCATCGCCGCGAGCTTCCCGCCCGCGCCGAGCACCCGGTCCGCCCTGTCCAGGAACTCCGGCCGGGGGATTCGACGGCCGCCCTCCACCTTGTAGACCAGGTCCTCCCCGTACCCGATCGCGGACCCGAACTCGCCGGCCCGCAGCCCCGCCGCCTCCCGCCACGCCTTGATCTGGCGGCCCACCGCCGCGACCACCGCCACCCCCGACTCGTCATCGGGATCGACGTCCCAGCCCGGCTCGTCCGCCCCGGCGTCGCCGCGCTCCGTACCGGTCTCATCCACGCTCATCCGTGCCCCACTTCCGACGCGCTTGCCGTTCTTGGCCCAACCCCTGGTGTCCCCAGCACGTCACCCCGGACAGCCGGGACAGCACTGGACAAGCACGGGACAATCGCCGTACGTAAGGGGCTCGTCACTGTTCACGGTACGCAGGCACGGCCACGCTGAGTGACGTGAACCAACACATCACCCGAACCGAACATTCCGCTCCCGTCCGGCAGTTCACCGTGTTGCTCTCCCCCACCCGCCGAGGCGCGCGGCTCGCCCGTCTCCTCGCCACGGCGCATCTGGGCAACTGGGGGATCGTCTGCGAACCGGCCGCGCACATCGTCGCCGAGCTGGCCACCAACGCCGCCGCCCACGGCCGCGTACCCGGACGGGACTTCCAACTCGGCCTCACCGCCCACCGCGACGAGCTCCTGCGGATCGAGGTGACCGACACCCGGGACGAGCAACTGCCTCCCACGCCCGGTACCACGTCCGCCCCCGCCGACGACTCGGAATCCGGGCGCGGTCTGCTGATCGTCGAGGCACTCGCCGACCGCTGGGGCATCATCATCGGGCCCGTCCCGCGCAAGACGATCTGGGCCGAAATCGACCTCGTACCGCGACCGCTCCACCGGGTCGCGGAGACCCACGACCCGGTGAGCCACGCCCCCGCGTTCCACGACGCATAAAGCTTTAAAGAACCTGGGGAAATTACCCTCCCCACCCAAACCCGACCCCACCCCGCTCCCGTCACTCACTCGGGTGACATGGGACAACTGGGCTGGATTTCATGCCGGTTGGCTGGCATATGCTCGCCGCGACAACTCCAGACATGCGACGGCCCCCGACGAGATTCGCACTCTCAACCGGGGGCCTGACCACCGAGGAAGAAGAAGCTTCCCGATGGATACCCCGCAGATTACCGCGCCCCCGTGCGCCCCGTCCCCCGTACCCGGAGACGCCACACCGTCATCCGGTGTCATCCACATCAACTTCCGGCATGCCGCAGGCTTCACCGTCATCGGCAACCACCTCACCCAGCACCGCGGTCTCTCCCTCGCCGCGATCGGGCTCGCCGCCCACATCCAGTCGCTCCCCGCCGGAGCCAGGATCGGCATCAAGCACCTCGCCGAACGCTTTCCCGAGAGCGAAACCCGCATCGCCGCCGCCCTGCGCGAACTCGAAGCCCACGGCTACCTCCACCGCAGCCGCGTGCGCCTCGCGGACGGCCGCATCGTCACCCGCACCATCTCGTACAACCAGCCCGGCACCGACGCATCCACCGCCGCAGCGCCGCAGCCACGGACCAGGCGCAGCAAACCGGCAGCCCCGCTGCCCACACCACAGCCACCACCACGCGAGACCGCCCCCGAACCGCGCCCCACCCCGGCCCTCACACCGCAACCACAGCCACTGCCCCTGCCAGCCCCCGTCCTCGTCCCGGCCCCCACCGCGCGCACAACGCCGCCTCCGCCGCTCCCCCAGCCGCTGGAGCTCACGCCGGAGCTCCAGCGCGTGGCCACCACACTCCTCGCCGACCTGCGCCGCCACGCACCTCAACTCATCCTCTCCGAGCACGACATCCACACCCTCGCCCCCGGCGTCGCCACCTGGCTCGAACGCGACGCCCACCCCGACACCATCCGCCACGCCCTCACCACCGACCTCCCAAACCCCCTGAAACACCCCGCCAAACTCCTGCGCCACCGGATCACCACGCTTCTGCCACCACCGCTACCGGGAGCCCAGGACGTCGCACGCGCACGCCCCGGCGTCATCGTCGTCCCACTCCAGAACTGCGACGGCTGCGACCGCGCCTTCCGCTCCCGCCACCCCGGCCACTGCCGCGACTGCCGGACAGACCTCCACACAGCCGCCTGACAACCACCAGCCGCTCCACCCGCAACTTCCAGACCCGCCCCCGAGAACATCGCCGCAGCCATCGCCAAACGCACCGCACAGGGCTTGGGCAACCATCCGGCCACACAGCGGCGGAAAGGCCCGGTGGTCGAATCCCGGACTCCCCAAGGAATAAGCCATTCCGTGGTCACAACCAGACTATGAGCGGCCACTACAGGCACTGACTCTCAGGTGGCAGGTATGAAGGAAGCTGACCAGTCACGTCCGGATCAGGGGGACTTCTGTGCGAACCGCCTACAAGAGATGGATAG
The DNA here is from genome assembly GCF_026340595.1 of Streptomyces sp. NBC_01363. Taxonomy (GTDB): domain Bacteria; phylum Actinomycetota; class Actinomycetes; order Streptomycetales; family Streptomycetaceae; genus Streptomyces. The sequence continues at coordinate 807,203 of NZ_JAPEPF010000001.1, forward strand.
TCGTCACAATCACCATCGCGGCTGCGAGTGGAACATTAGGAATAGCCCCGCCCTCACCCCAGGGCAGTTCTCAGAAAACTCAGCTGTCCACGAGTGAGGTTGACGAGCTGTCGCAGCTTGCAGGGGGATATCTGCAAACGCGCGCAGGCATGGTCACCACCACTCCTCCCCAGGCAAGATTCTCGGGAATCCCAGCCACCCCGGCCATGGCGAATCGCACCTCGGATGAATTCGCCCAGCTCGCGGCAAAGGGCAAGCGGTACGAGCAGGTGGACGGCGGCTACACAAAGGCCGTCGTGGACGTCACCGTCACGGACTCGTCGCTGGCGGGAACCACCGCCACCATCCAACTCACCGAAGACACCCGGCTCTACATGCCGTTCACGGCCGCAGAAGTCGCCGAAGGGGCTCCCGAATACGAAGAGTTTTCCCTTCCGCACACGGTGACGTTCACCCGATCCGCCGACGGTACGTGGCTGCTCGCCTCGGACAAGGCCGATTCCCGACGACTCCCGGGCTCGCCGGGAAGCCGGTCGGATCCTCGCCGACAAGAGTGGTCGAGGACTCTCGATCATGGAGATTCAGATTGACCTCGACATGGGGCCGGATGCCAGATCGGCAAAGCTGACAGCGAATGGGACCGGCGTCGGATTGAATTCGGGCACCTGCGGCTCCCTCTCGGACAGACGGACCGGTCAGGTGTGCTTGAGCTTCGACGGATACACCTCGTGGAGGGGGTCCCACCACAACACGTGGAAGATGTTGTCGGTCAAAAATCCGTACAACCGCTGGGTGCCGGTGAACCGCAGACGTCAGCCGTTGTGATCCTCGTGCTCGGCCAGTGCCCCGAAGAAGTCGGCGATGTCCTCATCGAGCAACGGCTCGTTGCTCCGCTCCAGATCCGGCGCCTGAGCTCGGGCCCGGGCCTCGACCCACGGGCCGGTCCGATGAGTCATCTCGGACAGCTCATGTGCGGAGTACACGCGCATGTTCTCCAGCACGATGTCGACCGATTCCCGCTCCTGGTCGTCCAGCTCGGCCGGGTCACCCTCGATGTCCCCGCCCTTCAGCTCGAAGCGGCCGCGGTGCTTGCTGTACAGCTCCGGCGCGACCGGCCCGTTGGCCCACGCCTCGAAGCGCTCGGCAAACAGTGGGCGGTCCTCCCAGGCCAGGTGATAGCCGTAGGAGAAATAGCAGAGCTTCTGCAGCTTCATGGCCGACATCGGTGCGGCCTTCACCAGGATGTACGCGGCTACGTCGTGCACGGTTGCCATGGTCGGTCCCCTCCGGTCCTCGCCGCCACCCTAGAGCCGTACGCCCCCATCGACATCCTCGGAGCTCCCGGGCGGGGAGGGTCCCCCCTGTCGGTCCAGCGTACGGGCGAGGTCGGACAACGGGAACGGAACGGGCCGGCTGTCTCATTCGGACACATGGCGCACCGTGAACGAAACGATGTTCTCCATCCCTGCGACCCCGCTCCGGGCCGTGACGTCACCCCGCACTATGACCTCGTCGCCCCGGCGGTGGGCCTCGGCCGCCTTGCCGTAGTCGCGCTCGTCCAGGGACATCCTGACCCTGCGCGCCCTGCGGCCGTCCCGGTCGTCGAAGTACTCGGCGATGGTGACCGCGCCCGGCCGCTGGGGCTCCGGCGCCGCCACCGCGGCCGCGGCCGCGGCCGATGTCATCAGATCCCTCAGGCCGGCCAGGGCGGGGACCAACTCCACCAACGGAGCGGTTCCGGACGGTCCCGGCGGGGTGAGCCGGAGGAACTGCCAGTCGGCGGAAGGGAGCGCCATCTCACGCAGTACGTCGGCGGGCAGCCGGGCTTCCACCACGGACAGGGTCTCCACCAGATCGGCGACGCGGTCCGCGTAGTCACGGGGGCCGCGGTCCAGCGGCACCATCACCTCGTACGGTTCGCCGGACTCCCCCGGGGCGTCCAGCACCCAGAGCTGCCCACGGCCGTAGTCCCTGAAGGGTGACCAGCCACGGCCTCGCAGATAGCGCAGCAGAGAGGACGTGGCCAGGTCGTTCACCTGGCTGAACTCCGCATCGGAGATCGCGATCATGACACCCCCAGCTTCTCTCGGAACTCAGGGCCGAAGCGACCGTGCAAGGTCTCCGTGGTGAGCAGGCAGATTGGCCTTCGGCACCGACACCGTCAAGCTGCTCCCCTTGGGCCGATCCGCGATTTCGTGGTCGTGGAAGCGCGCCCAGTAGGCGGCATGCCTCAGCAACAGCCCCTCGTGGGTCGCCTCCACCCACTCGCCGGAATCCTCCGGCACGGTCAGTGCCCCGACTCGGCCCCAGCGTTCAGCCTCTGACAGACTCCGGCCATGCCCGCACATACCACCGCGACCTGGGCCCTGCGCCCCGCCCGGCCCGAGGACGTCGAGGTGATCGCCGAGCTCAGGGCCGCCGTGATGCGCCCCGACCTGGAGCGGCTCGGGCGCTACGACGAGCACCGCGTACGACAGCGGCTGCGGGACAGCTACGCGCCGGAGCACACCTCGGTCGTCGTCGCGGACGGGGAGTTCGCGGGCTGCGTCACCCTGCGCCCGGTCGAGGGTGGGCTGTGGCTGGAGAACTTCTATCTCTCCACCGCCCTCCAGGGGCGCGGCATCGGCACCGCGGTGCTCCGCTCGCTGCTCGCGCGGGCCGACGAGGAGGGCGCGACCGTACGGCTGGACGTGCTGCAGGGCAGCGCCGCCCGCGCGCTCTACGAACGGCACGGGTTCACCGAGGAGCGGCAGGACCCGGTCGACGTGTTCATGGTGCGTACACCCGCGAGTTGAGCTGTTCGGGTCACACCCGTGGATACCCAGGCAACCCGCCCCCTGGAATCTCCGTCTCTCCCCCCGCAGCAGCGGCTCACCCCCCGCCGCGACCTGCACGGATTCGGCACGCAGCACAGGGCCGCACAGCCGCCCGCTGCGGGGGAAGTGGACGGAGCACGGTGTGACGGATCGACCCTCGTTGCGCGCATCCCGGTCGGGAGTGCCGCGGCGCACTGTGATGGCGGCGGCCGGCGCGACCGGCCTGGCGGCCCTCACCGCCTGCACGGCGCCCTCGCCGCCCCGCCGCCGCGATCCCGCCGCGGACCCGATGCCCGGACTGCCGATCAGCACCTCGCACCCGGCCCAGATGATGCAGATCCTCGCCCACCCGGACGACGACCTGTACTTCATGAACCCGGACACCCAGCAGGCCCTCGACGCCGGAACCCCACTGGTCTGCGTCTATCTGACCGGCGGCGAGGCCACCGGCATCAATCGCCCGCCGGGCCGCCCGCTGCCCGCGCCGAACAAGGCCGCGTACTCCTCCGCGCGTCACCAGGGGCTCCGCCAGGCGTACGCGACCCTGCTCGGCCTCGGCAGGTTCACCCCATGGCACAAGTCCGTCATCGAGCTGCACGGCGGCCACCGCGCCGAGATCAACACCCTCCGGTACCGGGGCCGCAGGGTCGAGCTGATCTTCATCAACACCGCCATGCACACCTCGTACGGGCGTCTCGGACTGCCCAGCCTCTGGCAGGACCGGCGCCTGGTCCTACCGACCGTCGTCGCTGAAGGCTCCCCGCTGAAGAAGGTGGGTTCGTACACCTACGACGGGCTGATCGACGTCCTGGTCGGGCTGTTCGACCGGTACCGGCCGAGCATCCTGCACACCATGGACCCGGACCCCGACATCCAGCACAGCAGCGAGGCGGTCCGCCGCCGGGACAGCGAGCAGCGCGGCTACTCCGACCATCCCGACCACACCGCCACCGCGCTGTTCACCTGGGCGTCGCTGATCCGGTGGGTGGCAGGGACCACCAAGAGCGGCGGCGAGGTGCCGAGCTTCGCCACCACCGCGTTCCGGGGCTACTACAACCGGCACTGGCCGAAGAACCTGCCGCCCGCCGTGCTGGCCGAGAAGGCCTCGCACCTGGTGCCGTACGGCGGCTCGGCCGACTGGCGGTGCGGCAACCCGGCGGGCTGCGGGGACTACGGCGTGGGCGGCAACCGTCCGCTGACCAACCGGAAGGGCTGGGTACGGTCCACCCACTACCGCTACCCGGGCCCCCGGCCCGCCGTCGTCGCCGAACCGGACGGCCGGCTCGTCACGTACGGGGTGCTGGGCCTGCGGGCGGTGCGCCGGCGCGAGAGCGCACCGGGCAGCGGGGAGTGGGACGCGCCGGACGACCTCGGCGGCGGCCCGCTCGCCCCGGTCCTGGGCAGCGCGACGCTGCCGGACGGGCGCCATCTGCTCTTCGGGCTGCGGTTCTCGGCGCTCAGCGGGCACGGCGCGGACAACGAACGCGAGATCGTCGCGCTGGAGCAGCGCTCCCCCGGCGGCGCCTTCCGCGCCTGGCAGGGGCTGGGGAACCCGGTGCGCGACCACGACGGCGGGCGCCGGATCGGTGTCCCGGTCGCGGTCGCCGCGCCCGACGGGCGGGTGCATCTCTTCGTGCGGAACGCGGAGAAGGGCATCAGTACCCGAGTACGGGACACGGCCGGCCGGTGGAGCGGGTGGCTGGACATGGGCGGCGGCGAGATCCAGGACGGGCTGAGTGCCGTGGTGGACGCCGAGGGCTGTGTCCATGTCTTCGCGGCAGGCCATTTCGCGGTGCATCACTGGACGCAGGACACGCCCGGCGACGCGCTGACCGCGCGCACCCAGATCACCGGGGTGCCGGTGCCCGGGGACGGTCCGGCGGCGCTGCCGGGGGCGGACGGGAGCATCGAGCTGTTCTACCGCGCGGCGGCGAAGGCCGCCCTGACGACCGTACGGACCGGGGAGACGGCGGACGAGACCGGCATCGACGGATACGGGCGGCTGATCCGGGACCGGGCGGGCTTCGACGGGTACGGCCCGGTGGCCGCCGCCGGGACGCCGGGCGCCCCGGTGCTGCTCGGCCGTACCGCCAAGGGACTTCTCCAGCTCCGTACGCCGCGCGGGCTCCTCGTACGGCGGCGCGGTCCGGTGGCGCTGGACGGGCCGGTCCTGCACGTCGGGAAGGACGGCCGGGCGACGGTGGTGGCCCTGGGGCCCGACGCCCTGCCCTGGCTCTGGCGCCCCTGAGGGAGGGTCGGCGCGGCGGATCGGGGCCGCACCGGCCCTGCGCCTCGCCCGTACACATGACGAAGGGCCCCGGTCCACCGCTTGCGCGGCGGGCCGGGGCCCTTCTCGGTGCTCTGTGCGGAGCAACCAGGTCAGACAGTCAGGTAATTACTTGACGATCTTGGTGACCTGGCCGGCGCCCACGGTCCGGCCACCCTCACGGATGGCGAACTTCAGGCCCTCTTCCATGGCGACGGGCTGGATCAGCGAGACGTTCATGACGGTGTTGTCGCCCGGCATGACCATCTCGGTGCCCTCGGGAAGGGTCACAACGCCCGTCACGTCCGTGGTACGGAAGTAGAACTGCGGGCGGTAGTTGTTGAAGAAGGGGGTGTGACGGCCACCCTCGTCCTTCGACAGGATGTAGGCCTGGGCCTCGAACTCGGTGTGCGGCGTGACCGAACCGGGCTTGATGATGACCTGGCCGCGCTCGACGTCCTCGCGCTTGATGCCACGGAGGAGCAGACCGACGTTCTCACCGGCCTGGCCCTCGTCGAGCAGCTTGCGGAACATCTCGATGCCGGTGACCGTGGTGGTGGTCTTCTCGGTCTTGATACCGACGATGTCGACGGTCTCGTTGACCTTGAGGATGCCACGCTCGATACGACCGGTGACGACGGTGCCACGACCGGTGATCGTGAAGACGTCCTCGATCGGCATCAGGAACGGCTTGTCGACGTCACGCTCGGGCTGCGGGATGTTCTCGTCGACGGCCTTCATCAGGTCGAGGACGGTCTGGCCCCACTCCTTGTCGCCCTCGAGCGCCTTGAGCGCCGAGACCTTGACGACCGGCAGGTCGTCGCCCGGGAACTCGTACTCGGAGAGGAGCTCACGGACCTCGAGCTCGACGAGCTCCAGGATCTCCTCGTCGTCCACCATGTCGGCCTTGTTCAGGGCGACGACGATGTACGGAACGCCGACCTGGCGGGCCAGGAGCACGTGCTCCTTGGTCTGCGGCATCGGGCCGTCGGTGGCGGCGACCACGAGGATGGCGCCGTCCATCTGCGCGGCACCCGTGATCATGTTCTTGATGTAGTCCGCGTGACCCGGGCAGTCGACGTGCGCGTAGTGACGCGACTCCGTCTGGTACTCGACGTGCGCGATCGAGATCGTGATACCGCGCTGGCGCTCCTCGGGAGCCTTGTCGATCTGGTCGAAGGCCGAGGCCTCGTTCAGGTCCGGGTACGCGTCGTGCAGCACCTTGGTAATGGCGGCCGTGAGGGTCGTCTTACCGTGGTCAATGTGACCGATGGTGCCGATGTTGACGTGCGGCTTAGTCCGCTCGAACTTCGCCTTCGCCACTGGGTCCTCCTGTGGAGTGGTTCTGTACGCCTTGCTTCATCGGCGCCAGGTGATCTTTGCTGGGATGCCGGGGCCGGGGGCATTCACCGCATTGCTTGCGCTCTGCGACGAATGCCCCACCAGGCTCCGGTGACAAGCCTAAAGCGTGAGCTCGGGAGAGTTACTCGCCCTTGGCCTTCGCGATGATCTCCTCGGCGACGTTCCGCGGAACCTCGGCGTAGGAGTCGAACTGCATCGAGTAGCTTGCGCGACCCGAGGTCTTGCTGCGGAGGTCTCCGACGTAGCCGAACATCTCCGAGAGGGGCACGAGGCCCTTCACGACGCGAGCGCCGCTGCGCTCCTCCATGGCCTGGATCTGGCCACGGCGGGAGTTGAGGTCGCCGATGACATCGCCCATGTAGTCCTCGGGCGTGGTGACCTCGACGGCCATCATCGGCTCGAGGAGCACGGGGGACGCCTTGCGAGCACCCTCCTTGAACGCCTGCGAACCGGCGATCTTGAAGGCGAGCTCGGAGGAGTCGACCTCGTGGTAACCACCGTCGAGAAGGGTGACGCGGACGCCCACCATCTCGTAGCCGGCCAGGATGCCGAACTGCATGGCTTCCTGGGCACCCGCGTCCACCGAGGGGATGTACTCACGGGGGATGCGGCCACCGGTGACCTTGTTGACGAACTCGTAGGACGCGTCGCCACCCTCGATGGGCTCAAGGGCGATCTGCACCTTCGCGAACTGGCCGGTACCACCAGTCTGCTTCTTGTGCGTGTAGTCGATGCGCTCGACGGCCTTGCGGATCGTCTCGCGGTACGCGACCTGCGGCTTGCCGACGTTCGCCTCGACGCGGAACTCGCGCTTCATGCGGTCGACGAGCACCTCGAGGTGAAGCTCGCCCATACCACCGATGATGGTCTGGCCGGTCTCCTCGTCGGAGTGCACCTGGAAGGACGGGTCCTCCTCGGAGAGGCGCTGGATGGCGACACCCAGCTTCTCCTGGTCACCCTTGGACTTGGGCTCGATGGCGACCTGAATGACCGGCGCCGGGAAGTCCATGGACTCCAGGATGACCGGGTTCTTGTCGTCACACAGCGTCTCACCGGTGGTGGTCTGCTTCAGGCCCATGACGGCGATGATGTCGCCGGCGCCCACCGACGCGATCTCCTCACGCTTGTTCGCGTGCATGCGGTAGATCTTGCCGATGCGCTCCTTCTTGCCCTTGACCGAGTTCAGCACCGCGGTGCCGGCCTCGAGGCGACCGGAGTAGATCCGGACGAAGGTGAGCTTGCCGAGGTGCGGGTCGCTCGCGATCTTGAACGCCAGGCCGGAGAACGGCTCGTCGTCCGAGGGCTTGCGCTTGACGACAACCTCGGGGTCCTTGACGTCGTGGCCCTCGATGGCCTCGACGTCCAGGGGGGAAGGCAGGTAGCGGACGACCGCGTCGAGCAGGGGCTGGACGCCCTTGTTCTTGAACGCCGTGCCACAGAACACCGGGGTGACGGTGACGGAGTCGGCACTGCCCTTGGACGCCAGGGTGATCCGACGGATCGCCTCGTGCAGCTGCTCCTGGGTGGGCTCCTCGCCCTCCAGGTACAGCTCCATCATCTGGTCATCGTGCTCGGCAACGGCCTCAAGGAGCTTGCCGCGCCACTCCTGAGCCGCCTCGATGTGGGTGTCAGGGATGTCGACCGTGTCGTACATCTCACCCTTGGCTGCCTCTTCCGGCCACAGGAAGGCCTTCATCGACACGAGGTCGACGACGCCGCGGAAGCCGGCCTCGGCACCGATGGGGAGCTGCATGACCAGCGGAACCGCACCGAGGCGGTCGACGATCATGTCGACGCAGCGGTGGAACTCGGCACCGGTGCGGTCGAGCTTGTTGACGAAGCAGATACGCGGCACGCCGTAGCGGTCCGCCTGACGCCAGACGGTCTCGGACTGCGGCTCGACGCCGGCGACACCGTCGAACACGGTGACGGCACCGTCGAGGACGCGGAGCGAACGCTCCACCTCGACGGTGAAGTCGACGTGACCCGGGGTGTCGATGATGTTGATGGTGTGGTCAACATCATTGAGCGGCCAGTGACAGGTCGTCGCGGCGGACGTGATCGTGATGCCGCGCTCCTGCTCCTGCTCCATCCAGTCCATCGTGGCAGCGCCGTCGTGGACTTCACCGATCTTGTACGAGACGCCGGTGTAGAACAGGATCCGCTCAGTGGTGGTCGTCTTGCCCGCGTCGATGTGGGCCATGATCCCGATGTTGCGGACCTTGGCCAGGTCAAGCGAAGTGGTGGCCATAAGGCTCAATCTTCTCTCGGTCTCGATGTGGGTAGCGACTACCAGCGGTAGTGCGCGAAGGCCTTGTTGGACTCGGCCATCTTGTGGGTGTCCTCGCGCTTCTTGACGGCAGCGCCAAGACCGTTGGAGGCGTCGAGCAGCTCGTTCATGAGGCGCTCGGTCATGGTCTTCTCGCGGCGGGCGCGGGAGTAGCCCACGAGCCAGCGCAGGGCGAGGGTGGAGGCACGACCGGGCTTGACCTCGATCGGCACCTGGTAGGTGGCGCCACCGACACGGCGGGACTTGACCTCGAGCGAGGGCTTGACGTTCTCAAGCGCGCGCTTCAGCGTGATGACCGGGTCGTTGCCGGTCTTCTCGCGGAGGCCTTCCATGGCGCCGTACACGATCCGCTCGGCGGTGGAACGCTTGCCGTCCAGCAGGATCTTGTTGATCAGCGAGGTGACAAGAGGAGAGCTGTAGACCGGGTCGATGATGACCGGGCGCTTCGGGGCGGGGCCCTTACGAGGCATTCTTACTTCTCCTTCTTGGCGCCGTAGCGGCTGCGGGCCTGCTTGCGGTTCTTGACACCCTGGGTGTCGAGCGAGCCGCGGATGATCTTGTAACGAACACCCGGCAGGTCCTTCACACGGCCACCACGCACGAGCACGATCGAGTGCTCCTGCAGGTTGTGTCCCTCACCCGGGATGTAGGCCGTGACCTCGATACCGGAGGTCAGACGCACACGCGCGACCTTACGGAGTGCCGAGTTCGGCTTCTTCGGGGTGGTCGTGAACACACGCGTGCAGACGCCGCGGCGCTGGGGCGAACCCTCGAGCGCGGGCGTCTTGTTCTTCTCGACCTTGTCCTGCCGGCCCTTCCGGACCAGCTGCTGGATCGTAGGCACTACTTCTCCGGTTTCTGTGTGCCGTTCGTGAAACTAACCTGGAACGTCACCGACCCACGCGGTCGGGTGTGTCGAATACTGCAGGCTTCTGCCGCAAGGCAGAAGGAGCGCAGATTGCGGTAGCCACTGACGGACTCGCCATGCGGTTGAGGACACGCACACGAGCCCAGGCACACCCCAGGCACAAGGTCTGAGCGTACCTACCTCGTCGACTCCGGTCAAAACAAATGCTGTCCACCGGGACACGCCAGACTTTCGCAGCTCACGGCCAACGGAATTGAGACAGCCGACGGCGGACGCACGGCAGGAAAACAACCTCGGCGGTCCGGCCATACGCGTTCTCAGTACATTGAACCGCGCGGTGGACGATCGGGGGCGAAATGGCGGCGGCATACCTACCCGATGGCGACGGGCTCGACGACCGGGTGCCCTTCCTCGCCCGCCTGGAGCGCGATGACCGGGTGTCCCTGCTCGGACTGGGCCGCGAACTGGGTTTCGCCTCCCTGGCCCCTCTGCTCAGGCAGGACGAACCGTCCGCCTACGTCCTGCTGATCGTCAAAGGCTGGACAAAGGTCACCACATCCGCGCCGAACGGTTACGAGGCGTTGCACGCCCTGCGCGGCCCCGGCGACATCGTGGGCGAATCGGCCGCGTTGACCGGTCGGCCACGCTCGGCGACAGTGACCGCACTCTCCCCCGTGCGGGCCGTCGTCGTGGCGCACGAGAAGTTCCGCGCGTTCGTGGCCGGCTCCGCCGAGGTCTCGCTCGCACTCCTGGCGTTGGCCGCCGACCGGACACGCGCCGCGGATCGGCGCAGCCTGGAGTTCGCGGCGATGACAGTACGGGAGCGCTTCGCCGTTCTGCTCCTGGATCTGGCGCACACCCACGGCAGCCGTACGGGCGAAGGCATCGAACTCGACATACCGCTCAGCAAACAGGAGCTGGCCGGGGCGGTCGGGGCCTCCAGGGAAATGGTCCAGCGGCTGCTCAAGGACCTGCGCGAACGGGGCATCGTGCTGACGGGGCGGCGGACGATGGTGATCGTGCGGCCGGAAGCGCTCCGCCGGATCGCCAGAGCGCAGGAATCCCTCCGCCCGCTCGTTGACCCCGAGGCCCCGCAGACTTCGTAGCGCAGGCTCCGCACGCTGCGCGGAGAGAACACAGCCGCGGGTGGCTCTGTGCACACGGTCACACACCGAGTGAGTCATCCGCCCTCACCACCACAGTTCCATCGGCCCCACGCTCATGTCTTCGGCCCACGGAGACACGAGCGAGAGGCACCTCATGAACGATCCCGTGAACAGCACGATCCTGCTGCTCGACATCGAGAAGTACAGCGAGCGGGACGATGTCGAGCAGGCATATCTGCGCCGCATGCTCTACGACCTCACCGACCGGGCACTGCTGGCCGCCGGGATCGACGAGACCCGGTGCAGGCGGGCGGACCGCGGTGACTCCGTGATGGAACTGATCGACGCCAACTGCTCGGTGATCGCTCTGCTGAGGGCACTGTTGACCGAGGTACCGGCCCAGTTGCGCAGCCAGAACCGGTGTGCCTCCACCTCGGCTCAGATGCGGCTTCGTGGAGTGGTCGCTTCGGGGTACGTCGCCGTGGACCCGCTCGACGGATGGGTCGGCAGCGATCTGAACCACGCGTGCAGACTGCTGGACGCGGAGTTGCTCAGGGCGGCGCTGCGGGAGCGCCCGGACGACTTCGCGCTGTGTGTGTCCGATCCGGTCTATCGGGGTGTCGTGCGGCACAGCCACACCGGCGTACCGGCCGAGGAGTTCCGCTCCGTCACGGTGGACAGCAAGAACGGTCCGCTCGCCGCGTGGCTGCACGGTCCGCTTCCGACCGAACGCCCGCACCCCGCGAGCGGGCAGACAGACTCCCCGTCGGCCTCGGGCGCTGCCCCGACCGCCCCACAGGAACCGGCCCCGGCCTTCGACCTCGGCGGCGCCACGGTCAACGGCGGTGTCTTCGGCGGGACCAACCACGGCATCGGCGGCGGCACCTTCTCCGGGGACATCCGTCTCGGCGACGGCGGCCGGGGAGACCGCCGGTGAGCACCGGGGAACAGCCGCACGGCTCCCAGCCCTCCACGGGGGGCGACCAGCCTTCCGAGGCGCAGGACGGCCGCCAGGCCGACGGGGAGAGGCCCGAGGAGACCGACCAGCCTCAGCCCGCCTGGGCGGCCCGACGTGACCTGGAGAACCACACCCCGCGGACCATGGGGTTCGGGGACGGCGCCCAGGTCGGCGGGGGCGTCTTCGGCGGGACCAATCACGGCATCGGCGGCGGCACCTTCTACGGGGACATCCTGCTCGACAGGACCGAGATCATCTACCAGTTCGGCGCGTCCTCCGCACTCCACGTCTCGGGCGAGATCGCACAGTCCACCCTGGAGGAGCTGTCGGCCTGTTTCGTGCCCGCGTGCGCCGACTTCGGGGCCTTGGCCGACCGGCTGCGCGAAGAACATGTCCTGGTGGTCTCGGGCCCGTATTTCGCGGGTCGGCGGACCGCCGCGCTCATGCTGCTGCACCGGCTTCGCGCAGATCCGGTCCAGGCGATCGGCCGGGACACCACCCCCGGGCAGCTCACGGCCGGTCTCGGCGGCGGTGAGACGCGGGACGGCCGAACCGGCCATGTCCTCTGCGATCTGATCACCGAGCCCGGCCGACCACTGCGGGAGGCGGACCTGCTGGCCGCCCGCAAGGAACTGGGCGAGGACGCGTATCTGGTGATCACCGTGGGGCCGACGGCCCTGCTGGAGGACGTGCCGGTGGTGAGCTGGCAGGCTCCCCCGGCGGGCGACGTCCTCGCCGCGCACCTGGGGGTGCTGGTGGGCGAGGACCACGTGTCGGAGCTGCTTTCCCTGCCCGCCGTGACCGCGTTCCTCGAACGCAGCCATCAGCCGCGCGAGGCCGCCGAGTTCGCCCGGCTCCTGGCGAGGTACGCGACCGGACAGGCCGACGCCGCCGAGCTCGGGGACTTCTCCCTGGTCGCGTTGGAGAACCAGGTCCAGGAGTGGTTCGAGGATGACGGGACCGTGCTGCACCTGCGGGACAAGGCGTTCCTCGTCGCTCTGGCCGCCTTCGACGAGGGCCCGTACGCCTTGACGGCTGAACTGAGCGATCTGCTCTACGTCTTCCTTCAGGAAACCGAGAGCGGGACACGATCCGCAACCGTTCCGGTCTTCGGCACGCACATCGGCAAGCGGCTCCAGCTGGCCCGGGCCCGTCGGTTCGAGGCCGAGGAGCCCACCGAGTGGGGTCCGGTCCGGCAGGTGAAGGCCGCCTACCGGGACGAGCGGGCCTCGCTCGTGCTCCTGCGCGAGATATGGACGGGACACCCCTCGGCACGTCCCGCGCTCGTGCACTGGCTGCAACGACTGGCCGGGGACGGGCGGCCGTTCGTGCGCACACGCGCCGCCTCCACCGTCGCCGTCCTCGCCCATACCGATCTGCCGTCCGCCATGGCACTGGTCATCGAGCCGTGGGCGTCATCCCACCTCTATCGGCACCGCCTCGTCGCCGTCAACGCGCTCACACTCACCCACGTGCTGGGCACTCCCAACGTGCCGCGCATCCTCGACGCCTGGTGCGAGAGCGACGAGTCGCCGCGGCGCTGGGTGGCCATCCGCGCCCATGGGCTGATCGGGCCGGAACGCCCCTCCGAGACCCTGGCGGCGCTGCGCGCGGCAGCCCGGCACCAAGCAGGACAGCCGGAGTCCGACACGGATCTCTCCGGGCAGCTCGCCGAGTCCGTAGAGCTGTTGCTGCTGTCACCGGCGGGTGAGGACGTGCTCGCGGGGCTGCTCAGGACGCTGCACGACGACCGTCCGGCGACCGACCTCGCGCTCGGCGGCTTCATCAGCGCCTGCCGCCGGACCGAGCAGGACGAACGTCACGGACAGCCGCTCGTCCTGTCCTGGTACGCGCGAGCGTCGGCCGCGCGGACACCGGCCGCCACCGGCATCGTCGAACTGTGGCGCACCGCCCTGGGGAGCCGCGGCCACACCCGGGACGCCCTCGACGTGCTGCGCCGCTGGGTGCTGTCGGCGGACCACGACCCCGGTACGGAGTGGGCGCTTGCCGCGCTGCTGCCCTCACTCGTCACCACGCCGTCGGAGCACCAGCGGCTCAGCCATCTCCTGCGGACGATGCCCGGCGAGGACGGCACCGATCCCCCGCCCGTGACAGGCCGACTGCTGGCCGTCCTGCCTCATCCCTGACCTGCGACCTCATCAACAGCAAGAGGAGAATGTCCATGCCCGAATTCCGTCGAACACCCGACTGGGGCCAGCGGGCCGACCGCGGAACGCGGTTGACCGATCCGGTGGTCACGGTCCGGCAGCTGTCCCGCTTCGGATTCGCCCGCCGCCCGCTCACCCGCATCGACCACGCCCTGGTCTTCTCGGCCCCGGACGGCTCGTACGACACATTCCTCCCGCCGGTCCGCCCCACCCGGGCCGGAGCCGCCGCGAAGCGATACACCTCGGTGTACGAGGTCGACATGGGCGTCCATCCCGTACGCGAGGAGATCCGCCTGCCGAGCAACGACGACGCCTTCGAGTTCGCAGTGGTCGTCGAACTGTCGTGGCAGGTCGTCGATCCCGCACTGTTCGTGGCAAGTCGGCACCGCGACGTACCACGGCTGCTGATCAGCGAGCTGGAGCAGTCGGCCCGGGCCGTCACCCGCCGCTACCCCGCCTCCCGGAGCGCGGAGGCCGAGGAGGCACTGCTGCGGGAAGTACGCGCACAGGGTGCACTCGGCACCCGAGCAGGACTCGCGGTGGCCTGGACCGTACGGCTGCGCAGGGACCAGGAAGCCATCGACCATGTACGGCGGATGAGGTCCATCGACCATGCGGCCACCGAGCAGGTCCACACCGAGCGGCGGGGCCGGGAGCACGATGCCGCGATCGACCGGCGCGTCAGGGAGCAGGACACACTGCAGTGGGGACGCGCGGCCGAATTCGAGGCGCAGCAGCACGAACTGAGGTCGCGGCAGCAGAAGTGGCAACACGCGGAGGCGGTCGACCGGGCCCGTCGGCAGATGGAGCTTCAACAGGTCAACGCAGAAAAGATCGCCTTCTACGAAAAACACTTGGAACAGGGCGGGGTCCGCGCATGGGCGCTCCATCTGGCCGACCATCCCGAAGACACCAGGCTCGTGGTGGCCAGCCTGCGCCAGGACCAACTACACATGATCAAGGCGCAGATGGAGCTGGCGGGCGAGCTGTTGAAAGGCGACAGCGCGGAGAACCACGAACTGGAGGAGCCGAAGAAGAGCGCCCTCCAGGCGTTGATCGACGTACTGAACCAACATCTTCCCGGCGTCACCGCACAGAGCACGGCCGAAGGCCGACTGACCGTGTCGATGCCGCAGGACGCACCGAGAGCGGTACCGGAAGCGGCCATGCGGAGCACGTCCTGGCCGGACTTCGACCTGACCGACGGCACTGACGCGAACAGCCGGACGGTGCACCGGCTCGACGGGACACCCTTCCGCAGGACCGATCCGGAGGCGGGCGACCCGTTGAGCCGCTTCCCGGGCTGGCAGCCGCCGCCGGGCTACGGCAGCGCTCCCCTGGGACCGACGGGCACGGCCACGCCATCGGCCGGTGCGGAAGGCGTGCGCAGAGCACCCGGCGGGGCAACCGATGCGGCCGAGCCCGCGGACGCTCCCGGGGCTGCGAACCCTCCGAGGGCATCGGACACGCCCCGGGCCACGGACGTGACAGGAGCACCGGACCGGGAGAACCGCAGCACATGACCGACAGCCCACCGATCCGGAACACCGATGTCGGGGCGCGGCTCCTCCTCGATCTGCGGTCCGAGATAGCACGCGCCGACAGCAAGGCGTCCGTCCTGGTTGCCGCGCTCGGCATGACCGCAGGCGTGATCAGCGGCTGGCTGGCGGGCAGCGAGTGGCGACCGAACGCGCTCTCCGGCCCCGCAACGGCCCTGTGGTGGACAGGCACCGGCGGGCTGGCGACCGCGCTGCTCTCCATGCTGATGGCCGTACTCCCGCGCTACCGCGGCAGTACCTGGGTCCCCGGGGCCCCGCTCACCTACTTCGCGGACATCCGGCGCGCCGCCCGACAGAACGGGTTGCCGGAAGCGCTCGACGCCACCGAGAGCGCCCAGGCCATCGCACTCGTCACTGCCCTGGCCGAAACCAGCCGGATCGCCGTGTGCAAACACCAGTGGATACGGGTGGGGCTGCTCGCCTACTCCGTCGGCACCGTCCTGCTCCCCGCCTCGCTGCTCATCGGCTGACGCTCCTCCCGCCAAAGGATGATCATGAATCCACCGAAACCTCAGCCCCAGAATTCGGGCGACGGGCTCGTACCGCCCCCGGATCCGTACCCCACCGCCACCGCACCCCCCGCTCCCGACGACATGATCTACGAGCACGGGCCGGGCCGACGCGTGTACTACACGGCACACCAGCGGCGTGTGGACATCACTGCACTCGGGCGGCTGGCATTGGCACTGCCCGCCTTCCTGACGAGCGCGCTGGTGGTGCTGCTCTCCGGCGCGGTCCTGGACGGCTGCCTCGGGCTGCCGTTCTGGATACCGGCCGGGCTCTGGCTGGCATCCGGTGCCCTGGTCTTCCACCGGCCCACGGAGGATCTGCTCGCCCGCTACCTGCTCGGGCTCCGGCGCCCGATGCCCGAGGAGACCGCACGGCTGGAGCCGGTCTGGCGCGAGGTGACGGCCATCGCCGGGGTCGACGGAGCGCTGTACCAGCTCTGGATCGAGGAGAGCGACGACCTCAACGCGTACGCCGCCGCGGGCCACATCGTGGGGGTCACCCGGTTCGCGCTGGAGCAACTGTCGAGCGGCCGGCTGGCCGCCGTACTCGCCCATGAGCTGGGTCACCACACCGGCGGTCATGCGTGGTCGTCACTGCTGGTCGACTGGTACGGGCTGCCTGGCCGGGCGGCCTGGCGCGCCCTCCGCACGATGACCCGCTCCGTCGTCACGCCTGCCAGGTGTGCCGTCTACTTCACCGTCGGCGTCCTGCTCCTCGCGATCGGCGGGCTCGCCTCCACCGCCGCCGCGGTTCTGTACGGGTTACCGCTGCTTCTCGTACTTCCGTATCTGTCGGCGGCCGTGGGACGGCGTGCCGAACTGCGTGCCGACCGCCATGCCGCCGCACTCGGATTCGCGCCAGGACTGGCCGAGGTCCTGGAGACGATGCACGCCAACGAGACCCGGGCGCGGCAGAAGGTGCTCCCCGTCACGGGAGAACGGATGGAGCGCCTGTCGACGCCTGCCCGGCTGCTCTCCTCCCACCCCGACGTCCCGACCCGGCTGCACCATCTGCGGCACTACCTGTAGCCGCGGCCGCAGGTGCGGCACATCGGGACACGCCGGAGGGCGGCCACCCCGTACGAAACGGGGTGACCGCCCTCCGGTCGGTCAAGCGACTCGCTTACTGGTTGTACGGACCGTAGTCGTAGTCCTCCAGCGGAACGGCCTGGCCGGAGCCCGTGCCGAACGGCGAGTAGTCGATGTCGTCGTAGCCGACGGCCGAGTACATCGCGGCCTTGGCCTCCTCGGTCGGCTCGACCCGGATGTTGCGGTAGCGGGACAGCCCCGTACCGGCCGGGATGAGCTTACCGATGATGACGTTCTCCTTGAGGCCGATCAGGGAGTCGGACTTGGCGTTGATCGCCGCGTCCGTCAGGACCCTGGTCGTCTCCTGGAAGGAAGCCGCGGACAGCCACGACTCCGTCGCCAGCGAGGCCTTGGTGATACCCATCAGCTGCGGACGGCCGGAGGCGGGGTGACCGCCCTCGGTGACCACACGACGGTTCTCGGTCTCGAACTTCGAGCGCTCGACGAGCTCGCCCGGCAGCAGCTCCGCGTCGCCGGACTCGATGATCGTCACGCGGCGCAGCATCTGCCGGATGATGATCTCGATGTGCTTGTCGTGGATCGACACACCCTGCGAGTTGTAGACCTTCTGGACCTCGCCGACCAGGTGAACCTGGACCGCGCGCTGACCGAGGATCCGCAGCACGTCGTGCGGGTTGGTGGCACCCACGGTGAGCTTCTGGCCCACCTCGACGTGGTCGCCCTCGCCCACCAGCAGACGGGCGCGCTTCGAGATCGGGAAGGGGATCTCGTCGCTGCCGTCGTCCGGCGTGACCACGAGCTTCTTGGTCTTCTCGGTCTCCTCGATCCGGACCCGGCCCGCGGACTCCGAGATCGGGGCGACACCCTTGGGCGTACGGGCTTCGAAGAGCTCGACGACTCGGGGCAGACCCTGGGTGATGTCGTCACCGGCCACACCACCGGTGTGGAAGGTACGCATCGTCAGCTGGGTACCGGGCTCACCGATGGACTGGGCGGCGATGATGCCGACCGCCTCACCGATGTCGACCAGCTTGCCGGTGGCGAGCGAGCGTCCGTAGCAGAAGGCACAGGTGCCGACCGCGGACTCACAGGTCAGGACCGAACGGGTCTTGACCTCCTCGACGCCGGCGCCCACCAGGGCGTCGATCAGGACGTCACCGAGGTCGACGTTGGCAGGCGCGATGACCTTGCCGTCGACGACGACGTCCTCGGCGAGCATGCGGGCGTAGACCGAGGTCTCGACGTCCTCCGTCTTGCGGAGCACACCGTCCGCACCCTTGACGGCGATCTTCAGCTTGAGGCCGCGGTCGGTGCCGCAGTCCTCCTCGCGAATGATCACGTCCTGCGAGACGTCCACCAGACGACGGGTCAGGTAACCCGAGTCGGCGGTACGCAGGGCGGTGTCCGCCAGACCCTTACGGGCACCGTGCGTGGAGATGAAGTACTCCAGAACGGTGAGGCCCTCACGGAAGGACGCCTTGATGGGACGCGGGATCGTCTCGTTCTTGGCGTTGGACACCAGACCACGCATACCGGCGATCTGACGCATCTGCATCATGTTTCCTCGGGCACCCGAGTCAACCATCATGAAGATGGGGTTCGTCTTGGGGAAGTTCGCGTTCATCGCCTCGGCAACCTCGTTGGTCGCCTTGGTCCAGATCGCGATGAGCTCCTGCGTGCGCTCGTCCTTGGTGATCAGACCGCGCTCGTACTGCTTCTGGACCTTCTCGTCCTGCGCCTCGTAGCCGGCGACGATCGCCTTCTTGGCCTCGGGGACCACGACGTCGGAGATGGCCACGGTGACACCGGAACGGGTCGCCCAGTGGAAGCCCGCCGCCTTCAGGTTGTCGAGCGTCGCCGCCACGATGACCTTGGGGTAGCGCTCGGCGAGGTCGTTGACGATCTCGGAGAGCTGCTTCTTGCCGACCGAGTAGTCGACGAACGGGTAGTCCTCGGGCAGCAGCTCGTTGAAGAGCGCGCGGCCCAGGGACGTACGCAGCCGGAACGTGTCGCCCTGCTGGTACTCCTGCTCGCCTTCCTCGGCGACCGGCGGCACCCAGCCGCGCGGCGGGATGGTGCCCACCGGGAAGCGGATGTCGACCTTCGCCTGGAGCGACAGCTCGCGGGCGTCGAAGGCCATGATCGCCTCGGCCGTGGAACCGAAGGAACGGCCCTGGCCGATGACCTTGCGCTCCTCCTCGTCCGTGGTGAGGAAGAACAGGCCCAGCACCATGTCCTGGGTCGGCATGGTGACGGGACGACCGTCGGCCGGCTTCAGGATGTTGTTCGAGGACAGCATCAGGATGCGGGCCTCGGCCTGCGCCTCCGCGGAGAGCGGCAGGTGCACGGCCATCTGGTCACCGTCGAAGTCCGCGTTGAACGCGGTGCAGACGAGCGGGTGGATCTGGATGGCCTTGCCCTCGACCAGCTGCGGCTCGAAGGCCTGGATGCCGAGGCGGTGCAGCGTCGGAGCACGGTTCAGGAGAACCGGGTGCTCGGCGATGACCTCTTCGAGTACGTCGTACACGACCGTGCGGCCGCGCTCGACCATGCGCTTGGCCGACTTGATGTTCTGCGCGTGGTTCAGGTCGACCAGGCGCTTCATCACGAACGGCTTGAAGAGCTCCAGCGCCATGGCCTTCGGCAGACCGCACTGATGCAGCTTGAGCTGCGGGCCGACGACGATCACGGAACGCGCGGAGTAGTCCACACGCTTACCGAGAAGGTTCTGACGGAATCGACCCTGCTTGCCCTTCAGCATGTCGCTGAGGGACTTGAGCGGGCGGTTGCCGGGACCGGTGACCGGGCGACCGCGGCGGCCGTTGTCGAACAGCGCGTCGACGGCCTCCTGCAGCATCCGCTTCTCGTTGTTCACGATGATCTCGGGGGCACCGAGGTCAAGGAGACGCTTGAGGCGGTTGTTGCGGTTGATCACGCGGCGGTACAGGTCGTTCAGGTCGGAGGTCGCGAAGCGGCCACCGTCCAGCTGCACCATCGGACGCAGGTCCGGCGGGATGACCGGCACGCAGTCGAGCACCATGCCCTTGGGCTTGTTGCTGGTCTGCAGGAACGCGGAGACGACCTTGAGGCGCTTGAGCGCACGGGTCTTCTTCTGGCCCTTGCCGGTACGGATGATCTCGCGGAGGCGCTCGGCCTCCTCGTCGAGGTCGAAGGACTCCAGGCGCTTCTGCAGGGCGGCGGCACCCATGCAGCCGTCGAAGTACGTGCCGAACCGGTCACGCAGCTCGCGGTAGAGCAGCTCGTCGCCCTCCAGGTCCTGGACCTTGAGGTTCTTGAAGCGGCTCCACACCTCGTCGAGACGGTCGATCTCGCGCTGCGCACGGTCGCGCAGCTGCTTCATCTCACGCTCGGCACCTTCGCGCACCTTGCGGCGCACGTCGGCCTTGGCGCCCTCGGCCTCCAGCTCGGCCAGGTCGGTCTCGAGCTTCTTGGCGCGGGCTTCCAGATCGGCGTCGCGGCGGTTCTCGATCTGCTGACGCTCGACGGAGACGTGTGCCTCCAGCGACGGCAGGTCGCGCGTACGGCGCTCCTCGTCCACGAACGTGATCATGTACGCGGCGAAGTAGATGACCTTCTCGAGGTCCTTCGGCGCGAGGTCGAGGAGGTAGCCCAGGCGCGACGGGACGCCCTTGAAGTACCAGATGTGGGTGACGGGAGCGGCAAGCTCGATGTGGCCCATGCGCTCACGACGCACCTTGGCGCGCGTGACCTCGACGCCACAGCGCTCACAGATGATGCCCTTGAAGCGGACACGCTTGTACTTGCCGCAGTAGCACTCCCAGTCCCGGGTCGGACCGAAGATCTTCTCGCAGAAGAGTCCGTCCTTTTCGGGCTTGAGCGTGCGGTAGTTGATGGTCTCCGGCTTCTTCACTTCGCCGTGGGACCAGGTCCGGATGTCGTCCGCGGTGGCAAGGCCGATCCGCAGCTCGTCGAAGAAGTTGACGTCGAGCACTTGTCGTCAATCCCTCTTTCGGGGGTTCGAGCCCCCTCGCGTCAGGCGAGAAAACGGGGCACTTCAGCAATGGTCTGAACGGGTCCGGGGAGAGCCGGCCGGATCACTGGGATCCGGCCGGCCAACCCGTCAGACCTCTTCGACGCTGCTCGGCTCGCGCCGGGACAGGTCGATACCGAGCTCCTCCGCCGCGCGGAAGACGTCCTCGTCCGTGTCGCGCATCTCGATGGACATGCCGTCCGAGGACAGCACCTCCACGTTGAGGCAGAGCGACTGCATTTCCTTGATGAGCACCTTGAAGGACTCAGGGATGCCCGGCTCGGGGATGTTCTCGCCCTTGACGATGGCCTCGTAGACCTTCACGCGGCCGGTCACGTCGTCGGACTTGATCGTCAGGAGCTCCTGGAGGGCGTATGCGGCGCCGTAAGCCTCAAGGGCCCACACCTCCATCTCACCGAATCGCTGTCCACCGAACTGAGCCTTACCACCCAGCGGCTGCTGGGTGATCATGGAGTACGGGCCCGTCGAACGAGCGTGCAGCTTGTCGTCGACGAGGTGGTGCAGCTTCAGGATGTACATGTAACCGACCGAGACCGGGTCCGGGAACGGCTCGCCGGAGCGGCCGTCGAACAGGTTGGCCTTGCCGGAGGGCTGTACCAGGCGGTCGCCGTCGCGGTTCGGGATCGTGGCCTCGAAGAGACCGGAGATCTCGTCCTCGCGCGCACCGTCGAAGACGGGGGTGGCGACGTTGGTGCCGGGGGCGACCTGGTCGGCGCCGATGGCCTGCAGGCGCTTGGCCCACTCGTCACCGAGGCCGGAGACGTCCCAGCCGCGGCTGGCGAGCCAGCCGAGGTGGATCTCCAGGACCTGTCCCGGGTTCATTCGGGACGGGACACCCAGCGGGTTGAGGATGATGTCGACCGGGGTGCCGTCCTCCAGGAACGGCATGTCCTCGATCGGCAGGATCTTCGAGATGACGCCCTTGTTGCCGTGACGACCGGCGAGCTTGTCACCGTCGGTGATCTTGCGCTTCTGCGCGACGTAGACGCGGACCAGCTGGTTCACGCCCGGCGGCAGCTCGTCGCCCTCTTCGCGGTCGAAGACGCGGACGCCGATGACCTTGCCGATCTCACCGTGCGGCACCTTCAGCGAGGTGTCGCGCACCTCGCGCGCCTTCTCACCGAAGATCGCGCGGAGCAGGCGCTCCTCGGGGGTCAGCTCGGTCTCACCCTTGGGCGTGACCTTGCCGACGAGGATGTCACCGGCGACGACCTCGGCACCGATACGGATGATGCCGCGCTCGTCGAGGTCGGCGAGGACCTCTTCGGAGACGTTCGGGATGTCCCGGGTGATCTCCTCCGGGCCGAGCTTGGTGTCACGGGCGTCGACCTCGTGCTCCTCGATGTGGATCGAGGAGAGGACGTCGTCCTGCACGAGGCGCTGCGACAGGATGATCGCGTCCTCGTAGTTGTGACCCTCCCACGGCATGAACGCCACGAGCAGGTTCTTGCCGAGGGCCATCTCACCGAACTCGGTGGCCGGACCGTCGGCGAGGACCTGGTCGGCGACGACCCGGTCGCCCTCGGAGACGACAACCTTCTGGTTGACCGAGGTGCCCTGGTTGGAGCGCATGAACTTGGCGATGCGGTACGTGGTGTACGTGCCGTCGTCGTTGGTGACGGTGATGTAGTCCGCGGAGACCTCCTGGACCACACCGTCCTTCTCGGCCTTGAGCACGTCACCGGCGTCGGTGGCGCAGCGGTACTCCATGCCGGTGCCGACGAGCGGGGCCTCCGACTTGATCAGCGGCACCGCCTGCCGCATCATGTTCGCGCCCATGAGGGCACGGTTGGCGTCGTCGTGCTCCAGGAACGGGATCATCGCGGTCGCGACGGACACCATCTGGCGCGGCGAGACGTCCATGTAGTCGACGTCCGTGCCGGGCACGTAGTCGACCTCGCCGCCACGGCGGCGGACCAGCACGCGGGACTCGGCGAACCGGAGCTCGTCGGTCAGCGGCGCGTTGGCCTGCGCGATGACGAAGCGGTCCTCCTCGTCGGCGGTCAGGTAGTCGACCTCGTCGGTGACCTGGCCCTCGACGACCTTGCGGTACGGCGTCTCGATGAAGCCGAACGCGTTGATCCGGCCGTAGGAGGCCAGCGAGCCGATCAGACCGATGTTCGGGCCTTCCGGCGTCTCGATCGGGCACATGCGGCCGTAGTGCGACGGGTGCACGTCACGGACTTCGAAGCCGGCCCGCTCACGGGAGAGACCACCCGGGCCGAGGGCGTTGAGACGACGCTTGTGCGTCAGGCCCGACAGCGGGTTGTTCTGGTCCATGAACTGGGACAGCTGGCTGGTGCCGAAGAACTCCTTGATGGAGGCGACGACCGGCCGGATGTTGATCAGGGTCTGCGGCGTGATCGCCTCGACGTCCTGGGTGGTCATGCGCTCGCGCACGACGCGCTCCATACGGGCGAGACCCGTACGGACCTGGTTCTGGATCAGCTCGCCGACGTTGCGGATACGACGGTTGCCGAAGTGGTCGATGTCGTCGGTCTCGACCATGATCGAGCGACCGGACTCGCCGACCGTCTCGGTCTCACCGGCGTGCAGCTTGACCAGGTACTTGATCGTCGCGATGACGTCGTCGCTGGTGAGCACACCGGCGTCCAGCGGCTCGTCGGCGCCGAGCTTCTTGTTCACCTTGTAGCGGCCGACCTTCGCGAGGTCGTAGCGCTTCGGGTTGAAGTAGAGGTTCTCGAGCAGCGTCTGAGCGGCCTCACGGGTGGGCGGCTCGCCCGGACGCAGCTTGCGGTAGATGTCGAGCAGCGCGTCGTCCTGGCCCTGGGTGTGGTCCTTCTCCAGAGTGGCGCGCATCGACTCGTACTCGCCGAACTCCTCCAGGATCTGCTCGGTCGTCCAACCGAGAGCCTTCAGGAGAACGGTGACGGACTGCTTGCGCTTGCGGTCGATACGGACACCGACCATGTCGCGCTTGTCGATCTCCATCTCCAGCCAGGCACCCCGGGACGGGATGATCTTGGCGGAGAAGATGTCCTTGTCGGACGTCTTGTCGATGGAGGAGTCGAAGTAGACACCCGGCGAGCGGACCAGCTGCGACACGACGACACGCTCGGTGCCGTTGATGACGAAGGTGCCCTTGTTGGTCATGAGCGGGAAGTCGCCCATGAAGACCGTCTGGGACTTGATCTCGCCGGTCTCGTTGTTGGTGAACTCGGCGGTGACGAAGAGCGGGGCGGCGAACGTGAAGTCGCGCTCCTTGCACTCGTCGATCGAGTTCTTCGGGGGCTCGAAGCGGTGGTCGCGGAAAGTCAGCGACATAGACCCGGAGAAGTCCTCGATCGGCGAGATCTCCTCGAAGATCTCTTCCAGGCCGGACTTGGTCGGGACGTTCTGTCCACTGTCCAGAGCAGCCTCGACGCGAGCCTTCCATGCGGCATTGCCGAGGAGCCAGTCAAAACTCTCGGTCTGCAGCGCGAGGAGGTTCGGAACCTCGAGGGGCTCCTTGATCTTTGCAAAGGAGATGCGCAGCGGGGCGGTGCTGGCACCGTTGTTCGTATTCGCGGTCGAGGCGTTGCGCGAGGCGGCCAAGAGGGGGTCCTTCCGAGGGCTCGGACTCACTACGCGCGTACCGGTCCCAAGCCGGACACGATGGCAGTCGGTTCCTGATTCGACCGAAGAAGGCCAGGTCAGAGACGATCAGTCATCGGTGCTCAAGCAAGGGCATGCCCCTGGTGACGGGCAGGAGGCAGCTAACAGGCAGCGCAAAGGGTCAGTGTAGCCAAACGGCACACTGATGTCCAGTCGGGGTTCTCAGAGACCCACGTTGCTCTCAACAGCTGTTCTCAACACCTATGGCTAGCCCTTGCGCGTGGTGCGCTCTTCTTTACTGCCCGCTTCGCCCACGATCCATGCCTCGGATTCGGATCGATGTGACGACGCGTCCTGAGAATTGCGCGCCGCGTGCGGTTCGTCAAGGCCCCTCTGCGGGGACAAAGCCCCGAGGTCCTCACCCGACCGCCTGCAGGCGCCGGTCGGCCGCCCCCGAGAGGCAACGGCGAAGATCACCATACTCGTCGGCGCGGGAAGAGCAAGGCAGCCGCCTCGGGTACGCCGAAGGGCGACCACCCGGATGGGTGATCGCCCTTCGTCAGATGACGTCCGTGCCGTGCGGCACGGGGCGCCAGAAGGAGTCAGCAGACTCCCTGAGTCACTTGACCTCGACGGAAGCGCCGGCGGCCTTGAGGGACTCGGCAGCCTTCTCGGCGGCCTCCTTGGCGACCTTCTCGAGGACCGGCTTCGGGGTGCCGTCGACGAGGTCCTTGGCCTCCTTCAGACCCAGCGAGGTCAGCTCACGCACGACCTTGATGACCTGGATCTTCTTCTCGCCGGCGCCGGTGAGGATGACGTCGAACTCGTCCTGCTCCTCGACGGCCTCGGCAACGGCACCCGGGCCGGCCGGACCGGCGACGGCGACGGCCGCGGCGGCGGTGACGTCGAACTTCTCCTCGAAGGCCTTCACGAACTCGGAGAGCTCGATGAGGGTCATCTCTTCGAACTGCGCGAGCAGGTCGTCCTGGGACAGCTTCGCCATGATGGCGTCCTTCCACTAATTCGGCAGGTGCCGGAGTTACATGTAGGCGGGCGTACGTTCGGCCCGCTGCGACCGTCGCCCTAGGGAGCGACGATCATTGCGCGAGCCGAATTACTCGGCACCGCCCTGCTCGGCCTGCTTGGCACGAAGCGCCTCCGCGGTGCGGACGAACTTCGACGGGAGCGCCTGGAAGACCTGAGCAGCCTGAGTCTGCTTGCCCTTCATGGCGCCCGCCAGCTTGGCGAGCAGAACCTCGCGGGACTCGAGGTCCGCGAGCTTCTTGATCTCATCCGCGGTCAGCGCCTTACCGTCAAGGACACCGCCCTTGATGATGAGGTTGGGGTTTTCCTTGGCGAAGTCACGAAGACCCTTCGCCGACTCCACCGGGTCACCGGTGATGAAGGCAACCGCCGTCGGACCAGTGAACTGGTCGTCCAGCGAAGTGATCCCGGCCTCGTTGGCCGCAATCTTGGTCAGCGTGTTCTTCACCACGGCGTACTGGGCGTTCTCACCGAGCGAACGACGCAGCGTCTTGAGCTGCGCCACGGTGAGACCCCGGTACTCGGTCAGCACGGCGGCGTTCGAGCTGCGGAACTGGTCCGTCAGCTCGGCTACCGCGGCAGCCTTGTCGGGCCTTGCCATGAGCGTCGGCCTCCTTCCGGGTGATGAGGACCGCTCAGAAGGGGCCGGGAAAGACGAAACGCCCCGGCGCAGGCGCCAGGGCGTAGCTCGACCGAACGAAGTCCGGGAGCTTTCCACAGTCACCTGCGCAGGTCGCCCGTACTCAACGGATCCTTCGGTCACTGTTCCCTCTTGCGAGAGCGCAGCAACGACCAGCGGTCTTTGGCTTCTGTAGGAGAGTACGCGACCGAAGTCGCGCCGAGCAAATCCGTCCCGCTCGGGGCGGCCCGGGAGGTTCAGGACGCGCCCGAACCGGCTCCCTGCTGCTGCTTCAGCAGCTCGGCGAAGTCGACCGTGTCGGCGGCCGGGGGCTGCTCGACCGAGACCTTCGTCCCGTAGTCGCTGTAGTACACCGTCGAGTTGAGTTCGCCGGTCTTCATCTGGCCGCGCTCGGTCTTCTTGACCAGCAGATCGTTGTCGTCGACCCAGATGTCGACCGTCTCCGTGGTGATGCCGGCGTCGCTCAGCTGCTTCTTCAGCTGCTCCAGCTGGTCGGCGTCGAGCTCGGAGTTCTTCGCGGTCAGAGCGGCGACATCGACGGTGCCGGAGTAGTGCGTGGCGGAGACGCCCCGTACATCCTCCTTGCCGACCTTCTTCACGTCGCCGGAGGCCAGCAGCGACTTCACGCCCTGGTCGGGGGTGGTGTTCTGCATCTGCTGCTTCATGGCCTCGCCGGAGGCGCCCGCTATCTTGGCGAGGTCGGCGTAGCCGTAGCTGATCCAGTGCTTGCCGCCGGTCTGCTTCGCGAAGCCGTCGCCCATGTTGACGACGTAGCCGTCCTTGAAGTAGCGGGCCTGCATCGTGCCGGTGCCGCCGGTCTGCTTCATGGCGTCCGCCATGCTGCCGCCGGTGTAGGTGATCTCCATGGCGCCGGTGAGACCGTCGGTCCAGTCGATGGTGCCGCTCTGCTCCATGGACATGGTGGTGCCCATCTGGGTGGTGCCCTCGACCTTCGCCGAGCTCTCCCCACCGGTCTTCTTCTGTACGTCGAGCAGCGCGGCGATCGGGTCGGCCTTCACGACGCCGCCGCCGTTGTTGTCGCTCTTGCCGCCGTCCGATCCGCTGCAGGCCGCGACCGGCGTCAGCGCCGCTGCCGCCACCACCGACAGACACACGCGTCGCACGGTATTGGTCCTCATGTCCGCTTCCACCCCTCGTTCGGCTCTGTCGGGGCCTCACGCTAACGCACGGCTCGGACACAGCCCCCGGCAATACGGATACAAGGACGGGCCCCGCACCTCGAAAGGTTGCGGGGCCCGTCAATGTCACACGTGACGCGGCTTGCTGCCGAGCGCGAGGGCTCAGACGGCGGCCGGGTCCTCCTCGACGAGGAGGTTACGGGTGCGGTTGGCGTCCAGCGGAATGCCGGGGCCCATCGTGGTGGCCAGGGTGGCCTTCTTGATGTAGCGGCCCTTGGCGGCGGACGGCTTCAGACGGAGGATCTCCTCCAGCGCCGCTGCGTAGTTCTCCACCAGCTTGGTCTCGTCGAACGAGGTCTTGCCGATGATGAAGTGCAGGTTCGAGTGCTTGTCGACGCGGAACTCGATCTTGCCGCCCTTGATGTCGTTGACAGCCTTCACGACATCGGGGGTGACGGTGCCGGTCTTCGGGTTCGGCATCAGACCACGCGGACCGAGCACCCGGCCGAGGCGGCCGACCTTGCCCATGAGGTCCGGGGTCGCGACGACGGCGTCGAAGTCCAGACGGCCCTTCGCCACCTCGTCGATGAGCTCGTCGGCGCCGACGATGTCGGCGCCCGCGGCTTCCGCGGCCGCAGCACGGTCACCGGTCGCGAAGACCAGGACCCGGGCGGTCTTGCCGGTGCCGTGCGGGAGGTTCACGGTGCCACGGACCATCTGGTCGGCCTTGCGCGGGTCGACACCCAGGCAGAACGCGACCTCGACGGTGCCGTCGAACTTGGTGGAGGCGGTGTCCTTGGCGAGACGGACGGCCTCGAGCGGCGCGTAGTTGCGCGACCGGTCGACCTTGGCGTCCGCAGCGCGGAGGTTCTTGCTGCGCTTCACTTCTACTCCTGTTGGTTTCAGGGTGTGGAGTCGTGGTGCGGGCCAGCGCTTGGCCCTACCACTGAGGATCTGAGGGGCTGAATCAGCCTTCGACCGTGATGCCCATGGAACGGGCGGTGCCAGCGATGATCTTCGACGCGGCGTCGAGGTCGTTGGCGTTCAGGTCGGGGAGCTTCGTCGTGGCGATCTCACGGACCTGGGCAGCCGTCAGCTTGGCGACCTTGGTCTTGTGCGGCTCGCCGGAGCCCTTCTCCACGCCCGCGGCCTTGAGGATCAGCTTCGCGGCCGGCGGAGTCTTGGTGACGAAGGTGAAGGAACGGTCTTCGTAGACCGTGATCTCCACCGGCACGACCATGCCACGCTGCGACTCGGTCGCGGCGTTGTAGGCCTTGCAGAATTCCATGATGTTGACGCCGTGCTGGCCGAGCGCGGGGCCGACCGGCGGGGCCGGGTTGGCCGCACCAGCGTTGATCTGGAGCTTGATAAGCCCCGTGACCTTCTTCTTCTTGGGAGGCATTGCTCTCTCCGGGTCCTAGTGAGAGTGTTTCGCCGCCGTCCGATCATCCGGATGGAGGCATACCGCACAACGATAACGGGTATAGCTGCGCGACCAAAAACCGAGCAGGTCAGACGGGCTTCACAGCCGGTCTGACCTGCTCGGTAGGCATGTGTCCAGAAACTGGCGGGGAGCCGCTAGTTCTTCTGGATCTGGTCGAAGCTGAGCTCGACCGGGGTCTCGCGGCCGAAGATCTCGACGAGACCCTTGACCTTCTTCGAGTCGGCGTTGATCTCGTTGATCGTCGCCTGCAGCGTCGCGAACGGGCCGTCGGTGACGGTGACCGAGTCGCCCACCTCGAAGTCGAGCACCTGGACCTCGACCTTGCGGGCCGGAGCCGGCTTGCCCTCGGCCTCGGCGGCCTCGCGGGCGGCCTTCTCCTCGGCCTCCGGGGCGAGCATCTTGACGATCTCGTCCAGGGTCAGCGGGTACGGGTCGTAGGCGTTGCCCACGAAGCCGGTGACGCCGGGGGTGTTGCGGACGACGCCCCAGGACTCGTTCGTCAGGTCCATGCGCACCAGGACGTAGCCCGGGAGCTTGTTCTGGCGGACGTTCTTGCGCTCGCCGTTCTTGATCTGGACGATCTCTTCCTCGGGCACTTCGGCCTGGTAGATGAAGTCCTCGACGTTGAGCGAGACGGCGCGCTGCTCCAGGTTGGCCTTCACGCGCTTCTCGTAACCGGCGTACGTGTGGATGACGTACCACTCGCCGGGAAGGCCGCGCAGCTCGTCGCGCAGGGCCGTGACGGCGTCGACGGGGGCGGCCGGCTCGGCCTCTTCCTCGTCGCTCTCGGAGTCGGCCTCGGCCTCTTCCTCTTCCTCGTCGTCCTCGTCGCTCTCGGAGTCGGCCTCGGCCTCCGCGGCCTCTTCCTCGTCCTCGACGTGCAGGGCGGCCTGCTCGGCGGGCTCACCCGCGGCGGCGTCGGCAGCTTCGGCCTGGTCCGGCTCCTCGGCGTCCGCCGCCTCGACGATGTCGAGCTCGTCCTCGGCGGACTCGAAGGCGCCCGCCGTCGGCTCGACGGCGTCGTTCAGGTTCGGGTCAGACACGGTGGCTGCTTCTTCCTGGATACAAATGGGTGGAACATGCGAAAGGGGCGCCCATGAGGCGCCCTCCGCGGGATCAGCCGAAGACGTACTTGATGACCCGCTGGAATCCGAAGTCAATCACGGTAACCAGACCGATCATGACGACGACGAAGACAATCACCACTGTGGTGTAAGTCGTCAGCTGACTGCGAGTCGGCCAGACGACCTTGCGCAACTCGGCGACGATCTGGCGGTAGAACAGCGCGAGACGGCCCAGAGGGCCCTTCTTTCCGCGCTTGCCGCCCTTCCGGGTCTTCTTCTTCGACTCGGG
This sequence comes from Streptomyces sp. NBC_01363, assembly GCF_026340595.1. GTDB lineage: Bacteria > Actinomycetota > Actinomycetes > Streptomycetales > Streptomycetaceae > Streptomyces. The sequence goes on from NZ_JAPEPF010000001.1 coordinate 837,363, forward strand.
TACTTCATCCTCGGCATCAGGCATGTCGATGGAGCCCACGGCGTCCGTCACGCTTCTCACCTGATTCCGGGTCATGGCCGTGCCGCGCCCGGTGGAGCCGCACGGCGGTGCATTGAAGTACGTACATGCGCACACATCCTGGCGAAGGAGTGTGTAGCAGGGCCGGAGGGACTTGAACCCCCAACCGCTGGTTTTGGAGACCAGTGCTCTACCAATTGAGCTACGACCCTTTGTGGTTTCCACCAACCTACCGCATCTCCCCGGATGGTTCCGATGCGGAAACGGTGCGGCTGGTGAAGGCCAACGACAGGTGAGTGTACGTGTTCAGCGGCCCGGCGTCGAACAGATAGCTCCCGACCGCTCCTGGTCGCATCTTGTCCGCATGCTGTCCGAGTGGTGTCCGGTCCCTGAAACCCCTGTGCCGACAGGGATCACGGTCTGGGACCATGGGGGCCATGAGCGCTGCAACTTCCCCCTCCGAGCGCCGGGTCTCCGCCCGCATCGGTGCGATCTCCGAATCCGCCACCCTCGCCGTCGACGCCAAGGCCAAGGCTCTCAAGGCCGCCGGCCGTCCGGTGATCGGCTTCGGTGCCGGTGAGCCCGACTTCCCGACCCCCGGCTACATCGTCGACGCCGCGGTCGAGGCCTGTCGCAACCCGAAGTACCACCGCTACACCCCGGCAGGAGGGCTCCCGGAGCTCAAGGCCGCCATCGCCGAGAAGACGCTGCGCGACTCCGGCTACGAGGTCGACACCTCGCAGATCCTGGTGACCAACGGTGGCAAGCAGGCCATCTACGAGGCGTTCGCCGCGATCCTCGACCCGGGCGACGAGGTCATCGTCCCCGCTCCGTACTGGACCACCTACCCCGAGTCGATCCGGCTGGCCGGCGGCGTCCCGGTGGAGGTCGTGGCCGACGAGACCACCGGCTACCGGGTCTCCGTCGAGCAGCTGGAGGCGGCGCGCACCGAGCGCACGAAGGTCGTCCTGTTCGTCTCGCCGTCGAACCCCACCGGCGCCGTGTACAGCGAGGCCGACGCCGAGGCGATCGGCCGCTGGGCCGTCGAGCACGGCCTGTGGGTGCTGACCGACGAGATCTACGAGCACCTGGTCTACGGCGACGCGAAGTTCACCTCGCTGCCCGCGATCGTGCCCGAGCTGCGCGACAAGTGCATCGTGGTCAACGGTGTCGCCAAGACCTACGCGATGACCGGCTGGCGGGTGGGCTGGATCGTCGGCCCCAAGGACGTCGTCAAGGCCGCGACCAACCTCCAGTCGCACGCCACGTCCAATGTCTCCAACGTGGCCCAGGTCGCCGCGCTGGCCGCCGTCTCCGGGGACCTGGACGCGGTCGCCGAGATGCGTACCGCCTTCGACCGGCGCCGGCAGACCATCGTCCGGATGCTCAACGAGATCGACGGGGTGCTGTGCCCGGAGCCCGAGGGCGCGTTCTACGCGTACCCCTCGGTGAAGGAGCTGCTCGGCAAGGAGATCCGCGGAAAGCGTCCGGCCACCTCGGTGGAGCTGGCGGCGCTGATCCTGGACGAGGCCGAGGTCGCGGTCGTACCGGGCGAGGCCTTCGGTACGCCGGGCTACCTGCGGCTCTCGTACGCCCTGGGCGACGACGACCTCGTCGAGGGCGTCTCGCGGCTCCAGAAGCTGCTGGCCGAGGCCAAGGCGTAGCGCGTCCCGCACATTCGGTGGCGACCCCCGGCTCCGGCCGGGGGTCGCTTCTCTGTTCGGGCGTCAACTCGATGGGGAAAGCGGCTACCGCTCGACCCCACGCGTGCGGCAGGATCTTGGGATGGAGCGTGATGTACGGCTGTTGCCCAAGGCCCACCTGCACCTGCATTTCACCGGGTCGATGCGGCCGACGACCCTGCTCGAACTCGCCGACAAGTACGGCGTGCATCTTCCGGATGCCCTGACCGGCGGCGAGCCGCCGAAACTGCGGGCCACGGACGAGCGCGGGTGGTTCCGCTTCCAGCGGCTCTACGACATCGCCCGGTCCTGCCTCAGGTCCCCCGAGGACATTCAGCGGCTGGTGCGCGAGGCGGCCCAGGAGGACGTCGCGGACGGCTCCGGCTGGCTGGAGATCCAGGTCGACCCCACCTCGTACGCCCCGCTGCTCGGCGGGCTGATCCCGGCGATCGAGATCATCCTGGACGCGGTGGACAGCGCGACGCGCGAGACGGGTCTGCCGATCCGGGTGGTGATCGCGGCCAACCGGATGAAGCATCCGCTGGACGCCCGCACCCTCGCCCGGCTCGCGGTGCGGTACGCGGACCGGGGCGTGGTCGGGTTCGGGCTCTCCAACGACGAGCGCCGCGGGATGGCCCGGGACTTCGACCGGGCCTTCGCCATCGCCCGCGAGGGCGGTCTGCTGGCGGCGCCGCACGGCGGTGAGCTGTCCGGCCCCGCCAGTGTGCGGGACTGCCTGGACGATCTCGACGCGGCCCGGATCGGGCACGGCGTACGGGCCGCCGAGGACCCGCGGCTGCTGCGCAGGCTGGCGGAGCGCGGAGTGACCTGCGAGGTCTGCCCGGCGTCGAACGTGGCGCTGGGCGTCTACGAGAAGCCCGCCGACGTACCCCTGCGCAAACTGTTCGACGCCGGGGTGCCGATGGCGCTGGGCGCGGACGATCCGCTGCTCTTCGGTTCCCGGCTGGCCGCGCAGTACGACCTCGTGCGACGCCATCACGCGTTCACGGACGAGGAGCTCGCGGAGCTGGCCCGCCAGTCGGTACGGGGCTCCGCCGCGCCCGCCCCGGTACGGGCGGAGCTCCTGGCGGGCGTCGACGACTGGCTGGCGAAGCCCGCGGGACAGGACCGGTCCGGCCCCGGGGGTCAGACCCCGACGCCCCGCATCAGCGTGCTCGCCAGGGACGCGGCGAACGCGTCGAGGGACTGCGGCGGCGCACCGCCCGCCGTGGCCTCGTAGGCGAACGCCCGCTGCACGCAGGCCCCCAGCAGCAGCGAGGCGGCCGCGTAGGTGTCCGCGTCGGCCCGCACCCGGCCGGCCGCCTGCTCGGAGCGGAGGTAGGCGTCCAGGCCGCGGATGGGCGTGTGCGGGCCGGTGCCGAGTTCTCTCATTGCCTCGTTGTGGCGTTCCTTGAGCCTGGGCTCGGCGTACAGCGAGGCGGCGATCGGGAAGCTCTGCTCGTAGAAGAGTGCGGCCTGGCGGGCGATCTCGGTGAGGTTCTGCTCGACGGTGCGCTCCCCCGATCCCGGGGAGGCGATGAGCCGTTTCAGCAGCGGGTTGAGCCTGGGCAGCCGTTCCTTGAGCACGGACACGAACAGCTCTTCCTTGCTCGCGAAGTGCTTGTAGAGCGCGGCCTCGGAGCAGCCCGCGGCTCTGGCGATCTCCTTGGTGGTGGCGCGGGCCAGGCCGATGGTGAGCATCAGCTGGTGGGCGGCGTCGATGATGCGGACGCGGGCCGGCTTCTGCTCCATGTGCACTCCAGCGAAGCTTGACGAGTTGGTGAGTATCCACTCACTCTATGGGTGAGTGAGTACTTACCCACCCTGGGAGGGTGCGCAATGAGGATCACGGTGTTCGGCGCGACGGGCGGCGTCGGTCAGGAGATCGTCCGCCAGGCGGTGGAGGCGGGCCACGAGGTGACGGCGGTGGTCCGCGACCCGGCGCGGCTGCCCGTCCTGCTTTCCGACGTACAGGTCCACACGGCCGCGCGCATGGACGAGCCGGGGGCGCTGCGCGAGGCGGTCGCGGGCCGGGACGCGGTGCTCTCCGCGCTCGGCTCGCGCGACCGGAAGGCGGACGGGGTCGCCGAGCGGCTCACCGGGGTGGTCCTGGCGGCGATGGAGGCCGAGGGGGCGCGGCGGCTGCTGGTGGTCAGCGCGGCCCCGGTCGGCCCCCGGCCGGCCGACGACCCGCTGCTGGACCGGCTGGTCCGCAAGGTGGTCGGGGCGATCCTCAAGGAGGTCTACGCGGACCTCACGCGGATGGAGGCCGCGCTGGCCCGGAGTGCGACGGACTGGACGTCCGTACGGCCGCCGAAGCTCACCAACGGACCGCTGACGGGGAAGTACCGCACGGCCGTCGGCAGCACTCCGCGCAGCGGCCGGACCATCTCGCGCGCCGATGTGGCGCACGCGATGCTGGCGCTGGTCGACGATCCGGCGTCGGTGAAGCAGGGCGTGGGCGTGGCGTACTGAGCGGCGCGGCCGCGAGCAACCCTAGCCGCGGGAAACCTTAGAGGCTCACGCCGACCGTCACGGGTTCGTTGACGAGCGTGACGCCGAATGCCTCGCGGACTCCGGAGACGACCTCGCGGGCGAGCGCGAGGAGGTCCTCGGTGGTCGCCTCACCGCGGTTGGTGAGGGCGAGGGTGTGCTTGGTGGAGATTCGGGCCGGCCCGGTGCCGTATCCCTTGGTGAATCCGGCCTTGTCGATGAGCCAGGCCGCCGAGGTCTTGATGCGTCCCCCGTCCGCGGGGAAGGCGGGGGGCGTCACCTCGGGGCCGAGCCGGTCCTTGGCGCGGGCGAGGAACGCCTCGTACTCCGCCTCCTCCAGGATCGGGTTGGTGAAGAAGGAGCCCGCCGACCAGGAGTCGTGGTCCTCCGGGTCCAGCACCATGCCCTTGCCGGCGCGGAGCCCGAGCACCGTTTCCCGGGCCGCCGCCGCGGGCACGCGCTCGCCCTGTTCGACGCCCATGGCGCGGGCCGTCTCGGCGTACCGCAGCGGCGCGGACAGGCCGCCCGCGTCCTCCAGCTCGAAGCGGACACGCAGCACCACGAAACGGTCGGGTTCGGCCTTGAAGCGGCTGTGCCGGTACGAGAACGCGCAGTCGGCGTTCGGGACGGTGACCGTTTCCCGGGTGTACCGGTCGTAGGCGACGACCTCCGTGATGGTGGAGGAGACCTCCTGGCCGTACGCGCCGACGTTCTGGATCGGGGTCGCACCGGCGGAGCCCGGGATTCCGGCCAGGCACTCGATGCCCGCGAGACCGGCTTCGACGGTGCGGGCCACGGCGTCCGTCCAGATCTCACCGGCGGCGAGTTCCAGTGTCGTGCCGTTCAGCGCGAAGCCCTTGGTCGCGATGCGCAGGGCGGTGCCTTCGAAGCCCTTGTCGCCGATGACCAGATTGCTGCCGCCGCCGATGACGAGCAGCGGGGTACCGCTCCCGTCGGCCTCGCGCACGGCTTCGATCACCTCGGCGTCGGTCGTCGCCGTGAGGAGGCGGGCGGCGGGGCCGCCCAGCCGGAAGGTGGTCAGGGGGGCGAGAGGGGCGTCATGGAGTTCCTGCACGGGGACAAGGGTACGGTCCGTGCCCCCGCCGCTCGGGCGGGGCCACGGACCGTGCGCGCGGAAGCACGGCTCAGAGCCTGTCGGGTGACCTCCGACCGGGCGGCCACGCCCTGGCACGCACGCTTCCCGCGTTGTCGTCGGTCGCCAACGCTCCGCGTCGACTCCCTCCTCCGCCTTGGAAGCGCACGCACCAGACCGCGTCCGCTATCCGATCCGAGGTCACCCGACAGGCTCTCAGGCGGCGACGGCGGCACGCTTCTCGACCACCGCGGACTCCGGGGCCGAGGTGCCGCGGCGGCCCGGGATCAGCAGGGCGGCGAGGGCGGCCAGAGCCACCGCCGAGGCACCGATCCACACCGCCGGAACAGTCCCGTCCGTGAAGGACCGGGCGGACTCGTAACCGCCCTGTGAGGAGAAGACCGTGGCGAGCACGGCGACCCCGAGGGTTCCGCCGACCTCGCGCAGGGCGTTGTTGGCGCCGGAGGCGATGCCCTGCTCCTCGGGGCGGACGCTGGACATCACGAGACTGGCCGCGGGTGCGAAGTACAGGGCCATGCCGACCCCGCCGACGATCAGGCCGGGCAGCTGCGAGACGTACGAGGCGTCGGGCGCGATGATCGCCGCGAAGAACGCGAGGCCGACCGCCTGGAGAACGAGTCCGGCCACGACCACCGGACGGCCGCCGAACCGGTCGGAGAGCATCCCCGCAACGGGCGCGACCAGCATCGGCATTCCGGTCCAGGGCAGCATCCGCAGGCCGGCCTCGGTGGGCGAGTAGCCCAGCACGCCCTGGAAGTACTGGCTGAGCAGGAAGATCGAACCGAACATGCCCAGGAACATCAGCATGCTCGCCATGTTGATCCCGAAGAACGCGCGGTCACGGAAGAGCCGCATGGGCAGCATGGGGCTCTTCGCGCGGAACCCGTGGTGGATGAAGCCGGCTATGAGCGCCCCACCCACGATCAGCGCGCCGAGGACGGTGGGGCTGGTCCAGCCGTCGGAGTTGGCGTTGACCAGGCCGTAGACGATGCCGAACAGTCCGCCGCTGACCAGGAGCGTGCCGGGGATGTCGAGCCGTGCGTCCGGCGCGTACGACTCCGTCAGGCGCAGCCGTGCCAGCGGCAGCAGGGCCAGACCCACCGGGACGTTCAGCCAGAAGATCCACTGCCAGGACAGGTGCTCGGTGAGGCTGCCGCCGATCAGGGGCCCGCTGGCCACGGCCAGTCCGGTGACCGCGCTGAAGATGCCGAGCGCGGCGCCGCGGCGGGCGGGCGGCACGGCGGCCGTGAGCAGGGTGAGCGTCAGCGGCATCATGATCGCGGCGCCCACGCCCTGGACCGCCCGGAAGGCGATCAGTTCGTTGATCCCCGGCGAGAGGGCGGCCGCGGCGGAGGCGCCGGTGAAGACGGTGAGCCCGGCGAGGAAGAGCCGGCGGCGGCCGAACCTGTCGCCGAGGGCCGCCCCGAGCATCAGCAGGACGGCGAAGGTGAGGGTGTAGGCGTTCACCGTCCATTCCAGCTCGGCGAGCTCGCCGCCGAGGCTCTTGCGGATGGAGGGCAGGGCGGTGGTGACCACGAGGTTGTCGAGGGCCGCCATGAATCCGGCGACGCTGGTGATGACAAGGGCCCAGACTGCTCCCGAGCGGCCTGCTGTGTGCTGGTTCACTGCTCCCCCTGGGGGTTAGTTATCAATGACTAACTTCTCTGGGCAGAAAACCGGGCGGAACCCGGTCGCACTGTTCAGGCGATCGGCCTGGCCGCGTCGTAGAACCCCGACCAGACCCGGTGCTCGGCCGGGAAGCCGAGCGAGGCCAGTGTGTTGATGAGCATTCCGTACGCGAAGAACGTCGTCGTCTCCTCGACGTCGGCGCCGAGAGCGAGGTGGACGTCGCCCCACATCTCGGCCCAGGCGGCGCGCACCGTCTCTCCGAACTCGTGATCCCCCGCGGCCCTGGCACTCGCCACGGCCGCGTACGTCTGCATCTGCATCTGGAGCTTTTCGGGGTCGTCGACGATGAGCCGCTGGTACGCGGCGGCCATCGCCGTCACCGCCGCATCACCCTTGAGCCCCTCCGCGGCCTCGGCGAAGACCTTGCGGGTGTCCGCGAAGCACCGCTCGACGGCCGCGAGGAACATGGCCTGCTTGTTGGGGAAAAGACGGAAGAGGTACGGCTGCGAGACACCGACGCGCTTGGCGATCACCTCGGTGGAGGTGGCGCTGTACCCACCGCGGGCGAACTCGATGATCGCCGCTCGGATGACGCTCTCACGCCGCTCTTCTGCACTCATCCTTGCCATGCGAGAAAGTTAGTGCTCAATCACTAACCGAGTCAACCGGTCCGCCCCCACGAGCAAGGGCACGGCCTCGTGGACCGTGCCCTTGCTTGCGTCGCGTTACGTGCGTCGCGCGGCGCGGCCTCAGCCGAGCCGCACCACCGCGCGGGACATGCCCAGCACCTTCTTGCCCTCGCTCATGGCCGTCAGATCCACCCGCACCTGCTTGTCGTCCAGCAGGGCGGCGACCTTGGCGCCGACCTCGATCAGGGCGCCGTCGTCGTCGTTCGGCACGACGACCGGCTTGGTGAACCGCACCCCGTACTCGACGACCGCACCCGGGTCGCCGACCCAGTCCGTGACCACCCGGATCGCCTCGGCCATGGTGAACATGCCGTGCGCGATCACATCCGGCAGTCCGACCTCGCGGGCAAACTTCTCGTTCCAGTGGATCGGGTTGAAGTCGCCGGAAGCGCCCGCGTACTGCACCAGCGTCGCCCGGGTCACCGGGAAGGACTGCGCCGACAGCTCCGTACCGACCTCGACCGACTCGTATGCGACCTTCGCCGTCATCACGCCTCCTCGGCGGCGCGCGCCACCAGCTTCGTCCACGCGGTCACCACATGCTCACCGGACTCGTCGTGGACCTCGCCACGGATGTCCAGGATGTCGTTGCCCGCCAAGGACTTGATGCCCTCGATGGTCGAGGTGACCGTCAGCCGGTCCCCCGCCCGGACGGGGCGCACATAGGCGAACTTCTGGTCACCGTGCACCACCCGGCTGTAGTCCAGACCCAGCTGCGGATCCTGCACCACCTGCCCGGCGGCCTTGAAGGTGATCGAGAACACGAAGGTCGGCGGGGCGATCACATCGCTGTGGCCGAACGCCTTGGCGGCCTCGGGGTCGACGTACACCGGATTCGCGTCGCCCACCGCCTCGGCGAACTCGCGGATCTTCTCCCGGCCGACCTCGTACGGCGGGGTGGGCGGATAGGTCCGCCCCACGAAGGACTGGTCGAGCGCCATGAGCTCGCTACCTCCTGATGAAAGATGAACAGGCCGAAGAACAGCCTTCATACAACGACACGAGGCCGCCCCCAATGGGGACGGCCTCGTGTACGAGCCTGTTTCAGCGCGTTTCGCGGTGCGCAGTGTGCGAGTTGCAGCGCGGGCAGTGCTTCTTCATCTCAAGACGGTCCGGGTTGTTACGCCGGTTCTTCTTGGTGATGTAGTTCCGCTCCTTGCACTCCACGCAGGCCAGCGTGATCTTCGGGCGGACGTCGGTGGCAGCCACGTGAGTGCTCCTTGGACGGACGGATGGACGGATGAACGCAAAAAAGAGTAGCCGATCGAAGGACCGACCCCACAATCGGCTACCGTAAGTAGCGGTGACCGGACTTGAACCGGTGACACAGCGATTATGAGCCGCTTGCTCTACCGACTGAGCTACACCGCTTTGATGACGAGTCCCCCCACCGAAGCGGGGTTTCCCGATCACCAGAGCCCCAATGCGGAATCGAACCGCAGACCTTCTCCTTACCATGGAGACGCTCTACCGACTGAGCTATTGGGGCGAGCGATGAAGACATTACACGGCTGTCGCCGATCGCCCAAATCCGTTTCGAAGGCCCATCCGGCGGCCTTGATCGACACCCCGCCGATCCCGTGATCGACAGCCCTGAAGACCGTCCACCGGCCGCCTGAGCAGCGCCTCGGCCTCCCCGCGAGGCACCCTCCGCCGCAACCGTGCACCCGCGCCCCACGCATCCCCGGGGCCACACCGGTACGACTATTTCTCTCCTCCTCGAACCCGGCCGAACACGCCCCTAGGCTCGATTCACTCTGCGTGATCTTGCCCCCATTTCCCAGGAGCGCGATGCCCGACAGCCAGCCGTGGCAGCCGGACGACCACGCCGCCGACGCGGCCGATGCGTCCAGCAGCCCCGACACCGTCACCTCGGCCGGGGCCGGCCTGGTGCTCTGCGGCGCCCGTCTCACCGACGGCCGCGTCGTGGACGTACGGCTCGGCGGCGGCCGCATCGAGGCCGTCGGCACCGCGGGCAGCCTGACCGCACCCGGCCCCCGGATGGACCTGCGCGGCTATCTACTGCTCCCCGCCCCCGCCGAACCCCACGCCCACAGCGACACCGCGCTCACCGCCGACGGCACGGGTCCCGGCACCCCTGGACCGGTGTCGCACCGCCCGGAGGACATTCGGCGCCGCACCATCGAGGCCGCGCTGCTGCAGCTCGGCCACGGCGCCACGGCGCTGCGCTCGCATGTGCGGATCGGGGACGTCCAGGGCCTCGCCTCGCTCGAAGCCGTACTGCAGGCACGCCGTTCGCTGAGCGGACTGGCCGACCTGACCCCGGTCGCCGTGCCCCGGCTGCTCACCGGCGTCGCGGGCGCCGACAACCTGGCCATGCTGCGCGACGCGGTGAAGATGGGGGTCGGTGCGGTCGGCGGCTGCCCGGACCTCGATCCGGACCCGGCGGGGTACGCGGAAGCCGTCCTGGAGGTCGCCGCCGAACAGGGCTGCCCCGTCGATCTGCACACCGACGGCGACGATCCGGCCCGGCTCGGCCGGCTGGCCGCCATGGCCGGCGGGCTGCGGCCCGGCGTCTCCCTCGGCCCGTGCGCCGGCCTCTCCCTGCTCCCCCCGCAGGCCGCCGCCCGCGCCGCCGACCAGCTGGCCGCGGCCGGGGTGACGGTGATCTGCCTCCCCCAGGGCGGCTGCTGCGGCGCGGAGGGCCGGGGCACCGCGCCCGTACGGCTGCTGCGGGCGGCCGGAGTGCGGGTCGCGGCGGGCAGCGGGGCGCTGCGGGACATCGCGAACCCCGTGGGCCGCGGCGATCCGCTGGAGGCCGCCTATCTGCTGGCCTCGCAGCACGGACTGCCGGCCACGGAGGCGTACGAGGCGGTGTCCTCGGTGGCCAGGGCGGCGACGGGGCTGCCCGGCGTCAGGGTCGAGGCGGGCTTCCCGGCCGAGCTGCTCGCCGTGCGCGGGGAGCAGCTCCCGGGCGTGCTCTCGCTCGCCTACAGCCGGATCGTGGTGCATCGCGGGCGGGTGGTGGCGCGGACGAGCGCGGTGCGCGAGTACGGCGACTCCGAGACCGTCGTCGCCCTCGGCCTGCCCCACCAGGAGAGACCGGATTCCGGTCCTTGCGGCGGGCCCTGAGCGCGGCGGGCCGTCGCGGCGTACGGTCGTGACCATGCGCATTGTCATCGCAGGTGGACATGGTCAGATCGCGCTGCGGCTGGAGCGGCTGCTCGCCGCGCGCGGGGACGAAGCCGTGGGCGTGATCCGCAATCCGGACCAGGGCGAGGACCTCCGGGCGGCGGGTGCCGAGCCGGTCGTCCTGGATCTCGAATCCGCCTCCGTGGAGGAGGTGGCGCAGGTGCTGCGCGGCGCCGACGCGGCGGTCTTCGCGGCCGGTGCGGGCCCGGACAGCGGCTCGGCACGCAAGGAGACGGTGGATCGCGGGGCGGCGGTGCTGTTCGCGGACGCGGCGGAACGGGCGGGCGTACGGCGCTACGTCGTGGTCTCTTCGATGGGCGCCGACCCCGACCACCCGGGCGACGAGGTCTTCGACGCGTATCTGCGGGCCAAGGGCGCGGCGGACGCGTACGTGCGCTCCAGGGCCGCGCTCGACTGGACGATCCTGCGCCCCGGCATGCTGACGAACGACGCGGGCAAGGGGACGGTCCTGCTGACCGCGTCGACCGGTCGCGGGCCGGTGCCGCGCGACGACGTGGCGGCGGCGCTGCTGGAGCTGCTGGAGACCCCGGCGACGGCGGGGCTGACGCTGGAGCTCATCTCGGGGAACGTACCGGTGGCGGTCGCGGTCAAGGACATCGCGGGGAACTGACCGGGCGGGCCGGGGCGGCCGTCCGGCGCCGCGGGGCGTCGGACCCGGCCGCGCGAGCCTCTCAGGCGCCCGGTGCCGGGCGGACGGCGATGCCGTGGCGCTCCAGCAGCGCGGCGGTGACGCCGTCGCCCTCGCGGAGCTCGCCCGTGAACGTACCGTCATAGACCGTTCCGCGCCCGCAGGAAGGGCTGCGCGCCATCAGCAACGCCTCGGTGCACCCGGTCCGGCGCGCGGCCTCCAGCGCCCTTTCCGCGCCGTCCACGAACTCCTCCGTCACGTCGTGCCCGGTGTCGTCGACGACGCGGGCGCGGCCGTCCAGCACGTCGTGGCCGTCGCCGCCGGTGATCTCGGCGGGGCGGCGCGGGGTGGGCAGTCCGGCGGAGACCTCGGGGCAGAAGGCCACGGGGCGTCGGTCGCCGATGGCCGCGGTCACCGCGGCCGAGGCCTTGCCGCGGCCGTCAAAGCGGCAGGGCACGCCCTGCAGACAGGCGCTGACCAGTACGGATTCCATGTTCACGGCCTTTCGCGGTTCCTACGGTCTCGCAGCCTCGCAGCAGCAAACAAAGAAGGCCCCTGTCTGAGACAGGGGCCTTACCATGTGGCGGCGCCAGGGTTCGAACCTGGGTAGGCTGAGCCGGCAGATTTACAGTCTGCTCCCTTTGGCCACTCGGGCACACCGCCAGGGATTGCCGCCATGAGAACCGCTTTTCGGCGGTGCCCCGTGGCAACGACGTAAACGATACCCGATGCCCGGGGGTGCTTCGCCACCGGATTGATCAGCGGCCCGATCGGGCGCGGGTGGCCAAGGGCTGTCTCATAATCCCTGGTGGATCGGCGTGCGGCGTCGGATGCGGTGCATCGCAAGGCGGAGGAACGCCCGAATACTGGATGTATTCGGGCGTTCCGACAACGCGGCGAGGTGCCGTGGCTGACGCCGCACGCCCGCCAGGGATTGCGGGACAGCCCTTAGGCTTTGATCGGCGACGCGGGGCCGGCAGGCCCGCCGCCGCCCGTATGCACCCCGTTCCCGAACCCCCGATACAAGGAGCCACACGTCATGGCCGACTCCAGTTTCGACATCGTCTCGAAGGTCGAGCGGCAGGAGGTCGACAACGCCCTCAACCAGGCCGCCAAGGAAATCTCGCAGCGTTACGACTTCAAGGGCACCGGCGCCTCGATCTCCTGGTCCGGCGAGAAGATCCTGATGGAGGCGAACGGCGAGGAGCGGGTCAAGGCGATCCTCGACATCTTCCAGTCCAAGCTGATCAAGCGCGGCATCTCGCTGAAGTCGCTGGACGCGGGCGAGCCGCAGCTGTCCGGCAAGGAGTACAAGATCTTCGCCACGATCGAGGAGGGCATCTCCCAGGAGAACGCCAAGAAGGTGGCGAAGATCATTCGTGACGAGGGCCCGAAGGGCGTCAAGGCGCAGGTCCAGGGTGATGAGCTGCGGGTCAGCTCGAAGAGCCGGGACGATCTACAGGCCGTGCAGGCGCTACTGAAGGGCCAGGACTTCGACTTCGCAGTGCAGTTCGTGAACTACCGGTAGGTCCCGCCCCTTCGGCGTGCGGAGCGGGGCACTCCGCTCCGCACCCGGGGCGCGATGTCCGAAAACCGCCGGTCATGCCGGAGCGGGGAACGCAGACTTGTCCATGTCGGGCGACGATCCAGTCGAATCCCGGCATGACGTGCAGGAAAGGGACGAGTCATGACCATGTACGCAACGGTCGACAGCCCGCTGGGTGAACTGCTGCTGGTCGGCGAAGAGATCACCGGCGGGGTGGCGCTCGCCTCGCTCTCGCTGCCCGGCCAGAAGGGCGCCGCGGTCGTCCAGGACGGGTGGATCCATGTCCCGGAGGCCTTCGCGGGGATCGCCGCTCAGCTGCGGGAGTACTTCGCGGGGCGGCTGACCCGCTTCGACATCGTGTACGCGGACGGCGTGGGCACCGACTTCCAGCGCCGGGTGTGGGCCGCCCTGGACACCGTCCCGTACGGGGAGACCGTGTCCTACGGGCAGATCGCCGAACGCGTCGGCACCCCGGGGGCGGGGGTTCGGGCCGTGGGGACGGCGATCGGGCGCAATCCGCTGCTGGTCGTGCGGCCGTGCCATCGGGTGATCGGCGCGGACGGGGCGCTGCGGGGTTACGCGGGCGGCGTGGAGCGCAAGGAGCGGCTCCTGGGGCTGGAAGGCGCCCTGGCGGTGCGTTGAGATGTCCGGACTCTTCCCGAGGCCTCGTACCGTCGTCGCGCCGGGAGCCGTGCATGTGCCGGAGTGGCTGTCGCCGGAGCGCCGGCGGGAGCTGGTGGCGGCCTGCCGGGAATGGGCGCGCGGGCCCGTGCCCCTGCGACACACGGTCCTGCCGGGCGGCGGGGTGATGTCCGTGCAGACGGTCTGTGTGGGGTGGCACTGGCAGCCGTACCGGTATTCGCGCACGGCCGACGATGTGAACGGCGCGCGGGTGGCCGAATTCCCCGACTGGCTGGCGGCGTTGGGTCGCGAGGCGTTGGCCGCTGCGTACGGGGACGAGAGTCCGGTACGGACGTACGCGCCGGACACCGCGCTCATCAACTTCTACGACGGGGCGGCGCGGATGGGCATGCACCAGGACAAGGAGGAGCGGTCCGGCGCTCCGGTGGTGTCACTCAGCATCGGCGACACCTGCGTCTTCCGCTTCGGCAACACGGAGAACCGCGGAAAGCCCTACACGGACGTGGAGTTGGCCTCGGGCGATCTGTTCGTGTTCGGCGGGCCGTCACGTTTCGCGTTCCACGGCGTGCCGAAGGTCTGTCCCGGGACCGCCGATCCCGCGACGGGGATGAGCCGCGGCCGGCTCAACGTGACCCTGCGCGAGACCGGGTTGGGCACCTTCGGCACGGACGGGCGTCAGCGGCGTTCGCGGGAGTTCCCGAACAGCAGCCGGTAGAGGATCAGCAGGACCAGCGAACCACCGATGGCGGCGATCCAAGTGGCCGTGTCGAAGAAGTCGTTGGCGATGGGGCGGTCGAGGAAGCGCGACGATATCCAGCCGCCGAGGAAGGCGCCGACGATGCCTATGAGGGTGGTGCCGACCAGGCCGCCCGGGTCACGGCCCGGCAGCAGGACCTTGGCGATGACTCCGGCCACCAGTCCGAGAATGATCCATCCGATAATGCTCATGCGTGCGAACCTACCCGTCACTCGTTCCTGGAATCCAAGACGCCCGTGCCTGTGACGTGGTTGCCTGCGCGCTCCATGAGCGGGCGGCGCCCCGGCCGCCCATGGGTCAGGTGCGGGCGCTGAACTCCGGCCAGGGCGCCGGATCGGCCGTTTCGTCCTCGGCCTCCTCGGAGTACCACGCGGTGCCGTCCAGCCAGCTGCCGAGCCGCCGGGCGAGGTCGGGCTGATCCGCGTACCAGGTGTGCCCCGGCGCATCGGCGTCCGGCAGGAGGAGGTGCCTCTCCCGGCGCGAGGCGGTGCGGACGGTCTTCTCCGCGGCTGCGAGCAACTGCTCGGTGTCGTTCATGCGTTCATGGTGAATGACGGCACTGACAGTGGGGCGGGACCGCGGGGCTCGGGCCGTCCGCCTGCGCTCCTTGTCACTCCACGGGCCCGTTCCGGTTACTGCTGTCCGTGACCGGGGCTGATACTGACCATGCAGAGCGACGACGGGCAAAACCTTCGGAAGGCGAGTGACCATGAAGCTCATACAGCTGATCCTGAACATCCTGTGGGTGGTGCTCTGCGGGTTCTGGATGGCCCTCGGCTACCTCGTCGCCGCGATCATCTGCTTCGTGCTGATCGTGACGATCCCGTTCGGCATCGCGTCCCTGAGGATCGCCGGTTATGTGCTGTGGCCGTTCGGGCGGACGACCGTGGAGCGGCCCGACGCGGGTGCGCCGTCCTGCGTCGGCAATGTGATCTGGCTCGTCTTCGCCGGATGGTGGCTCGCGCTGGGGCACCTGATCACCAGCATCCCGCTGTTCGTGTCGATCATCGGTATCCCCTTCGGCTGGGCGAACCTGAAGATGATCCCCATCTCGCTGATGCCGCTGGGCCGCGAGGTGGTCCCGAGCGACGAGGCCTTCGGCGCCCGCTGATCGCCCCGAGCGGCCCCGGACTTCTCGTCCGGGGCCGCCCGCGTGAGCCGGCGCGGCGATGGAGTCCCGACAGCCTCTCAGAGGCTGTCGGGTGACCTCGGACCGGAAAAGCGGACGCGGTCTGGTGCGTGCGATTCCAAGGCGGAGGAGGGAGGCGACGCGGAGCGTCGTCGACCGACGACAACGCGGGAAGCGTGCGTGCCAGGGCGTGGCCGCCCGGTCCGAGGTCACCCGACAGCCTCTCAGGGGCGGGGGCCCGCCATCTGCTCCAGCCGGGCGATGCGCTCCGCCATGGGCGGATGCGTCGAGAAGAGTTTGGACATGCCCTGGCCGGGGCGGAACGGATTCGCGATCATCATGTGGCTCGCGGTCTCGATCCTCGGCTCCGGGGGGAGCGGCAGCTGTTTCGTTCCTGCGTCGAGCTTGCGCAGGGCACTGGCCAGGGCCAGTGGGTCGCCGGTCAGCTGGGCACCGGAGGCGTCCGCCTCGTACTCGCGGGAGCGGCTGACGGCCAGCTGGATGACGGACGCCGCGATGGGGCCGAGAATCATGATCATCAGCATCCGGAGGATCCCGGGTCCGTCGTCGTCGTTGGACCGGCCCACCGGGATCAGCCAGGCGAAGTTGACCAGGAACATGACGACGGAGGCGAGCGCTCCGGCGACGGACGAGATCAGGATGTCGCGGTTGTAGACATGGCTCAGCTCGTGTCCCAGTACGCCGCGCAGCTCCCGCTCGTCCAGGATCTGCAGGATGCCTTCGGTGCAGCAGACCGCGGCGTTGCGCGGATTGCGCCCGGTGGCGAAGGCGTTGGGGGCCTGCGTCGGGGAGATGTAGAGCCGGGGCATGGGCTGGCGGGCGGCGGTGGAGAGCTCGCGGACCATGCGGTAGAGCTGTGGTGCCTCGAACTCGCTGACGGGACGGGCCCGCATGGCCCTGAGCGCCAGCTTGTCGCTGTTCCAGTACGCGTAGGCGTTGGTGCCGACGGCTACGAGGAGCGCGACGATCAGGCCCGTACGTCCGAAGAAGCTTCCGATGACGATGATGAGTGCGGACAGTCCCCCGAGGAGTACGGCGGTTCTCAGCCCGTTGTGCCGGCGGTGCACGGTACGCCCTCCAAATGGTGCGGCAGGGGAACCCTCTGCTTGTTGGTCTCCACTCCCCCAGTGGAGCCTCCCGTACAGGTCAACGCGAGGCGAGAGGAGCTAGTTCCCTTGTGCGCGCCGCCGCAGGGGCAGGGGCAGGGCCTGTCCGGCACTTGCGGGCCGGATCAGGCTCTGGGCCGTACGGGTCAGTGGCTGTGCGCGTACCGGTCCGCTGCCCGGTGGCTCAGCGCTGGGCGGGGAGGCCGGCGACCGCGAGGGCCTCGGGGTCCGGCTTGATCTCGCTGGTGCAGTGGGCGCAGCGGGAGGCGATGGCCGGGATCTCGGTGTAGCAGCGGGGGCAGTCGCGCAGGGCGGCCTTGATGTCGACCTGCTCCGCCTTGGCGAAACGGTTCTGGACCTTCGCCATGGGAACCACGACGCCGAAGTAGAGGACCGCGGCGGTGATCAGGAACGCGATGGCGGCGGCCAGGAACTTCCCGTACGGGAAGATGGCGCCCTCGACCGAGAACTGCGCCGAGCTGAAGTCTCCGACGGAGCCGGTGGCGAGGCCGATCAGTGGGGTGATGAAGGCCGTGCTGAAGCCGGTGACGACTGCGGTGAACGCTGCTCCGACGGCCAGCCCGATGGCCATGGAGATGACGTTTCCGCGCAGGATGAAGTCCTTGAACCCGTTCAGCACTGCTCTTGCTCCTCTGGAATGCGTATGTGTGGGGGGTGTGCGGGCAAGACCTTGCCCTGTACGGGCCGTCCCGGGCAAACCGATCTTCGGTATGTCAGAAGAGATTGACGGCAGCGAACCTGAGGACCGTCTGCGGAGCGCCTGAGAGCACCACACCGGCCACGGCGGTGAGCGTGATCGCGACGGTGAGGGAGGCCGGGGCTCCGTGCCTGGTGGGGGCAGGTGCGGAGCCGTCCGCCGGGGTCTCGTCGCGGGCCGCCGCCGGGGCGCGGAAGAGCGTCGCGGTCCACTGGAGGTAGTAGTAGAGCGCGATCACGACGTTGACGGCCATGACGACGGCGAGCCAGCCGAGTCCGGCGTCGACGGCCGCGGAGAAGACCGTGACCTTGGCGAAGAGGCCGATGATGCCGGGCGGCAGGCCCGCCAGGCAGAGCAGGAAGAAGGCCATCGCCAGGGCGGCGAGGGGCCGGGTGGCGTACAGGCCGCGGTAGTCGGTGATCCGGTTGCCGGGGCTGGTACGGGCGACCAGGGCGGCGACCGCGAAGGCCCCGAGGTTCACGACGGCGTACATGAGGGCGTACGCGACGGTGGAGCCGATGTGCTCGTCGCTGGAGTACGCGGCGGCGGCGATCGGCACCAGCAGGTAGCCGGCCTGGGCGACGGACGACCAGGCGAGCAGGCGCACGGCGCTGCGTGCCCGGCCGGCGTTCTGGCGCAGGGCGGCGACGTTGCCGATCGTCATGGTGAGCACGGCGATGACGGCGAGGGCCGGTCCCCAGACATCGGCGTACGCCGGGAACGCGACCACGGTGACGAGGATGAGGCCGGAGAAGCCGACCGCCTTGCCGACGACCGAGAGGTAGGCGGCGATCGGCAGGGGGGCGCCGATGTACGTGTCGGGAACCCAGAAGTGGAAGGGCGCGGCGGCCGTCTTGAACGCGAAGCCGACCAGGGTGAGGGCGACGCCCGCCTTGGCGAGGGTGTCGAGCTGACCGGGTACGTCGTCGAGCCGGGCGGCGATCTCGGTGAGGTGCAGGGTGCCGGTGGTCGCGTACACGAAGCTGACGCCGAGCAGCATGACGGCGGTCGCGACGACGGAGGAGAGGAAGAACTTCAGGGCGGCCTCGGAGGACCGCCGGTCGCCGCGCTTGATGCCGACGAGCGCGAAGGCGGGCAGCGAGGCGACTTCGAGGGCGACGACGAGGGTGGCGAGATCGCGGGCGGCGGGCAGCAGTGCGGCGCCGGACGCGGAGGACAGCAGCAGGAACCAGAACTCGCCGGCCGGGAGCTTGCGGGTGTCGCCGAGCGAGAGCAGGGCGGTGAGCAGGGCGCCGCCGAGCACGAGGGCCTGGATGACCAGGGCGAAGTGGTCGGCGGTGTAGCTGCAGGCGTCGGCGGAGCCGGATCCGGTGGCCGCCGCGTTGAGGCAGAAGGTGGAGCGGTCGCCGTCGCGCAGCGGGACGAGGAGCGCCAGGGCGGCGACGAGCCCGGTGATGGTCAGCGCGCCGAGGAGCGGTTTGCGGCGCTCGGGCAGGAAGAGGTCGGTGACCAGGACGATCAGCGCCATGGCCGCGACGACGACCGGGGGTGCGATCGCGAGCCAGTCGACGGACTGGATGAGGCTGGTGGTGCTCTCGGCCGCGGTGGTGACGAGGTCCGGGGTGACGACGGCTGTGGTCACGACTTGCCTCCTGCGAGGAGCTTCTGCACGGCCGGGTCGGTGAGGCCGAGGAGGGCGGCGGGCCACAGACCGGCGAGGACGGTGAGCGCGACGAGCGGGGTCCAGGCGGCGAATTCGTACGTCTGGACATCGGCGAGCTGCGGCTCTTCGCGCTTCTCACCCATGCAGACCCGGCGTACGACCATGAGCATGTACGCGGCGGTGAGCAGGGTGCCGAACGCGGCGATCGACATGAAGGTGAGGAAGGCGGGCCGGCTGAGGCCGTCGGCGGGGTCGAAGGAGCCGAACAGGGCGAGCATCTCGCCCCAGAATCCGGCGAGGCCCGGCAGGCCGAGGGAGGCGACGGCGGCGAAGGCGAGGAGGCCGCCGAGGCGGGGTGCCCGGCCGTAGAGCGCGGCTCCGGTGGCCCCGGAGAGGGTGTCGAGGTCGGCGGTGCCGTACCTGTCCTTGACCGCGCCGACGAGGAAGAACAGCAGGCCGGTGATGAGGCCGTGGGCGATGTTGGCGAAGAGCGCGCCGTTGACTCCGGTGGGCGTCATGCTCGCGATGCCGAGGAGCACGAAGCCCATGTGTCCGACGGAGGAGTACGCGATCAGGCGCTTGAGGTCGCCCTTGGAGCCGGGGCGGACCAGCGCCAGGCAGGCCAGCGATCCGTAGATGATGCCGACGACCGCGAAGGCGGCGAGGTAGGGCGCGAAGGTGTGCATCCCGTCGGGGGCGATGGGGAGCAGGATCCGGACGAATCCGTACGTGCCCATCTTCAGCAGGACGCCCGCGAGGAGGACCGAGCCGACGGTCGGGGCGGCGGTGTGGGCGTCCGGCAGCCAGCTGTGCAGCGGCCACATCGGGGTCTTCACGGCGAGCCCGATGCCGATCGCCAGAACGGCGATGACCTGCACGGACGAGGTGAGCCCACGGCCGTTGTCAGTGGCGAGTGCCACCATGTCGAAGGTGCCGCTCTTCAGTCCGATGAGGAGCAGGCCCAGCAGCATGACGACCGAGCCGAGCAGTGTGTAGAGGATGAACTTCCAGGCGGCGGCCTGCCTCTGCGCACCGCCCCAGCGGGCGATGAGGAAGTACATCGGGACGAGCACCATCTCGAACGCCAGGAAGAACAGCAGCAGGTCGAGGACGGCGAAGGTCGCGAGGGTGCCGGACTCCAGGACGAGCAGGAGAGCGACGAAGGCCTTCGGGGAGGGGCCCGCGGGCAGCTTGAAGTAGCTGTAGAGCGCGCAGAGGAAGGTCAGCAGCGCGGTCAGTACGAGAAGGGGGAGCGAGATGCCGTCGATGCCGAGATGGATGCGGACGTCGAGCGCCGGGATCCAGCTGATGTCGGTGGTGGCCTGCATCTTCGACGGGTGGTCGTGGTCGAAGCCCGCGGCGAGGACGATCGCGGCGACGAGGATCGCGCCGGTGACGGTCACGCCGTGGCGGAGCACGGCCTGGTCGGGGCTGGTTCCCTTCAGTCCCGGCGGGGCCGGCAGCAGGGCGGCCACGGCACCGACGAGCGGGACGACGACGATGAACGCGAGAAGGAACTGCATCACGGATTCACTGATATCGATCACGGCTCACGACCCGGCGTTGGTGTTGGCGAAGACGACGGCGGCGATCACCAGGACCAGGGAACCCGCGAGCAGCGCGCCGAGGTAGGTCTGCACGTTGCCGGTCTGGGCTCGGCGGACGGCGGTGCCGAGCCAGCGTGCGCCGGTGCCGGAGCCGCGTACGTAGGTGTCGACGACCTCGCGGTCCAGGAAGCGGACGAGGCTCGCCGCGGCCTGGACGGGGCGGACGAACAGCGCCGTGTACAGGGCGTCGAGGTGGAAGCCGGCGGCGGCGTGGTGGTGGAGCGGGCCGAGCAGCAGGCGGCCGGGATCGGCCGGGTCGGGGGCGTCCCCGTCGGCTCCGTAGGCGGCGGTGTGTGCCGTCATGGCCTGGGCCTCGATGAGGGCGGGTTCGGCTTCGGGGTGGGCGACGACGGTGCCGACGGGGGTACGGGCGGCGAGCGCCGAGGTGTGGCGCCAGGCGCCGTAGGTGACGAGGCCACCGACGAGGCCGACGCCCGTGGAGAGGACGGCGGTGGTGACGGTCGGGGTGAGGCTGTGGCCGTCGAACCAGTCGGTGATCGTGCCGACGGTCAGTCCGAAGGCGATGGTGGGGACGGCGAGGACCCAGAGGACGGCGGTCATCGCGACGGGCTGCCTGCCGTGGTCGGGGGCCTCGGCGCCGCGGCCCCGGAAGGCGAGGAGCCAGAGGCGGGTGGCGTAGGCGGCGGTGAGGACGGCGGCGAGCAGTCCGGCGACGAGTACGGTCCAGCCGGCGGCGGCCGGGGCGACGTGCCGGTCCCCGAGCGCGGTGTGCTCGGCGGCGACGAGGACGGCTTCCTTGGAGAAGAAGCCGGCGAACGGAGGGATGGCGGCGAGCGCGAGCAGGGCGACGGTCATCGTCCAGTAGGCGTCCGGGATGCGCTTCGTCAGGCCGCCCATGCGGGACATGGCGGCCAGCGAGTTGGTCCCGGCGGCGTGGATGACGACGCCGGCCGCGAGGAAGAGGACGGCCTTGAACGCGCCGTGGGAGAGGAGGTGGAAGACGGCGGCCCCGCGGTCGCCGACGGCCAGGGCGCCGGCCATGTAGCCGAGCTGGCCGATCGTCGAGTAGGCGAGGACCCGCTTGATGTCGTCCTGGGCGAGGGCGGCGAGTCCTGAGCCGATCATCGTGATCGCCGCCATGACGGCGAGCACGACGAGCGCCGCGCCGGACTGGGCGAAGACGGGGAGGAGCCGGGCCACGAAGTAGATACCGGCGGCGACCATCGTCGCGGCGTGGATCAGCGCGGAGACGGGGGTGGGGCCGGCCATCGCGTCGGGCAGCCAGGTGTGCAGGGGGAACTGCGCCGACTTGCCGGCGACGCCCGCGAGGAGCAGCAGGGCGATGAGGGTGGGGTGGTCCGGGCCGCCGTTGGCGACGGCGCCCAGGATGCCGGTGATGCGGAAGGTGCCGGTGTCGGCGGCGAGCGCGAACAGGCCGATCAGGAAGGGGACGTCGCCGAGCTTGGTGACCAGGAAGGCCTTGAGGGAGGCGGCGCGGGCTTCGGGCGTCTCCCAGTAGTGGCCGACGAGGAAGTACGAGCAGATACCCATGATCTCCCAGCCGACCAGGAGCACCATCAGGTCGCCCGAGTAGACGACGAGCAGCATCGCGGAGGTGAAGAGGGAGACGAGGGCGGCGTACGAGGGGTAGCGGGGGTCGTCGCGCAGATAGGCGGTCGAGTAGATCTGTACACAGGTCGCGACAAGCCCGACCAGGACGGCGACGAGGACCGCGAAGCCGTCGAGGTGCAGGGCGAGGTCGATCGGGACCGAGCCGGTGGGGGTGAGCTGGGTCGCGGCGTCGATGGCCCGGCCGCCGCCCTGGCGTGCGGCGACGACGGCGGCGATGACGGCGGCGGCGAGGGTGGGCAGTACGGCGAGGGGGCGTACGAAGCCGGGGGCGGTGCGTCCCAGGAGGAGACCGGCCGCAGCGCCCAGGAACGGAAGGAGGGGGACGAGGACGGCGAGGGTCGTGGTGGTCACGCGGTGGCCTCTGCCTTCTTTGCCTTCCCTGCCGCAGCAGTGGCCTGGTCTTCGGTGCCGGTGCCGGACGCGTCGTCCGGGAGGGCTTCGGCGGCGTCGGTCTCGGCGGTGTCGCGGAGGCGGTCGACGTCCGAGCTGCCGCGGTTGCGGTACACGGCGAGGACGATCGCCAGGCCGATGCCGATCTCCGCCGCCGAGATGGCGATGGTGAAGAGGGTGAGGGCCTGGCCGGAGTGCAGGGCGTCGCGGAGCCAGACGTCGAAGGCGACCAGGTTGAGGTTGACGGCGTTGAGCATCAGCTCGACGGACATCAGGACCAGGATCGCGTTGCGACGGGCGAGCACTCCGTACAGCCCGGTGCAGAAGAGAAGGGCGGCGAGCACGGCGGGATAGGCGAGGTGCATCAGCTCTGCTCCTTACCGCGCTTGCGGGACAGGACGATCGCGCCGACGAGGGCGGCGAGCAGCAGGACAGAGAGTGCTTCGAACGGCAGCACCCAGTGCCGGAAGAGGAAGGAGCCGGTCACGTCGGTCGAGCCCCGGGCCGGTCCGTCCAGGTCGATCCAGGTGGTCCGGAAGGCGTCGACCACGACCCAGACGAGCGCGCCGGCGGAGGCGACGGCCACGGCGAGGGCCGCCCAGCGGTTGCCCGAGTCGGCGTCCGGGGAGCGGCCGATGGGGGCCCTGGTGAGCATCAGCCCGAAGAGAAGAAGGACGACCACGGAACCGACGTAGATCAGTACCTGCACCCAGGCGATGAACTCAGCGGTGAGCAGGAGGTACTCGACGGCGAGACCCCCGAGCGTCACGACCAGCCAGAGGGCGGCATGCACCAGCTGCTTGGTCGTGACGGTGACGAGGGCCGCGCCGAGGGTGGCGATGCCGACGAGGACGAAGGCGATCTCGATGCCGGTCGGGGAGAGGAAGCCGGAGTGGGCCGGCTGGGCGGCGAGGGCGGTGTGAGCGGAGTGGGCCGCGGTGGCTGCGAGTGTCACTCCTCCCCCTCTGCTTCGCTCTGGTTCTGCTGGGTTTCCTGAGCCTGTCGGGCCTGCTGTGCCTGTTGGGCTTCCTGGGCGCGCTGGGCTTCGAGTTTCTCCGCCGTCTTGCGGGCGGCGGCGATCTCCTTCGGCTCCTCGGCGCCCGGGTCGAGCGCCGGCGGTTCCGGCACCGTCCACATCCATGCGCGGAGCTTGTCGCGCTCATGGGTGAGTTCGAGGATGTCCGTCTCCGCGTACTCGAACTCCGGCGACCAGAACAGCGCGTCGAAGGGGCACACCTCGATGCAGATACCGCAGTACATGCAGAGCGAGAAGTCGATGGCGAAGCGGTCGAGGACATTGCGGCTGCGCTCGCGGCCGCCCGGGGTCGCGGCCGGCACCGTCTCCTTGTGGGAGTCGATGTAGATGCACCAGTCGGGGCACTCACGGGCGCAGAGCATGCAGACCGTGCAGTTCTCCTCGAACAGCGCGATGACGCCGCGGGAGCGGGGCGGGAGCTCGGGCTGGACGTCCGGATACTGCGCGGTGACCGTCTTCCTCGTCATCGTCCGCAGGGTAACGGCCAGGCCCTTGGCCAGGCCGGAGCCGGGGATCGGGGGCATCAGCTGATCGCCACCTTCACGATGCCGGTGAGCGCGATCTGCGCGAGAGCGAGCGGGATGAGCGTGGTCCAGGCGAGCTTCTGCAGCTGGTCCTCGCGGAGCCGGGGGTAGGACACCCGCAGCCAGATGACGACGAAGGCGAGGACCGCGGTCTTGAGGAGCGTCCAGACCCAGCCGAGTCCGTCGGCGCCGAACGGGCCGTGCCAGCCGCCGAGGAAGAGAACGGTGGTCAGTCCGCACAGGACGACGATGCCCGCGTACTCGGCGAGCAGGAACAGGGCGAAGCGCAGGCCGGTGTACTCGGTGTACGCGCCGAAGATGATCTCCGAGTCGGCGACCGGCATGTCGAACGGCGGGCGTTGCAGCTCCGCGAGTCCGGCCACGAAGAAGACCAGCGCGCCGACGATCTGCCAGGGCAGCCACCACCACTCGAAGGCATCGAGGATGCCCGGGAGGGAGACGGTGCCGGCCGCCATCGCGACGGAGGCGGCGGCGAGCAGCATCGGCAGCTCGTACGCGAGCAGCTGGGCGGCGGTACGGAGGCCGCCGAGGAGGGAGAACTTGTTCGCCGACGCCCAGCCGGCCATCAGCGAGCCGAGGACTCCTACGCCCATGACGGCGAGCACGAAGAAGATGCCCGCGTCGACGACCTGCCCGACCGCGCCCTCGCCGGGGCCGATCGGGATGGCGACGAGCACGAGGAGGTACGGGAGCAGCGCGACGGCCGGCGCGAGCTGGAAAATCCGGCGGTCGGCCTCGGCCGGGACAATGTCTTCCTTCTGCGCGAACTTCACGCCGTCCGCGACGAGCTGGGCCCAGCCGTGGAAGCCGCCGGCGTACATGGGGCCGAGGCGGCCCTGCATATGGGCCATCACCTTGTGCTCGGTCTGCCCGACGACGAGCGGGAGGACCATGAACACGGCGAAGACGATGACGAGGCGGAGGGCGACGTCCAGTACGTCGTTCACGCGGTATCGCCTCCGGCGGGGGTCTCTGGGGTTTCGGGGGTCTCTGAGGTTTCTGGGGTTTTCGGGTGCGCCGAGGGTTCGGGGTGGGTCGCGGGGGCGGTCTCGGTATCGGTATCGGTATCGGTATCGGTATCGGTATCGGTATCGGTATCGGGGGTGGTCTCGGTATCGGGGGTGGTGTCGGTGTCCGCGTCGGGGGTGCCGCTGCGGAGGGCCTCTCCCCTACCCGCCCCTTCCCGAACCGGGGGCTCCGCCCCCGGACCCCCGCTCCTCAAACGCCGGAGGGGCTGGGAAGTACTGGGGTCCGTGCCCGCACCCGAGTCCGCACCCGCATCCGCATTCGCATTCGCGTCGAAAGCCGGGCGGGCGTGGTGCCACGGGGCATCGCTGGTTCCGGAGCTCGGCTCCGCTGCCCCGGTCCCCGTACCCGTATCGGTCCCCGGGCCTCCCTGTTCCGTACCCGTACCCGTACCCGCACCCGCCCCCGTCCCCGGCGCCGCTGTCTCCGCCTGCCCGCTCGTCGGCTGCTGGCTCGCCGAGCCCTGGGACGCGCTCCGGGTACGGCGCGGGGTCGTGGTCCGGGGTGTCGTCTCCGTACCCGCGCCCGTTTCCGGGGCCGGGGCCGCTGCTGCCGCTGCCGTCCGCTGGGCGGCCGAGCCCTCGCTCGCGCTGCGGGTGCGGCGCACCGGGCGGTCGCCCGCCGCTCGCGGGGTGCGGGCCGGGCGGGACGGGGCGGGCGGGAGCTGGCCCTTCAGGGGGCCCCATTCGTTCGGGTCGGGGACGCCGGGCGGCAGCATCGTGCGCCGCTTCGGGCCGCCGTGCTCCGACTCGCCCGGCTCCTTCGCGCCGGGCCAGGCCTTCGCGACGCGCGCCGCCAGCACGAAGTCCTTGCGCAGCGGGTGGCCCTCGAAGCCCTCGGGCAGCAGCAGCGGCACCAGGTGCGGGTGGCCGTCGAAGCCGATGCCGAACATCTCGTGCGTCTCGCGCTCGTGCCAGGCGGCGCCCGCGTAGACATCGATCGCGGTGGGAAGGGCCGCCGCCTCGTGCGGAACGGTCGTACGGATCATGAGCCGACGGACCTTGCCCCCGGCGAGGGCCGCGACATGGACGCAGACCCGGAAGCCGGTGCCCGGTTCGTCGACCGCGCTCAGCCAGTCGAAATACGTGCAGCCCAGCCGGTCGCGGGCCGTTTCGAGGGCGGCGATCCAGGCGGCGGCCGGTACGTCGACGGTCAGCAGGTCGTACGCGTACTCCGCCGTCGCGTCCTCGCCGAAGAGCTCGGCGGCGGCGTCGGGCAGGCGGTCGTAGGCGCCGGCAGGGGTGGTCATGCGCGGTCCTTCCCCGGGGCCGGGGCCGACGCCGGGTCCTGCGGGGGCGCGACCAGGCCGCTGCGCAGGGCAGCGGTGGAGGGACGGCTGCCGCCGCCCGTCGCGTACCGCTCGCCCAGCGACTCCCGGGCGATCTTCTCCTGGAGCTTGAGGATGCCCTGGAGCAGCGCCTCCGGCCGGGGCGGGCAGCCGGGGACGTAGACGTCGACCGGGATGATCTGGTCCACGCCCTTGGTCACGGAGTACGAGTCCCAGTACGGGCCGCCGCAGTTGGAACAGGCGCCGAAGGAGATGACGTACTTGGGCTCGGGCATCTGCTCGTACAGCCGCTTCACCGCCGGGGCCATCTTGTCCGTCACCGTGCCGGAAACGATCATGAGGTCGGCCTGGCGCGGGCCGGGCGCGAACGGGATCACGCCGAGCCTGATGAAGTCGTGCCGGGCCATGGAGGCGGCGATGAATTCGATGGCGCAGCAGGCGAGCCCGAAGTTGAAGACCCAGAGGCTGTAGCGGCGGCCCCAGTTCAGGACCACCTTCATCGGCTCGGGCGCCAGGCGCGACAGGACGCCGAGCCGCTTGGGCTCCGGCAGGAAGGTCGGCACGGGCTGCGGTTCGGATCCCTCGTCGGCCTGCGGGCTGGTCACGTCCATTCGAGGACGCCCTTCTTCCATGCGTAGAGCAGTCCTACGGCCAGGAAACCGAGGAAGATGAACATTTCGACCAGCGTCGTCGCCCCGTATCCGGGTGCGGCGAATACGGTCGCCCACGGAAACAGGAAGATCGAGTCGACGGCGAAGATCACGTACAGGAAGGCATAGACGTAATAACGGACCTGGGTATGTGCCCATCCTTCACCCACTGGATCCACGCCGCACTCGTACGTCAGGAGCTTTTCCGGCGTCGGGACCACGGGGCGCAGCAGTCGGCCGGCCCCGAAGGCGACGGCGACGAACAGCACGCCGATCACGGCGAGCAGTCCGACCACTGAATAACCGTGGAAGTAGTCCGACGCGAGAACGGTCGATTCCGGCAGGTCCGCCACGTCCGCCCCTCGCTCCCTCGAATCCGTCCGGTGATCTGTACGCACGGGAGTCTAGGCCCTGTTAAAGAGACGGTAAGCAGCCGCGTCGGACAAGGGGTGGGGTTATCCCTACTTCACCTCACCCATGAGCCCCATGGCGTGCGCCGGTCCGGCCCGGCAGGCTGGGGCGTATGACCATGAGCCCCCAGGTGCCGGACAACGACCGGCCACCGCCCGCCCGCCTCACACTCGACCGTTGGACCTGGAAGGAGATCGGCCATCTGCTGGCCAATCTCCCCCTGGCCATTGCCGGGTTTGTTTACACGGTTGTCATGATCGCCGTCGGCGTGGGACTTGCGGTCACGGTGATCGGTCTGCCCCTGCTCGCCCTCGGGCTGCACGGGGCGCGGCTGATCGGCAAGGCCGAGCGGGGCCGGGCGCGGGCGATGCTCGGGGTGCGGATCGACGAGCCGAGCCCGATGGATCTGTCCCGCCGGGACAAGGGGTTCTTCTCCTGGCTGTGGTCGAGCATCAAGGACCCGGTGGGCTGGCGGACCGTGCTGTACTCCTTCATCCGGCTGCCCTGGGGCGTACTCACCTTCGCGGTGACGCTCGTGAGCCTCATCGTGCTGTGGCCGGTGCTCCCGCATGTCGCACGGCTCCTCAGCAACGTGGACCGGTCGATGGTGCGCGGGCTGCTCTCGCCCTCCGACGAGCTGGAGCGCCGGATCGCCGAGCTGGAGTCGGACCGGGGAGTGGTCGTCGACACGGCCGCCGCCGACCTGCGCCGCATCGAACGCGACCTCCACGACGGCGCCCAGGCCCGCCTCGTCGCCCTCGCCATGGGCCTCGGCCTGGCGAAGGAGAAGCTGACCGACGACCCCGAAGCCGCGGCCCGCATGGTCGACGAGGCCCACGGCGAGGTCAAGGTCGCCCTCCAGGAACTGCGCGACCTCGCCCGCGGCATCCACCCCGCCGTCCTCACCGACCGCGGACTCGACGCCGCACTCTCCGCCATCGCCTCCCGCTGCACCGTCCCCGTCGCAGTGAGCGTGGATCTGCCGGGGCGTCCCGCGGAGGCGATCGAGGGGATCGCGTACTTCACGGTCTCCGAGCTGCTCCAGAACGTGAGCAAGCACAGCGCGGCGCGTTCGGCGTCCGTCGAGGTGTGGCGCTCCGGGGAGCGGCTGATGCTCCAGGTCACCGACGACGGACGGGGCGGGGCCCGGATGGACGGCGGTACGGGAATGGCGGGGCTGGCCGAGCGGCTGGGCGCCGTCGACGGACTGTTCGTCCTCGACTCACCGGTCGGCGGACCCACGACGGTCACCGCGGAACTGCCCTGGCGGGACCGTGAGCAGCGGAAGGACAAGGAGCCGAGCAATACGGGGGCGGCCGAGCGCCGATAGCCTCCCCCGGTCGAGCGCCATCGGCTCCCCCGCCCGAGCGCCACCAGTACAGCCCGTGCATGACCGTACGCACCCCTCGATGGTGGGGAAAACCCCCGGCCGAAGAGGGATACCCCCCTCATGGTGGGCCGGCCCGCGGAACAGCACCCTTGTCATAACGGCAACAGACCGCTGATGAAGATGAGAAGAAACGGACAGCACCCATGGCCACGGCATACGGACCGGACACTCGGGACCACCAGCGGTCCGGAGCCGGCTTCGGGGACCATCCCCCGGTGAAGCACTTCTTCCCCGCCGCGCTGCGCGCGCCCGTCGAGGGCAGGACCTGGCGCGAGCTCACGTACCTGCTGCTGAGCCTGCCGATCGGCGTGGTCCTGTTCAGCCTCTCGATCACCCTGACGACGCTGGGCGTCGGCATGCTGATCACCTTCCTCGGGGTTCCGATCCTGGCCGGCGCGCTGGCCATGTGCCGCGGCTTCGGCGCGATGGAGCGGGCACGGGCGCGCGGGCTGCTGAAGGTGGACGTGGCGGCTCCGGCGCCGGTGCGCGGCAGGACCGGCGGCCTGATGTCCTGGATGGGCGCGATGCTCAAGAGCGGGGCGTCCTGGCGGCATCTGCTCTACACACTGCTGCACATGCCGTGGGCGATCTTCGCCTTCTCCGTCGCGGTGACGTTCTGGACGATCGGGTGGACCGCGTTCACCTACCCGCTGTGGCGCTGGGTCTTCCCGGCGTACACGGGTCAGGGCGGCATTCAGCTGTACAGCGACCGGTCCCATGACGTCCGCCTCGACTCCTCCGTCGAACTGGCTCTGACCAGCGCGGTCGGCCTGGTATTCGTCCTCGTCACGCCGTGGATCATCCGTGGTCTGGTGAGCGTGGACCGGGTCATGGTGGCCGGGCTGCTCGGGCCGTCCCGGCTGGCGACCCGCGTCTCGGAGCTGGAGTCGGACCGGGGAGTGGTCGTCGACACGGCCGCCGCCGACCTGCGCCGCATCGAACGCGACCTCCACGACGGCGCCCAGGCCCGCCTCGTCGCCCTCGCCATGGATCTGGGCCTGGCGAAGGAGAAGCTGACCGACGACCCCGAAGCCGCGGCCCGCATGGTCGACGAGGCCCACGGCGAGGTCAAGGTCGCCCTCCAGGAACTGCGCGACCTCGCCCGCGGCATCCACCCCGCCGTCCTCACCGACCGCGGACTCGACGCCGCACTCTCCGCCATCGCCTCCCGCTGCACCGTCCCCGTCAACGTCGAGGTGGACCTGGCCTCCCGGCCGGCCCAGGCGATCGAGGGCATCGCGTACTTCACGGTCTCCGAGCTGCTGCAGAACGTGAGCAAGCACGCACGGGCGACCCGCGCGTCGGTCGATGTGTGGCGGGCGGCGGACCGGCTGATGCTCCAGGTCACCGACAACGGGCGCGGCGGCGCCGATGTGTCGTCGGGCAGCGGGCTCGCCGGGCTGACCGAGCGGCTGGAGGCGGTGGACGGAGTCCTGGTCGTGGACTCCCCGCAGGGCGGCCCGACCCGGGTCACGGCCGAGCTGCCGTGGCGCGGCTGAGCACGGTGAGCACGGTGAGTACGGCTGAAGTCCACCCGGCGGCCGAGGACAGCAGGGCGCCGATGCTGGGATGCTGGAGACGTAGATGCGGGACCAGCGAACAGTGGGGGATACGGCTTCATGGTGGAGGACAGGGTGCGAGTAGTCATCGCCGAGGATTCGGTGCTGCTCCGGGAAGGACTCACCCGGCTGCTGACCGATCTGGGGCATGACGTCGTCGCCGGAGTCGGGGACGCCGAGGCGCTGATCAAGACGGTGAGCGATCTGGCGGGGCAGGACGCGCTGCCCGATGTGGTGGTCGCCGATGTGCGGATGCCTCCGACCCACACCGACGAGGGTGTGCGGGCGGCCGTGCGGCTGCGGAAGGACTATCCGGGGATCGGGGTACTGGTCCTTTCGCAGTACGTCGAGGAGCAGTACGCGACCGAGTTGCTGGCCGGGTCCAGCCGGGGTGTGGGATATCTGCTGAAGGACCGGGTCGCCGAGGTCAGGGAGTTCGTGGACGCGGTGGTCCGGGTGGCGCAGGGCGGGACGGCGCTGGACCCGGAGGTGGTGGCGCAGCTGCTGGGCCGGAGTCGTAAACAGGACGTCCTGGCCGGGCTGACGCCGCGCGAGCGCGAGGTGCTCGGCCTGATGGCGGAGGGGCGGACGAACTCCGCGGTGGCCAGGCAGCTGGTGGTGAGCGACGGCGCCGTGGAGAAGCACGTCAGCAATATCTTCCTGAAGCTGGGGCTGTCCCCCAGTGACGGGGATCACCGCCGGGTGCTGGCCGTTCTGACCTACCTGAACTCCTGATGAGCTGACACCCTGTCAGATACCTGGTGGAGGTCACCGCGGGGAGCCGGCCACGGCCGCCGCGGTGACAGGGCCTAGCACCAAAGGATGAGTGCACAGCGTCTTCATCGAACGGCTGGGGGGCTTGCGAAACATGACAAACCGGTATCAAATCGCGTCCCAAAATGAAGTCCACCATTTGATCGGTCCAGGGAAGGCGACCCTTACCGACGTAGGGTGGGCATGGGGACCGTCGGCGGGCCGGCGGGACCCGAGCCGCCGCCCCGAGGGAGGTCCAGTTCAGTGACCAGCCAGGTCAGTAGCCCAGCCGAACAGGCCGATGAGGCCAGCGAGGCGCTCGTCGGGGGACAGCGTGCCCCCCGCCCCGATCATGCGGGCGCCGGCGAGAAGGAGATCCGCCGTCTCGATCGGGTGATCATCCGCTTCGCGGGTGACTCCGGAGACGGTATGCAGCTCACCGGTGACCGCTTCACTTCGGAGACCGCGTCGTTCGGGAACGATCTTTCGACGCTGCCGAACTTTCCCGCCGAGATCCGCGCCCCCGCAGGGACCCTGCCGGGGGTTTCTTCGTTCCAGCTGCATTTCGCGGACCACGACATCCTCACGCCGGGGGATGCGCCGAACGTCCTGGTCGCGATGAATCCGGCCGCGCTGAAGGCGAACATCGGCGATGTGCCGCGCGGGGCGGAAATCATCGTGAACACCGATGAGTTCACCAAGCGGCCGATGGCGAAGGTCGGCTACCCGACCAATCCGCTGGAGGACGGGTCGCTGGACGGCTACAGCGTGCATCCGGTGCCGCTGACGACGCTCACGATCGAGGCGCTGAAGGAGTTCGGGCTCTCCCGCAAGGAGGCCGAGCGGTCGAAGAACATGTTCGCGCTGGGTCTGCTGTCGTGGATGTACCACCGCCCGACCGAGGGGACCGAGGCGTTCCTGCGGGCGAAGTTCGCGAAGAAGCCGCAGATCGCGGAGGCGAACGTGGCGGCGTTCAGGGCCGGATGGAATTTCGGGGAGACCACGGAGGACTTCGCGGTCTCCTACGAGGTGGCGCCCGCCTCGCAGGCCTTCCCGGCGGGTACGTACCGCAACATCTCGGGGAACCTGGCGCTGTCGTACGGGCTGATCGCCGCGTCCCGGCAGGCGGATCTGCCGCTGTATCTGGGCTCGTACCCGATCACTCCGGCCTCCGACATCCTGCACGAGCTGAGCAAGCACAAGAACTTCGGGGTGCGGACCTTCCAGGCGGAGGACGAGATCGCGGGGATCGGGGCGGCGCTGGGGGCCGCGTTCGGCGGATCCCTCGCCGTGACCACCACCTCCGGACCCGGGGTGGCGCTGAAGTCGGAGACGATCGGGCTCGCCGTCTCCCTGGAACTGCCGCTGATCGTGATCGACATCCAGCGCGGCGGCCCGTCCACCGGCCTGCCGACCAAGACCGAGCAGGCCGACCTGCTCCAGGCGATGTACGGGCGCAACGGCGAGGCCCCCGTCCCGGTCGTGGCCCCCAGGACCCCGGCCGACTGCTTCGACGCCGCGCTCGACGCCGCCCGCATCGCCCTGACCTACCGCACCCCCGTCTTCCTGCTCTCCGACGGGTATCTCGCCAACGGCTCCGAGCCGTGGAAGATCCCCGAGACGGACGAGCTGCCCGACCTGCGGGTCCGGTTCGCGACCGGCCCCAACCATGAACTGGCCGACGGCACCGAGGTGTTCTGGCCCTACAAGCGCGACCCGCACACTCTGGCCCGGCCGTGGGCGGTGCCCGGCACTCCCGGTCTCGAACACCGCATCGGCGGCATCGAGAAGCAGGACGGCAGCGGCAACATCTCCTACGACCCGGCCAACCACGACTTCATGGTCCGCACCCGCCAGGCCAAGATCGACAACATCGAGGTCCCCGACCTCCAGGTCGACGACCCCTCCGACGCCAGGAGCCTGGTGCTGGGCTGGGGCTCCACCTACGGCCCCATCACCGCCGCCGTCCGCCGGCTCCGCGCGGCCGGACAGCCCATCGCCCAGGCCCATCTGCGCAACCTCAACCCCTTCCCGGGCAACCTCGGCGACATCCTCAAGCGCTACGACAAGGTCATCGTCCCCGAGATGAACCTCGGCCAGCTCGCCACCCTCATCCGGGCCAAGTACCTCGTCGACGCCCACAGCTACAACCAGGTCAACGGCATGCCGTTCAAGGCCGAACAGCTCGCGACGGCACTCAAGGAGGCCATCGATGCCTGACGCCAACCAGCTCCTGCACCTGGTGCCCAAGGCCGAGGCCGAGCAGTCCATGAAGGACTTCAAGTCGGACCAGGAAGTCCGCTGGTGCCCCGGCTGTGGCGACTACGCCGTCCTCGCGGCCGTCCAGGGCTTCATGCCCGAGCTCGGCCTCGCGAAGGAGAACATCGTCTTCGTCTCCGGCATCGGCTGCTCCTCCCGCTTCCCGTACTACATGAACACCTACGGGATGCACTCCATCCACGGCCGCGCCCCGGCCATCGCCACCGGGCTCGCCTCCTCCCGCCGCGACCTGTCCGTCTGGGTCGTCACCGGCGACGGCGACGCCCTGTCCATCGGCGGCAACCACCTCATCCACGCCCTGCGCCGCAATGTGAACCTCAAGATCCTCCTGTTCAACAACCGGATCTACGGCCTCACCAAGGGCCAGTACTCCCCCACCTCCGAGGTCGGCAAGATCACCAAGTCCACCCCGATGGGCTCCCTGGACGCCCCGTTCAACCCGGTCTCCCTGGCCATCGGCGCGGAAGCATCCTTCGTCGCCCGCACCATCGACTCCGACCGCAAGCACCTCACGAGCGTGCTGCGCGCGGCGGCCGACCACCCGGGCACGGCGCTGGTGGAGATCTACCAGAACTGCAACATCTTCAACGACGGCGCGTTCGAGGCCCTCAAGGACAAGGAACGCGCCCAGGACGCCGTCATCCGCCTCGAACACGGACAGCCCATCCGCTTCGGCACCGACAACACCAAGGGCGTCGTCCGCGACCCCGGCACCGGCGACCTCCAGGTCGTCACCGTCACCCCGGAGAACGAACAGCAAATCCTGGTCCACGACGCCCACGCGGCCTCCCCGACCACCGCCTTCGCCCTCTCCCGCCTCGCCGACCCCGACACCCTCCACCAGACCCCCATCGGCGTCCTGCGCGACATCGACCGCCCCGTCTACGACACCCTCATGGCCGACCAGCTCGACACCGCCGTCGAACAGCACGGCAAGGGCGACCTCGCCGCCCTCCTCGCCGGCAACGACAACTGGACCGTCGTCGGCTAGTTCCTCCCGTCCGGATCTCGTTGGATCGTGTCGTCCGGATCTCGTTTGGATCATGCCGTCGCCGGACGGGCTGAATTTCGGCCCGTCCGGCGATTGCGTACCGGGGGTGCGGCCGGCCACCGCGCACGATGTGGCCATGAGCCTCGACCGTCCCGTGTACCGCATCAAGCGGCGTCTGCTCGGCAAGCCACTCACCACCGAGCGCATCAGCGAGGAGAAGCTGAACAACCGGACGGCGCTCGGGGTGCTCGCCTCCGACTGCATCAGTTCGTCCGCGTACGGCTCCGAGGAGATGCTCCGGGTTCTCGTACCCGTCGTCGGAGCCGCCGCCTTCACTCTTCTGATGCCGGTGACCGGCGCGATCCTGCTGGTACTGCTGCTCCTGACGCTCTGTTACAGCGATGTCGTCATGATCTACACCCGGGCCGGCGGGTCCTATGTCGTCGCACGGGAGAACTTCGGGCCCAACGTCGCGCAGATCGCCGCCGTGGCACTGCTCGTCGACTACATCGTCACCGTCGCCGTCCAGGTCTCGGCGGGCACCAACGCCCTGATCTCGCTCGCCCATCTGGCCGGCGGCGACTTCACCGGCCTCGACCACCTCCAGCTCCCGGTCTCCGTCGGCGTCATCGCGCTGCTCGCGTACGGGAATCTGCGCGGGATCCGCGAGGCGGGCCGGGCCTTCGCACTGCCCGCCTATCTCTTCATGGCCGCCGTCGGTCTCGTCCTCGTCGTCGCCGCGGTGCGCGGGCTCACGGGCGAGCTGCCGCGCGCCGATCTGCACGCCGCCGGGGTCGTACCGCTCGGCACCCAGGGCAACGGCTGGCTCTACGGCGCCTCGCTCTTCATCGTGCTGCGTTCGTTCGCCAACGGCGGCTCGTCCCTCACCGGGCTCGAAGCGATCTCCAACGGCATCTCCGCGTTCCGCGAACCGCAGGGCCGCAACGCCCGCCGCACCCTGATCACCATGAGCTGTGTGCTCGGTGTCCTGGTCCTCGGCGTCTCCACGCTGGCGCACTTCACCCACGCCGTCCCCTACACCGACGGCACACCGACCGTCATCGCGCAGGAGGCCCATCTCGCCTTCGGCGGCGGGCCCATCGGGACGGCCGGGCTGGTCTTCGTACAGCTGGCGACCGCACTGGTCCTCTACACCGGCGCCAACACACCGTTCACCGGCTTCCCGTTCCTCGCCAGCTTCGTGGCCGAGGACCGGTTCCTGCCGCGGCTGCTGACCCGGCGCGGGCACCGGCTCGCGTTCTCCAACGGCATCATCTCGCTGACCGTCGTCTCGCTGGCACTGCTGCTCGCCACCGGGGCCAGCGTGGACAAGCTGGTGGCGCTGTACGCGATCGGCGTGTTCACCGCCTTCACCATGGCCGGGGCCGGTCTCACCGCGTACCACCTGCGGCGCCGGGAGCGGTTCCGCCGGCTCAAGATCACGGTCAACGGGCTCGCCGCGATCATCTCGGCCGCCGTCGTGCTGATCTTCGCGGTCACCAAGTTCACCGAGGGCGCCTGGCTGGTCGTGGTGGTCTTCCCGCTCGGTGTGTGGGCGCTGATGCGGATCAACCGCGAGTACCGGCGCGAGGCCGCGGCGCTCCAGAGCCTCCAGCCGCCGGGGGCCGACCGGCCCCGGGGCCTGCGCCATCTGGTCTTCGTCCTCGTCGAGACGCTGGACCTGGCGACGATCAAGGCACTGCGGTACGCGCACGAACTGCACCCGGACGAGATCCGGGCCGTGCACTTCGCGATCGACGAGGCGCACGGCAGACGGCTGGCCGCCCAATGGGAGTCGACGGCCGCCACGTCCGTCTCCCTGGAACTGGTGGAGTGCCCGGACCGGCGGCTGCGCCACGCGATGAAGGAGCTCGCCACCCGCACCACGGAGGACGGCCGAACCTCGCTGACGGTGCTGGTGCCGCGGCGGATGTACACCAATGCGCTCGGGAAGCTGCTGCACCGGGGCACGGGCGAGCAGATGGCGAAGGCGCTGGGGCAGCTGCCGCACGTGGCGGTGACGATCCTGCCGTTCGACGTGTCCCACGCGCTGCGCACACTGGAGGAGGGACAGGCGCCTCAGCCGGAGTGACCGTGCGGGCCCTGCGGGGCGTGTGCCTCAGCCGGACTTGCCCTGCGGGGCGTGCGCCTTCCGTTCGTCGTACGTCTCGCGCGCCGCCCGCACCGCGTCCAGGCGGCGTTCGGTCCAGCGGGCCAGCGCCCACACCTGTTCGGCCGCCTCCCGGCCCAGGTCGGTGAGCGTGTAGTCGACCCTCGGCGGGATCACCGGCTTCGCGTCCCGGTGCACGAAGCCGTCACGCTCCAGCGTCTGGAGGGTCTGGGCCAGCATCTTCTCGCTGACGCCACCCACCTCGCGGCGCAGCTCGCTGAAGCGGTACGAGCGCTCCAGCAGGGCGGCGAGGACCAGGACGCCCCATCGGCTGGTGACATGTTCGAGCACCAGTCGGGAGGGGCACATCGGCCGGTTCACGTCGGGCCGCGCGCCCGGTTCACTCACGCTCACACCAGTACCTTACTTCAAAGTGGGTACTTTCGATTGGTTAGTGCACCCCCTACAGTGAGTAGCACGAGCCCGAACACGGACAAGCACCACAAGCGTCACAAGTGCCACCCAGGAGGAGAAACCCCATGAGCATCGTCGTCACCGGAGCCACCGGAGAGCTCGGCCGTCTCGTCGTCGAGGAGCTGCTGGCCACCGTGCCCGCGAGCGAGATCGCCGCCGTCGTGCGCAACGCGGAGAAGGCCGCTCCGCTCGCCGCCCGGGGCATCGAGCTGCGCGTCGCGGACTACGACCGGCCGGAGTCCCTCAAGGACGTCTTCCGGGCCGGCGACCGGGTCCTGCTCATCTCCGGCAGCGAGGTCGGCAGGCGCGTGCCGCAGCACACCGCGGTCATCGACGCGGCCAAGGCGGCGGGCGTCGCCCAGCTCGCGTACACCGGCGTACTGGGCGGCCCCGACGCCGACTTCCAGCTGGCCGACGAGCACAAGGTCACCGAGCAGCTGATCCTCGACTCCGGGCTGCCCCACACCTTCCTGCGCAACGGCTGGTACACCGAGAACTACACGGCGAACCTCGCCCCGGTCCTGGAGCACGGCGCCGTCGTCGCCAACGCGGGCGACGGCCGGGTCGCCTCCGCCACCCGCGCCGACTACGCCGCCGCGGCCGCCGCCGTGCTGACCGGCGAGGGCCACATCGGCGCGGTCTACGAGCTGAGCGGCGACGTCGCCTGGTCGTTCGCGGAGTACGCGGCCGCGGTCGCCGCCGCCACCGGCAAGGAGATCGCGTACAAGAACGTCCCGGCCGCCGCGCACCAGGAGATCCTGGTCGGCGCCGGCCTGCCCGAGGGCTTCGCGGCGATCCTCGTCGACGTCGACGAGGCGATCGGGCGCGGCCTGCTCGCCGCCACGAGCGGCGACCTGGCCCGGTTGATCGGCCGCCCGACGACGCCGCTCGCCGAGACGGTGGCCGCCGCGGTGGCAGCGGCGTAACACCACTCCCTCACACCTCAGGGGCCCCGTGTCATGACCGTATTGCGATACGGCCATGACACGGGGCCCTTCTCGGCGCTACCGTCGTGCAGTTGACGCAGACACGCCTGGAGGGCCCGTGAAGGGGATCAACGAAGAGCGGGCGGGACTCCTGTCCGGCATCGGCGCCTACGGCCTGTGGGGGCTCGTCCCGCTCTTCTGGCCGCTGCTGAAGCCGGCCGGCGCCATCGAGATCCTCGCCCACCGCATGGCCTGGTCCCTCGGGTTCGTCGCCATCGCGCTGCTGGCGCTGCGCCGCTGGTCCT
Organism: Streptomyces sp. NBC_01363; assembly: GCF_026340595.1. Classification (GTDB taxonomy): domain Bacteria; phylum Actinomycetota; class Actinomycetes; order Streptomycetales; family Streptomycetaceae; genus Streptomyces. The sequence goes on from NZ_JAPEPF010000001.1 coordinate 875,667, forward strand.
GGATCGGCGAGCTGATACGGCAGCCGAGGAAGCTCGGTCTGATCTCGGTGGCCGCGGCCACGATCACGGTCAACTGGGGCCTGTACATCTGGTCCGTGAACAACGGCCATGTCGTCGAGGCGTCGCTCGGCTACTTCATCAATCCGCTGGTCACCATCGCCATGGGCGTCCTGCTCCTCGGCGAACGGCTGCGCCCCGTGCAGTGGGTGGCGGTCGGCACCGGTTTCGCGGCGGTGCTGGTCCTGGCGATCGGTTACGGGCGGCCGCCGTGGATCTCGCTGACCCTGGCGTTCTCCTTCGCGACGTACGGACTGATGAAGAAGAAGGTCAACATGGGCGGCCTGGAGTCGCTCACCGCCGAGACCGCCGTGATGTTCGTGCCCGCGCTCGGCTATCTGCTGTGGCTGGGCGCCCGGGGCGAGTCGACCTTCGCCTCCGGCGGCGCGGGCCACGCGGCACTGCTGGCCTCGGCAGGCCTCGTCACGGCCGTCCCGCTCATCCTGTTCGGCGCGGCGGCGATCCGGGTGCCGCTCTCCACGCTGGGCCTGTTGCAGTACCTGGCACCGGTCTTCCAGTTCGTCCTCGGCATCCTCTACTTCCACGAGGAGATGCCGGCGGAGCGGTGGGCCGGGTTCGCCCTGGTGTGGCTGGCGCTCACCCTGCTGACCTGGGACGCGTTCCGCACGGCACGGCGGACGAGGGCCCAGGTGCGCGAGGCACGGCAGGCCGCACAGCAGGCGTCGCGGCCGAACCCACCGGCCGACGAGCCCGCTCCACAGATAAAGCTGTAGTCGTTACTTGGTTGCTTTTTTAACTCGGTTACGTTTTCCTGGATGTCCATGGACCGTGACCGAGGAGCCTTCATGCCCGCAACCGCACCCACCGCCGCCACCCCCGACCCCGACCCCGTACTGATCGTCGGTTCGGGCCCGACCGGCCTGACCCTCGCCTGCGATCTGGCACGGCGCTCCGTCGGCGTACGGATCATCGACAAGTCCCCCGAATTCCCGCGCAGCTCACGGGCCAAGGGCCCCAACCCCCGTTCCCTGGAAGTGCTGGAGGACCTGGGCGTCGTCGACCGGGTCCTGGCCGTGGGATCGGCGCCGCTGACCATGCGCAAGTACCGCGACGGTCTGCCGGTCGCCGACGCCGACCCGTTCGAGTCCTCGCACCCGACGCCGGACGTCCCGTACGACCGGGGCGCGCTGATCGCCCAGTGGCAGCTGGAGGAGATCCTGCGGGACCGCCTCGCGGAGTACGGCGTGCACGTCGAGCTCGGCTCCGAGGCGGTCGGCCTGTCGCAGGGGCCCGAGTCCGTGACCGTTGCCCTCGCCGACGGCCGGAGCATCGAGGCGCGGTACGTGGTGGGCTGCGACGGCGGCCACAGCGCGGTGCGCAAACTGCTCGGCGTCCCGTTCGAGGGGAAGACGGCCGAGGAGCAGTCGATGGTCTGCGGGGACGTGGAGGTGGACGGCCTCGACCGCGGTCTGTGGCACCAGTGGTTCGACGAGGACGGGGCCGTGATGCTGTGCCCGATCCCGGGTACGCGCACGGGCTGGTGGTTCCAGGCGGGACCGGAGCGGGACACGGCGGGAGCCCTTGTGCCACCGTCCCTCGAAAGCTTCCAACGCCTGTTCGCCAAGCACACCGGACTCCCGGGCGACCGCCTGTCGCACGCGACCCTGCTGTCCACGTACCGGGTCAACGAGCGCATGGCCGACCGCTACCGGGTGGGCCGCGTGCTCCTGGCCGGGGACGCGGCGCATGTGCACTCCGTCGCGGGCGGGCTGGGCATGAACACCGGCATCCAGGACGCGTTCAACCTGGGCTGGAAGCTCGCCCGGGTCGCCGAAGGCCGGTCGGCCGCCGGGCTGCTGGACACCTACGAGGAGGAGCGGCTGCCCGTGGCCTCCTGGACGCTGGACATCACCGCCGAGCGACTGCGGGCGACCCTCGAAGCGATCCGGCAGCCGGGCGGCGGCCTGGACTCGGCGATCTCCGGGGACACGGCGGGCCTGGGCCTCGGCTACCACTGGAGTTCGCTCTCCACCACCGGCTCCACCTCCCGGCTGCGGGCGGGCGACCGCGCCCCGGACGCCCCCTGCCGCGACGCCGGAACGGGCGCGCCGACCCGCCTGTTCGAAGCGTTCGCGGGCCCGCACTTCACCCTGCTGGGCTTCGGCCCGGACACGGCGGAGGCCCTGCGGGTGACGGAGGCGGCGTACGGCGACGCGGTGCGGGCGTACGGGGTGGACGCGGGAGCCCCGCACGACCTGACCGACGACGCGGGTCACGCCCGCACCGCGTACGGCGCCGGGCCCGGCACCGGCCTCCTCGTCCTGGTCCGCCCCGACAACCACGTGGCCCTGATCGCCCCGGCCCCGGAGAGCGGGGCGGTCGGGGACTACCTCGACCGCCTGGGCAGTACGGCCTGACGGCGGGGAGCCCCCGCGGCTGCGGGCGCTGCGCGGGCTCCGGGTCGGTGGCCGGCGGGGGCGTGGAGCTCGACGGTGGCCACGACGACGACCAGCCGAGGGTGATCCGGACGCTGGGCTCAGCGCCGGTTTTCGTTCCGATGTTCCGACCGGGGCCGGAACACTCCGGCGCCGGAAGATGGCCTGAGCCCCGCGCTCGTCCTGGCAGCCCTGTGGTCAATGGGCAACTATTCCTGCGACCTGATGGTCATGTTCGTGCCACCCGCGTACCGGGTGGGCATTGTCAGCTCCGCCTCGGGACGTCCCTGAGGCGCTGGACCATGGGGGAAACGCCTTCATGCATCACCGCACCACCGTGGCGGGCATCGCCGGGGCCCTCGCCCTGTCCGCGCTCACGATTCCGGGGGCCGCGCAGGCGGATGACTTCTCGGGCGACATCAGGATCACGAAGGTGGTCGTCAACGGAGGGAAGGACATCGTCCTGGGGACCACGGATGTGAAGACGTTCACCATCGCGGTGACCGCCACGGACGACTCGGGCATCGAGGTCGGAAGCACCTTCCCGGTCATGTGGCACACGCCCCTCCCGGACGGCGACTATTACGGTCTCGTGATCCCCGACAACATCGCGGGCAAGTGCGTGCGCCGGAGCTCCACCACGACCACCTGTACCTACACGCTGAAAATCAACCCGCGCATCCACCCCCAGGACAACACCACGGCCGGGACCTGGACCGTGAGCGCTCACGCCCTGGCCAACGACGGTGACTACATCACCCAGGATTCCGCCGCCGAGGCGAAGGTCCTGCGCAACTCCAAGCTGACGGTCAACGCCTCGCCGGAACCGGTGAAGAAGAACAAGACGATCACCGTCACGGGCGCCCTGACCCGCGCCAACTGGGAGGCCTACAAGTACGGGGGCTACACCAAGCAGCCGGTGAAGCTCCAGTTCAAGAAGAAGGGCACCAGCACCTACAAGACCCTCAAGACCGTCACGACGGACAGCAAGGGCAACCTGAGGACAACGACGAAGGCCACGGCGGACGGCTACTTCCGCTACTCCTTCGCAGGCACGTCCACCACCCCGGCGGTCGCCTCCGCGGCGGACTACGTCGACGTGAAGTAACCCTCAGGAGGGTCATCCATCCTCCAGCAAGTGCAGAAGGCCCAGGCCGAAGTCCCTTCGGTCTGGGCCTTCTTGAGCCCCGGCTGTTTCCCGGCCGGCGGCCCGGTCAGCCTCTGCGTCCCTTCGCGCTCGCCAAGTTGATCGACGATCTCGGCGCCTGCCCGAGACCGCCAGCCGTACCGCAGCAATCCGAAAGCAGGCCCTGGGGACGTCCGCCTCCGTCGCCACCCCTGTCTGCCACCGCGTCCTCGCATCCCGCCCAGTGGTCCGGCTTCGGCGGCAGGGTGATACGGACGCCAGAACTGCTGTTTCTGGTCGGGCAGTTGACGGATCGAGGTGGATACCTGGACATAATTCGCAGGCGTGCGGCAACGGCAAGGACCTATTCTGCCCGCCATGACCGACTGGAAGAGTGTCGAGGCCGCCGACTGTGCCGTGCCCGCCGACCAGCCCATGGACGACCTCGTCCGCGAACTGTCCCGTGCCCTGGCAGATCCCGATCCACTGGTCCGGGACGGCGCGCCCTACACCGTCCTCGCGACCTGGATCGCCCGCGGGGCGATCGGGACGTCCCGGCGGCTGGAGCTGGGGGACGAGATGGCCACCCGGTTCACCGACCCGCGGGTCGAGGCACGCACCTTCGCACCCCTCGTGCTCGACATGCTGGTGGTCGCGGGGGACCTCAAGGCCGGCTGGGTGGACGCGTTCGAGCAGTGGTACCCGGCGGAGCAGGATCTGCGCGGCCACGACGAGAGGCTCGGCTGGCTTCACGCGGTGGCACACGGCGCGGACCTGCTTGCCGGCTTCGGTCGCCGCCCCGAGGTGGCGCCGGTGCGGATGCTGGACCTCGCCGCCGCACGACTGACGGCGCCCACCGACCACGTCTACGACCAGATGGAGGACGACCGCCTGGCGCGGGCGATCGCCCGGGTCCTCACCCGCACCGACCTGAGCGAACGCGACGCCGTCGGCTGGCTGGATCCGATCGCCGACCGCTTCGGGGCCGACCGCATCAGCACCCCGGTGCCCGCTCACATCAGCAACTGCCTGCGCACCCTTCGCCTGCTCTACATCCTCGCCGACCGGGGCGTGCGCCCCACCAGCGAACTGCCCGCAGAACCCCTCCACCACCGCGACGCGGTCAAGTCCGGCATAGCCACCGTCCTCGACCGGATCGTCAGACGCTGACCGACGGCAGCTCCTCGAACTGCCCGCCCCGTCGTCGCGAACGCTCTCGGCCACCACGACGGGGGCACCAACCGCCTCGTCAAGGAGACCGGTGGGACGCGGAGCAGGGCGGCACCCAGACGGTGCTCACCGAACCCGAAGGCAACGAGTTCCTCGTCCGGTGACGCCAACAAGCGTGTGAACGAGCAGTGTTGATGCAGCGAAGGGGACCGTCCCCTCGTCCGGGGCATGCGGCCCGGACGAGGGGACGGAACCTTTCCGGTCAGTGCTGGACGCAGCCGGACGTCCGGCACCGTCCGAACGCTTCGGCAGCCTCGGCTTATACAGCCGGAAGGCCAGAGACTGCGCACCGCCCGACTCGATTTCACCTGATCGTGTACGCGATCAGGTGGCGTGTCCTACTCGATGAACTCTGCCGCTCATGATCGGTGAGCGACTGGCGCCGCCCGAGGACGTGCTCCGTGTCCTTCCGCAGGCCCGGCCGCTGGCCCTGCCCGTTCAAGAGAAATGGCTCATCGTGCATTTGACTCCGCATGAGCAGGAGCGCCTGCTGATCCATGTGGCGGCCGACGTGGCGCAGCGGCGCCGTAGTAGCGGGCTGCTTCTCAACTACCCCGAGGTGATGGCCCTGCTGACGGTGCACGTCTTCGAGCAGGCACGGGCCGGCCGGACAGTCAGCGACGTCATGGACTCGGGCCGGCAGTTGCTGAGCCGGGACGAAGTGATGGACGGCGTTCCGGAGATGATCAAGAACGTTCAGGTGGAGGCCACTTTTCCGGACGGCACCAAGCTGGTCACCATCCACGATCCCTTCCCCGAGGCAACCGAGGAGCCCGAGGTCCACCCGGGCAAGGTCGAGCACCCCCGGCCGCCCCGCAAGCCGGGCTGCCCGGTCGACTGCGACGGCGACAGTGGCAACGATGCGCCGTCGTGCTGTGACAAGTGCCGGGACGCGGAGTCCTGGTACAAGGCGATCGAGTTCAACGCAGCCCTGCAGGAGGACGCCACCACGCTGCCGGGTGAGGGCAGGACGAGGATCAGGGTGAAGAACATGTCGGACCGCCCCGTCCAGGTCGGTTCCCACTATCACTTCGCCGACGTCAACCCGGGGCTGAAGGTCCTCAGGGTCGAGGTCCCTTCCGGTCCGGAACAGGAGTCGCCCCAGGAGCTCAGGGACTGCGAGGCGGCGCGGATGCGGCGGCTGAACATCGCCGCGGGTACGTCCGTGCGCTTCGAGCCGGGCGACGAGTGCTGCGTCGAGCTGGTGGAGATCCAGGGAGATCGGCAGGTCAAGGGACTGCGTGAGGTGGCGCACCGGTGAGCAACAACAAATCCACCCCGCCCAGCAGCAGGTCGGCGAGGTCGCCGGAGAACTCGGCGCCGAGCAACGTGCTGAAGCGGGCCGATTACGCCGCTCTGTACGGGCCCACCGCCAGGGACCGCGTCCGTCTGGCCGACACCGCCCTGACCATCGAGATCGAGGCGGACTGGAGCGGCGGTCCGAAGCACAGCGGCAACGAGATGATCTTCGGTGGCGGAAAAGTGATCCGGGAGTCGATGGGAATGTCCCACATCCCCAGAGACGGGGACGCTGAAGGCCGCACGCCCGTGGACACGGTCGTCACCGGTGCGCTGATCCTCGACTGGTGGGGTGTCGTCAAGGCCGATGTCGGGCTCCGCGACGGTGCGATCGTCGCGATCGGCAAGGCGTACAACCCCGAGACGATGGACCCGATCCCGGACGACGAGTTCGAGATGCCGGACCGTACGTCCCCGAGTGACAAGCTGCCGGAGACGGTGCAGCCGACGAACTTCGTGGTCGGTCCGAGCACCGAGGTCATCTCCGGCAACGGGCGGATCCTCACCGCGGGAGGTGTGGACACCCACGTCCATTTCATCTGCCCGGAACAGATCCACGAGGCCCTCGCCTCGGGCGTGACCACGCTCATCGGCGGCGGCACCGGCCCCGCCGAGGGCAGCACGGCCACCACCGTGACCCCGGGCAAGTGGCACATCACCCGGGTCTTCGAAGGCCTGGACGCGTACCCGGTCAACATCGGCCTGCTCGGCAAGGGCAGCACGGTGAACGCGGATGCCCTCAACGAACAGGTCGACGCAGGCGTCATCGGGTTCAAGGTCCACGAGGACTGGGGAGCCACGCCCGCCGTGATCGACGCGGCACTGGACGTGTGCGAAAGCCGTCAGGTCCAGCTGGCCCTGCATGCCGACTCGCTGAACGAATCCGGCTTCCTGGACAGCACCCGCGACGCCTTCACAAGAGACGGCAGAAGGCGTTCCGTCCACATCTTCCACGTCGAGGGCGCCGGCGGTGGCCACGCCCCGGACATGATCGAACTGGTCAAAGAGAAGAACGTGCTGCCCGCTTCGACCAACCCGACCCGCCCCCTGACGGTGAACACCGTCAAGGAGCACGTCGACATGATGGTGGTCTGCCACCACCTCAATCCGGACATTCCGGCGGACATGGCCTTCGCCGACTCCCGCATCCGGCCGTCCACCATGGCCGCGGAGGACCTCCTCCACGACATGGGCGCCATCTCGATGATGTCCTCCGACGCCCAGGCGATGGGACGCATCGGCGAGATGGTCATGCGCACCTGGCAGACCGCACACGTCATGAAATCCCGATACGGCCCTCTGCAGGAGGACCTCGCCAACGCGAAGGTCCGCCCGATCGCGGACGACGCCGACCACTCCCACAACGCGGAGAGGCTGATCCCGAACGACAACTACCGGGCGCGCCGCTACGTCGCGAAGTACACGATCAACCCCGCGATCACTCACGGCATCGACGGTCACGTCGGTTCCGTGGAGACCGGGAAGCTCGCCGACCTGGTGCTCTGGGAGCCGAAGTTCTTCGGCGTCAAGATGCACATGGTCCTCAAGGGCGGGCAGCTCGCCTACGCGCAGGTCGGCGACGCCAACGCATCGATCACGACACCGCAGCCCTTCCTGCCGCGACCGGTCTGGGGCTCCACCGGCCGTTCCCCCCTGAGCAACTCGTACAACTTCGTGGCACCGGGTGTGGCCGACGAGCTCAACTCGCGAGTCGTCACTGTCCAGGACAGCGGCGGGAACGTCACCGAGATGACGACCGGTGGGCTCGGCCTCGGCAAGAAGTTCATGGACATCTCGACGAGCATCCGGGACGTCACCAAGGCCGACATGAAGCTGAACGACACGGTGCCGGAGAGTCTCCACGTCGACCACAACAGCTTCGAGGTCACCATCGGCGGTGCGACCACGGGGGACGCCCGCACGGAACTCAACGGAGCGACCGTGCCGCGATCGTATGTCACTGAAGTCCCCATGGCTCAGCGGTACTTCCTCTTCTGACCGGCCTCTGCCCGGACGGCGACGCCGTCACCGCAGCAGTGGTCCGGGCAGGCACCCGTGCCTGCCCGGACCACTGCGCCATCCGACCTCGCGAAAGGCAGCCGGATCGCCCATGAGCCGTGCCGCACTGCTCCTGCTGGCCGACGGCCGCTTCCCTGCCGGCGGGTACGCCCACTCCGGCGGCGTCGAAGCCGCGGTCGCCCACAAAGCCGTACACGACATCAACAGCCTCGAAGCCTTCTGCCGCGGGCGCCTGCACACCACCGGTCTGACCACGGCCAGCCTGGCTGCCGCGGCCGCCGCCGGATGCGACCCCCTGATGCTGGACGACGCCGCCGACGCACGCACCCCCGTCCCCGCGCTGCGCGCCGTGGCCCGCAAGCTCGGCCGACAGATGATGCGCGCGGCACGCGCCACCTTCCCGTCCGCCGAACTCGACCGGCTGGCCGCCGTGCGACCCCAGGGTGCCCATCAGCCCATTGTCCAGGGCATCGCCGCCCGAGCCGCCGGGCTCACCCCGGAGGACGCCGCCTGTGCCGCAGCGTACGAGGCCGTCGGCGGCCCGGCCACCGCAGCGGTGCGCCTGCTCAGCCTCGATCCCCTCGCCGCCTCGTGGCTGCTGGCACGCCTGAGCACGGAGGTCGACACCGTCGCTGCGAACGCCGCCGGCGCGGCGGCCCGCGTGGAGACCGAAGGTCTTGACGCCCTGCCGTCGGCGTCCTCTCCGCTGCTGGACATCACCGCGGAACAGCACGCCGCCTGGACCGTGCGGCTCTTCGCCTCTTGAACCTACCCATGCCCCCTGGAGCTTCCATGCACCTCGATCACCCCGTGACCATGCCCCACCGCCACACCTACAGCGCCGAGCCGCTGCGCGCGGACGGCAGCCTCCGCGCCTTCCGCGTCGGCCTGGGCGGTCCCGTCGGTTCCGGCAAGACCGCCAGCGTAGCCGCGCTCTGCCGCACGCTGCGCGACAAACTCTCCCTCGCCGTCGTCACCAACGACATCTACACCCGCGAGGACGCCGAGTTCCTGCTGCGCGAGGCCGTGCTGCCGCCCGAGCGGATCACCGCGGTGGAGACCGGAGCCTGCCCGCACACCGCGATCCGGGACGACATCTCCGCCAACCTGGAGGCCGTCGAGCACTTCGACGAGACCCTCGACCCCCTCGATCTGGTGCTCGTCGAGTCCGGTGGCGACAACCTCACCGCCACCTTCTCCAAGGGCCTTGTCGACGTGCAGATCTTCGTCATCGACGTCTCCAGCGGCGACGACATCCCCCGCAAGGGAGGACCCGGCATCACCACCGCCGACCTCCTCGTCGTCAACAAGACCGACCTCGCTCCGCATGTCGGTGCCGACCTCGCCACCATGGCAGCCGACGCCGAACGGCAACGCGGCGCCCTTCCGGTCGTCTTCACCAGCCTCACCTCCGACGACGGCATTCGCGAGATCGCCGACTGGATCACCGGGCACCTCACCCGGTGGCGCGCGAAGGCGGCGGCATGAGCTCCGGCTCCCGACTCGCTGAGTCCGATACCCCGCTCGATCCCGCCGTCCCCGCCGCCGACACCGAGGCATCCTGCGGACACCCGGACGGTGTGCATGCCACCGCCCGCATCCGTGCCACGTACAACGGACGCGTCACCGCGCTCCCGCAGCTGCGCAGTGACGGCCCGTTCCATCTACGCCGCATGCGCACCGGCGGACGGGCTGCCACGGTGGGGATCATCGGTGCGATGAGCGCCCCGCTCGGCGGCGACCGACTCGCCCTCGACATCACCGCCGAAGACCGAGCCGAACTGGAGGTCACCACGGCCGCCGCCACGCTCGCCCTCCGCGGTCCCACCACCGCGCCGGCCACCTACGACGTACGGCTGACCGCTGGGGAGCACGCCGGCCTGCGCTGGCTGCCACAGCCGCTGATCAGCGCCGCCGGCAGCAATCTGCACCAGACCTGCACCGTCAGCCTTGCCGCGACCTCGCGACTACTGCTGCGCGAGGAGCAGATCCTGGGCAGAGCCGACGAGGAGCCGGGCCGCCTCGTCAGCCGCCTCCGGGTCCACCACGCCGGCCGCCTGCTGCTCGACCAACGCACCGCCTACGGGGACCCGGCGCCCGGGTGGGACGGCCCCTCGGTCCTGGGCGGACACCGCGCCGTCGGCCAACTCCTCGTCGTGAACCCGGAGCTGGACGTCAGCCGTGCCCCCGTCCTGCTCCGCGAAGGAATCAAGGACGGCTGTGCGGTTCTCGCGCCTCTGGCCGGCGGCCCGGCACTGCTTGCCACCGCTGTCGCCCCGTCCTCCTCGGCTCTGCGGGAACTGCTCGACGAAGCGCTCAGGCACGCCCTCGGCGAGTAGTGCAGAGGGCTCGGGTCCCGCCGTTCCCGCCCCGCCCGGCCGGTCAGTCCCCCACCACGTCCTGCGGATACCAGCGCAACTCGACGGTGTTGCCGTCCGGGTCCTGGACGTACACCGACTGCGCCTCGCCCCGGGCGCCGGAGCGGGAGACCGGGCCCTCCAGCACGGTGAAGGTGCCCGCGTCGATCACCTCCTGCCAGTCCAGCGGCTCGACGACCAGGCAGATGTGGTCGACGTTCGACTCATGGCGCGGTCGGCCCAGCAGATCGATGATCATCGTCGGGCTGACCCGCACCGACGGGAACGGGAACGTCCCCGCCCGCCACTCGTCCACCTTGATCGGCTCCAGGCCGAGGGGCCCGCAGTAGAACTCCAGGGAACGTTCGACGTCCTGCACGTTGAGCACCAGGTGGTCGAAGTCCTTGACTCTCACTCTCACTCGCACGGCACAGCCTTTCACCGCTCGGAAGCGGTTCGGTTCGGTCGGTTCGGTTCGGTCTCTTCGCTTCGATGCATTCGATTCACGGGGCCGGAGGAGCCGGAGGCCACGGGACCCCGGCCAGCAAGGGCACGATCTGCTCCTCCTCGTAGTCGAGGTGCGCGTTCAGTTCCGTGGACATCCTGTCCAATTCGGCGCGGAAGCGCTCGGGTTCGGCGATGCCGATGTCCGCCAGCAGGGCCGCCAGCTCGCCCTGGATGCGGGCGACCGTGCGGTGTTCGTCGGCGAGCCGGGCGAAGGTGTCCGTCAGGTGCGGGTGGTAGCGGGCGATGCCGGGGAACAGGTGGGCGTCCTCGCTGGTGTGGTGGAACTCCAGCGCCTGGCAGAACGCCAGGCAGCGCTGTCTGATCTGCAACCCGAGGCCGGGAACCGGTGGCGCGCCGGGGCCCCGGTGGGCGGCCCGTGCGGCGAAGTGGGCGTCCACCTCCGCCTTCACCTGGCGCAACTGGCCCCGCAGCCAGGTGTGGACCTCCATCACCTTGTCGGCGAGGGTGCTGACCTCGCGCGGGGCCTCCCAGCCGTCGGGCTCGGCTCGTTCCAGCACCACGACCGGGAGGAGTCGGGTGGTCCGGGCCTGGTAGTCGGCGTAACCGGGCGCGGCCTTCACCGCGTGACCGAACAGTTCCTCGCGCCGCGCCCCCTCCGCGGGGACCGCGAGGGCCTGGAACGTACGGGTGCCGAGATCCACCCGGACCACGGGGTGGGCGAGCAGGTTGTGGTACCAGTCGGGGTGGTGCGGGGCGCCGAGGTTGGAGCCGATGACCAGCAGCGCGTCACCGTGGCGGACGTGGCCGAGGGGGGTGGTGGTCTCCTTCCCCGACCTCGCGCCGGTGGTGGTCAGCAGGAGCAGGTCCCCGCCTTCGAAGGGACCGCCGACCTTACCGCCGTTGGCGCGGAACTCCTCGATGACGGATTGGTTGAAAGGTGTGGGCATACGTTCTGTGTCTCCGTGGGAACGGGTGATCGCGATGCGCGGCCCATGACGGTGCACGGTGCCGGGACATGCGGAAGGGAAGAGTGCGACCAGCGGTCGCCGCTGCGCCGGGTGCGGGTGCGTCAGATACAGGGCGCGGAGTATGAACTCATGACGGGCCCCTCGGTGAAGGGTGTTCGCCCGAGCACCGGCCGGCCCACTGCTCTTTGGCCGGCGTCACGCGACACCGGGTTCATTACACGCACCCCTACGGGGGCCTGTCAACGCGCGCCCGTCCGCGCTCCGGACCCTCCTAGGGTCTTTCGTTTGGGTCAGCCCGGCCTGACCCAAACGAAAGATCCTAGTCTTGTGCCATGCCCATCCCACCCGCATACGCCCTCGTCGCCACCGACCTGGACGGCACCCTGCTGCGCCGCGACGACACCGTGAGTCCTCGCACCCGCGCCGCGCTCGCCCTGGCCGCCCGCGCCGGGGCCCGGCATCTCGTGGTCACCGGGCGCCCCGTGCCCGGGATACGCGGACTGTTCGCCGAACTGGGCTACCGGGGACCGGCGGTGTGCGGTCAGGGGACCCAGTTGTACGATGCCGGGTCCGGGCGGCTGGTGCGTGCGCTCACCCTGGACCGGGAGGCGGCCGACACCGCGCTCGGCAAGATCGAGGCCCAGGTGGGGCCGGTCTTCGCGGCCGTGGACCAGGACGGACCCGAGGGGCGGACCCTGATCGAGCCGGGGTATGCGATGCCCCATCCGACCCTGCCCGCCCAACGGACCCGGCACCGCCACGAGCTGTGGTCGGCGCCGGTCGTCAAGGTGCTCATCCGGCACCCGGAGCTCACGGACGACGCGCTGGCCGAGGCGGCCCGTGATGCCGTCGGTGATCTCGCCACCGTCACGCTCTCCGGCCCCGGCACGGTCGAGCTCCAGCCGTACGGCGTCGACAAGGGGACCGGGCTCGCGCTGGCCGCCGAATACCTCGGCGTGGCCGCCGACTCCACGATCGCCTTCGGGGACATGCCCAACGATCTGCCGATGTTCCGCACGGCCGGGTACGGCGTGGCCATGGCCAACGCCCATCCGCAGCTGCGGGACGCGGCGGACGAGGTGACGTCGTCGAACGAGGGCGACGGCGTCGCGGAGGTGCTGGAGCGGGTGTTCGGCTGAGAGCCTGTCGGGTGACCTCGGATCGGATAGCGGACGCGGTCTGGTGCGTGCGATTCCAAGGCGGAGGAGGGAGTCGACGCGGAGCGTTGGCGACCGACGACAACGCGGGAAGCGTGCGTGCCAGGGCGTGGCCGCCCGGTCGGAGGTCACCCGACAGGCTCTGAGTCGTCCGTACCGGCCGGCGGGGTGTCAGAGCGACATGAGGCAGTAGAGCCGGTGCGGCTCGGGGCGGGCCCGCGCCTCCTCGGCCAGGTCCGCCAGCTCGTTCAGGAAGTCGGCCAGGTCGCCGGGCAGGGCTTCGCCTCCGAACTCCTCGATGTGCGACCAGGCCTCGGCCACCGCCATGAACCCGCCGGGCCCCGCGGCCGCCAACGCGTCGCGCAGCTCGTCCGTGAGCGTGACCAGCCAGCGGGAGTCGTCCTCGGGGGAGCTGAGCAGCCGGTTGAAGCGCGGCAGCGACGTGACGTCGTCGTACGGCGTGTCGGTGAGCAGGCTCTCGGCCTGGCCCAACTGCACGTACGGGTCGATGCCCTTGACCGGGAGCAGGGGGAGACCGGCCGCCTCGACACCCTGGTCGAAGGTCGCCAGGGCCGTCGGGTCGTCCGGTGCGCTGAAGTAGTCGTACAGGTTTCCCATGCGCCGCATGCTCGCACGCCCGTCCGACAGTCGGCCCGGACCCAATACGTCCCGCCCGGCCCTCACGGCTCCGGCGGCACCCCGATCGCCCGCAGCACATGGGCGACCAGTGCCGCGATCTCCTCCTCGTCCTGTATCGGTTTGCGCAGGACGTGGCGGTAGTACATCGGGCCGTACAGCATCTCCACGGCCAGCGGAAGATCGGCGTCCGGCGGGATCTGCCCCTGTTCCTGGGCTCGGCGCAGGCGGGCGACCGCCTCATCGAAGCGGGGGTCGACCAGCTTCGCCCGGACGGTCTGCGCGAGTGCGTCGTCGTGGTGCATCTCGGAGAGGATCCCGGCGTACGCGGGGCCGAAGGGCGGCGTGGAGATGAGCTTCACCCCGCCCATCAGATTGGCCCGCAGATCGGCGGCGATGTCGCCGGTGTCGGCGAACGGCGTCGTGCCGACCAGCGCGTCGGTGAAGGCCTCCAGGATCACCGCACTCTTTGACGGCCACCAGCGGTAGATCGTCTTCTTGCTGACACCCGCTCTGGCCGCGATGGCCTCGACGGTGACGCGGCCGTACCCCTTCTCCGTGCACAGTTCGAGAGCGGCCTCCAGGGTCGCCCTTCGTGATCTCTCGCTGCGACGCTGCGAACTCGGCGATGTGATCATTCGGTGAGCATAAGCGTGTTCGAACCGCCCCTTGTTGACAGCGTGTCGCCAGAGGTCGAACAATACCCAGGCGGAAACGGAACGTGCCGTGTCGTATCGTTCCTGCAGTTCGCACCGTTCGTGCCGTTCGTGCCGCGACGAGCCGATCGGGGGACGGCTCGCCCGGCCGACGGCGCGAGTGGGGTGTTGCACCCCGTGCGTCAGGCGGTGATGTCCTTCGCCGTGAAACGGGCCCAGGCCGCCGAGCCGAACACCGCCGCGTACAAACCCTGAAGCCCCAGGTTCTTGACCACTTCGTCCCAGTGGACGGGGTCACGCAGCAGGTCCGCGTACGACATCCAGTAGTGCGGGAAGAGATACGGATGCATCCCGCTCAACTGCGGGATGCCGTCCATGATCTGCACGGTGATCAGCAGCCCGACGGTGGCGGCCATGGCCGCGATGCCGCTGCTGGTGAGGGTCGAGACGAACAGGCCGATCGCCGCGAACCCGACCAGCGACGCCGCGACCACCACCGCGACCAGCCCGGCCCGCAGCAGCCCCTCGCCGAAGCCGATCCGCGTCCCCGAGATGGTCGTGACCTCGCCGACGGGAAAGAGCAGCGCGCCCACGGCGAGCGCGGAGAGGGCCACCGCCAGGGTCGCGACCAGGCAGAACACCAGCACCGAGGCGTACTTCGTCAGCAGCAGCCTGGTCCGTCCGGCGGGGGCGACCAGCAGATAGCGCAGCGTTCCCGCGTTCGCCTCGCCCGCGACCGAGTCCCCCGCGACGACCCCGACGGCCATCGGCAGGAAGACCGGGAGCGTCACGGCGAGGGCGGCGAAGACCAGGAAGAGGCCATTGTTGGTGACCTGGGAGAGGAACGCCGGGCCTCCCCCGCCGCCGCCCGGTCCGGGCGAGGAGCCGTGGTTCGTCTCGATCCGCACCGCGATCCCGATCAGCACGGGCACGGCGGCCAGCACCCCGAGCAGCGCGAGGGTGCGCCAGCGGCGGAGCGTGGTGGTCAGTTCGGAGCGGAGGATCCCGAAGGTCCACAGCGGGCTCGGTGCCCTCCCCGCCCCGGCGACTGCGGTTTCAGCCTGCGACATCGAAACCCTCTCCGGTGAGTGCGACAAAGGCGTCCTCCAGCGAGGCCCGTTCGACGCCGAAGGACCTCAGGCGTACGCCGGCGTGCACCAGCGCCGCGCTGAGGTCGGCGAGTTCGACGTCGCCCGGCGGGGCCTCGGCGGTCACCCGGTCGCCGTCGACCGCGACCCCGGTGACGCCCAGTTCCTTGAGGACCCGGGCGGCGTCGCCCGGGTCGGGGGTGGTGACGGCCAGCCGGCCGCGGGCGCCCGCCGCCAGTTCCGCGACCGGGCCCTGGATGATCAGCCGGCCCCTGGCCATCACCGCGGCATGCGTGCAGACCTGCTCGATCTCGTCGAGGAGGTGCGAGGAGAGGAAGACGGTGGTGCCGTCCGCCGCCAGTTCCCTGACCAGGGTGCGGATCTCCCGCATGCCCTGCGGGTCCAGGCCGTTGGTCGGCTCGTCGAGGACGAGCAGGCGGCGCGGCTGGAGCAGGGCGGCGGCGAGGCCGAGGCGCTGCTTCATGCCGAGCGAGTACGCCCTGGCCTTCTTCCCGGCCGCCGCGGCCAGCCCGACCCGGTCCAGGGCGTGGCCCACCCGGGACCGGCGGGTACGCGGATCGGCGGTCGGGTCGGCGGAGTCGTACCGCAGCAGATTGTCCCGGCCGCTCAGGAAGCCGTACAGCGCGGGCCCCTCGATCAGCGCGCCGACCTGCGGGAGCACGGTGCGGGCGGCGCCCGGCATGGTGTGGCCCAGGAGCCGCGCGGTGCCGGACGTCGGGTCGATCAGGCCCATCAGCATCCGGATGGTGGTGGTCTTGCCCGAGCCGTTGGGGCCGAGGAATCCGAAGACGCTGCCGCCGGGGACGCTGAGGTCGAGGCCGTCGACGGCGAGCTGGCCGCCGCGGTACCTCTTGGTGAGGCCCCGGGTCTCGATCACGGCTCCCGGCTCGGTGACCGTCCTCGGTTCGACGACAGTCCCGGACTCTGTCATGCGTACTCCCCATGGGTCGGGCAGGCGATGGCGGACCGCCCCGCCGTACGGAGCGTACGGCGGGGCGGGTGAGCGGTGCGGGAAGCGCGGCGCGCCCCGGCGTCAGGAGGCGTTGTTCGCCGCCTGGACCAGCGCGTCCTTGGTGACCGCGCCGACGTACACCTTGCCGTCGTCCGTCATCAGGGCATTGACCAGGCGGGTCTTGAAGACCGTGCCCGAGCCGAACGTGCCGGAGACCTTGTCGCCCAGCGCGTCCAGGAACTGCTGGGCCTCGGCCGGGACGTCACCCGACGCCTTCGAGGGGAGCCCGGTGCCGCCCGGGGTGGTGATCTCGGCGATGGCGCTCCAGCCCTTGCCGATGACCTTGGTGTCCTTGGCGCCCTCGCCCCCGGCGCCCAGACCCTCGGCACCCGGGATCAGGCCGTCGAGGCCCTTGTCGGCCTTGTGCTGCGCCTTCGCGTCGTCGGCCTCGGTCACCTCGGTGCCCTTGGGCGGGGTGAACGTGAACGAGGAGGCGTCCGGCTTCGAGAAGTCGACCTTGGTGAATCCGGCGTCGACGACGGCCTTGCCACCGGCGCTCGGAAGCAGCGTGAACTTCAGCGGCACGCCGTTCTCCGCGTCGACCGCGATCGTGACCGAACCGATCGTGGAACCGCTCTGCTTCGGCTTGAGGACCAGCTTGTACGCGTCGCGCCCGGCGACCTGCGCGGTGCCGTCGACCGTCACCGACGTGGTGGGGCCGGCGGCCTTCAGCACCTGTTCGGCGAGTGCCTTCGGGGTGGTGGGCACGTCCTCGGGAACCGGGTGCCCGGACTTCTTCCCGGCGTCCTGGCCGGCCCGGTCCTCGGTGGCGTGGTAGGCCTCGTCGGACTTGCTGTCGTACGCCCAGACCTGATCGCCGTTGCGGATCAGGCTGTACTCGGACGCGTTGTCCAGGATCGACAGCCGCTGCTTGTCGGGGCCGTCGGCGGCCACCCGGAGGGTGTGCGTGCCGGAGGCCAGCTCCGTCATCCGCTCCTGCGGATCGGCGCTCGAACCGCCCTTGCCGCCCCCGCCGCCCGGGGCGAAGGAGCCGGCCAGACCGCCGAGCGACGGGATGCCGAGGTCCGTGCTGATCTTCACCGTGCCGGAGAGCTGCTGGGTGTCCGAAGCGGCGATCTTCTCGATGAGCTTCTGTGCGCTGATCTTCGGCAGATCGGGGTCGCCGGAGCTCGCGAGCGCCGGGACCAGCCCGATCGTCGCGGCCGCAACTCCCGCCACCGCGACCGGGACGATGTAGCGCGCCGCCTTGCGGCGGCCGGCGGCGGTGCCCCTGGTCCCGCCGTTGGTCTCTGCGCTGTCGTTCGGTGCCATGTGTGCCCTACCTCCGTGGTCGGCGGCTTCCGTCCGGTTGCACTCGTCCACTCCGTGCCGCCATTCTCACCCGTTTGGTCAGGAGTGGTTGTTCTCCATCTGACCAAACCGGCGGTGCGGAAGCGTCAGCCCCCGGGAGCAACTCCACGTACCTCTTCGGTATGACACCGGGCGGCGATTGCTCCCCCGTCCAGTAGGGGACGCCACGACGGCGGCCCGGAGCCTGTCGCGTGGCCGCCCGGTCCGGAGGTCACCCGAAAGGCTCTCAGCCCGCGCGGTGCACCACCGCGTCGCACAGCTCCCGCAGTGCGGCCTTCGCATAGCCCTCGGGCAGCGGCGTCAGCGTCGCGCGCGCCGCCTCCGCGTACCGGACGGTGTCCCGTCGGGCCTGCTCCAGCGCCGGGTGGGCGCGCAGCCTGCGCAGCGCCTCGGCGTGCCGGGCGTCGTCGCTGAGGTCGCCGTCGAGCAGCTCGACGAGCTCCAGGTCGTCCGGCTTCCCGTCGGCCGCCGCCTGCGCCCGCAGGTGGAGCACGGGGAGCGTCGGGATGCCCTCGCGCAGATCGGTGCCCGGGGTCTTGCCGGACTCGTGGGAGTCGGACGCGATGTCGAGTACGTCGTCGGCGAGCTGGAAGGCGACGCCGAGCCGCTCCCCGTACTGGGTGAGGATGTCGACCGCCGACTCGTCCGCGCCGGCCATCATCGCGCCGAACCGGCAGGCCACCGCGATCAGCGAGCCGGTCTTGCCGCGCATCACTTCCAGGTAGTGCTCGACCGGGTCACGGCCGACGCCCGGCCCCGCGGTCTCCAGGATCTGACCGGTGACCAGCCGCTCGAACGCCTCCGCCTGGATGCGTACGGCCTCCGGTCCGAGGTCGGCCAGTATGTGCGAGGCGCGGGCGAAGAGGAAGTCGCCGGTCAGCACGGCCACCGAGTTGCCCCAGCGGCTGTTGGCGCTGTCCACGCCGCGGCGCACGTCCGCCTCGTCCATCACGTCGTCGTGGTAGAGCGTCGCGAGGTGCGTCAGCTCGACGACGACGGCCGCGGGCACGATGCCGGGCGCGTCCGGGTCGCCGAACTGGGCGGCCAACATGGCCAGCAGCGGCCGGAAACGCTTGCCCCCGGCGCGCACGAGATGCTGCGCGGCCTCCGTGATGAAGGGCACGCCGCTCTTGGTGGCATCGAGCAGCCCGGACTCGACAGCAGCCAACCCGGCCTGGACATCGGCCTCAAGTGCCTGGTCCCGCACGCTCAGCCCGAACGGCCCGACGACGGTCACGAGGGGATCTCCTGTCTGCTGACGATCACACGGAATGTCGATGTGTCGCTGTCATCACTCAAGTCAGCGTATCCGGTCCCCTTTGGATCACCGTGGGCGCCTTCCCGCCACCGCCGGTATGTTCGAGATCAGCTCATAAGATCAGGAGTTCTCCCTTTGTCCCACACGGCCACCGACACCGAACCGAGTCAGCCGCCGCCCGAAGACGACCATGCCTTTTTCGGCCAGCCACGAGGGCTGATGACCCTGTCCGGCCTGGAGGTCTGGGAACGCTTCTCGTTCCTGGGCATGCAGGCGATCCTTGTCCTCTACTTCGCGGACACGGTCGCCCGCGGCGGCATGGGCATGGAGGCGGGCACCGCCGCGTCGGTCTCGGCCGCCTACGGCACCCTCGTCTACCTGGTCTCCGTCGCAGGCGGCTGGCTGGCCGACCGCATCCTCGGCTCGTACCGCGCCGTCCTGTACGGCGGAATCCTCATCGCCTGCGGGCATTACGCCATGGCGGTGCCGACCGACACCATGACCTGGGTCGGCCTCGGCCTGATCAGCGCCGGAACCGGTCTGCTCAAGCCCAATGTGGCGACCATGGTCGGCAAGCTCTACCGCACCGACGACGAGCGTCGCGACGCCGGCTTCGCCCTCTATTACATGGGCATCAACATCGGGGCGTTCCTCGGCCCGCTGGTCACCGGCTGGCTCGGGGACCACGCGAGCTGGCACTGGGGCTTCTCGGCCGCCGCCCTCGGTATGACCCTCGGTCTGATCCAGTACGTGCTGGGCCGGCGTCACCTGGCCGGGCGAAAGCACAGCGCCGAATTCGCGCTGGCACCAGCACCCATGCGCCGCGCCATTCGGCTGATCGTCGTCGGCGCCGTCGTGGTCGCCGCCGTCGCCACCGCGCTCGCCCTGGCGGGCTGGCTGACCATGGACCGCTTCGTCGACCTGCTCACCCTGATCTCGGTGATCGCACCGGTCGTCTACTTCGTGGTGATGTTCCGCAGCCCCCGGGTCACCTCGGAGGAACGCGGCAGGCTGCGCCCGTACGTGGTGCTGTTCCTGGCCTCCGTCGTCTTCAACTTCATCCTGTTCCAGGCGTACTCGACGATGATGCTGCTCGCGTCGACCAACGCCCGTACCGAGATCTTCGGCTTCCATTTCCCGGCGAGCTGGTACGCCTCCGCGCTCGGCGCCTTCGAGGTCGCGCTCGCCCCGGTGGTCGCCACCGTCTGGGCCCGGATGGGTCCGCGCCAGCCGCACGCCTCCAACAAGATCGCGATCGGGGTGATCCTCGGCGGGCTGTCCTTCCTGCTGATGGTGCTGCCGACCTCCGGGCACTCCGGCGACACCTACAAGATGGCCGCCTGGTGGATCGTCGGCTCGTACCTGCTGCTCGGCCTCGGCGACATCCTGCTGGAGACCTCCGGCATGTCCGCCACCACCAAGCTCGCCCCCAAGGCGTTCGCCAGCCAGACGATGGCGCTCTGGTTCCTCTCGCTGGCGCTCGCCAACGGCATCCAGGCCCAAGTCGTGAAGCTGTACGGCGAGGTCTCCAACCCCGCCTACTTCGGTGTAAATGGCGCGATCGCGGTGGTGGCCGGTGTGGCCGTCATCGCCGCCGCACCCTGGCTCAAGCGCACCATGCACCCCGTCCACTGAGGTACCGCCATGCACATCCGCACCACATTCCCGTATGACACCACCCATGAGGACGTCCGCATCCCGCTGCCGGACGGCACCCGGCTGTACGCCCGGATCTGGCGGCCCGTCACCGACGAGCCGGTGCCCGCGCTGCTCGAATACCTGCCCTACCGGCTGAGCGACTGGACGGCGCCGCGGGACTGGCAGCGCCACCCCTGGTACGCGGGCCACGGCTACGCCTCCGTCCGGGTGGATGTGCGCGGGCACGGCAACAGCGAGGGCCAGCCGGGTGACGAGTACGACACGACGGAGCTGGCCGACGGCGTCGCCGTCATCCACTGGCTGGCCCAGCAGCCGTGGTGCTCCGGCCAGGTCGGCATGTTCGGCATCTCCTGGGGCGGCTTCAACTCGCTCCAGATCGCCGCGCTGGCCCCCGAGCCGCTGAAGGCGATCGTCACCGTCTGCTCGACCGACGACCGCTACGACAACGACGTCCACTACATGGGCGGCTCGGTCCTCGCCGTCGACATGCACGCCTGGGCGGCCACCATGCTGGCCTTCGTCTCCCGGCCGCCGGACCCGGCGCAGGTCGGCGACGGCTGGAAGGACATGTGGCTGAAGCGGCTGGAGGCCGTCGACCCGTTCATCCACACCTGGCTGGCGCACCAGACCCGCGACGACTACTGGAAGCACGGCAGCGTCTGCGAGGAGTACTCCGCGATCCGGGCGAACGTCCTCGCGGTGGGCGGCTGGCACGACCCCTACCGCGACACCGTCCTGCGGCTCGTCGAGCACCTCGACCCGGACCGGGTCCGCGGGCTGATCGGGCCCTGGTCGCACCAGTACCCGGACCGCGGTCTGCCGCCGGGGCCGTCGATCGGCTTCCTCCAGGAGACGCTGCGCTGGTGGGACCAGCACCTGAAGGACAAGGACACCGGCGTCATGGCGGAGCCGCTGCTGCGGTCCTGGATCAGCGAGTCGCACCGCCCCGCCACGGTGTACGAGACGTTGCCGGGCCGCTGGGTCGGTGAGAACAGCTGGCCGTCCCCGGACATCGCGCCGGTCGCGTACGCCCTCCAGGGCGGCCCGCAGATCGTCGACTCGCCGCAGCAGACGGGGCTGGACGCCGGGCGCTTCTTCCCGTTCGGCAACGACGCCGACCTGCCGCCCGACCAGCGCGACGAGGACGCCAAGTCGGTCTGCTTCGAGTTCCCGGTCGAGGACGCCCCGATCGAGATCCTCGGCCGCCCCCGGGTGAAGCTGCGGATCCGGATGGACGTGCCGCGCGGCCAGGCGGTCGCCCGGCTCTGCGATGTCGCACCGGACGGCTCCTCCACGCTGGTCACCCGGGGCGCGCTCAACCTCTCCGCCCGCAACGGCCGCGACCGCGCGGAGGACTGGCCGGTGGGCGGCACCGAGGACGTGACCTTCGAGCTGAACGGCATCGGACACACCTTCCCGCCCGGCCACCGGATCAGGCTCGCGGTCTCCTCCTCGTACTGGCCGTGGATCTGGCCGCAGGCCGGGTCGGTGGGCTTCGTCCTGGACGCCGACGGCAGCCTCGTCGAACTGCCGGTGCGCCGGTCCACCGAGGAACCCGCGATCCGGTTCGAGGAGCCGGAGCAGTCGGAGCCGCTCGGCGTCGTGTATCCGGTGACGCTCGACGAACAGCGCCCGGAGCGGCTGGTGGTCCGCGATGTCGCCAAGGGCGAATGGCGGTTGGAGGTCGACCCGCGCTACGGCGGCACCCGGGTCTACCCGGACGGCCTGGAGTTCACCGAGGACGCCCTGGAGACGTACACGATCCGGGAGAACGACCCGCTCTCCGCACGCACCCGCTCCGACTGGGCGATCCGGCTGCACCGGCCGGAGATGGCGTGGGACGTACGGGTCGAGACGCGCTCCGAGATCAGTGCGGACGACACCGACTTCATCACCTCCGACGAGGTGGTCTGCAAGGAGGGCGGCGAGGTCGTCTTCCACCGCACCTGGGAGAAGCGGATCCCGCGCACGGCGGGCTGAACCGAACCCACCGCCGTGCCCCGCGCACCCGGGGCACGGCGGAACTTTCCGGGCATCAGGAGCAGTTGGGGCACTCCCGCGAAGAGGCGGCGCCGACGTAACGTGTCCCCCAAGCGACCTGGAAAGCGAGGCAGCAACACATGCCCGAGCAGAGCAGCCCGCTCGATCTGGCCGAGGGCGACCCCTTCGGTCCGCACAACCTTCCCTACGGAGTGTTCTCCACCCCCGACCACCCCGAGGACCGCCGGGTCGGCGTCCGCATCGGCAATCACGTACTGGACGCCGGGGCCGCGGCGCACGCGCTCGGCTCGCCCTACGCGCAGTTCCTCGCGCAGCCCGACCTGACCGCGCTGCTGTCGGCGGGCCGCACCGCCTGGCGGGACGTCCGGCGCGCGCTGACCGCGTGGGTGACGGTCCCGGCACACCGCGCGGACATCGAACCGCTGCTCCACCCGGTCGATTCCGTGACGCTCCATCTGCCGTACGCGGTCGCGGACTACGTCGACTTCTACGCGAGCGAGAACCACGCCACCAACGTCGGAAAGATCTTCCGGCCGAACGCCGAGGCGCTGACGCCCAACTGGAAGCACCTCCCGATCGGCTACCACGGCCGGTCCGGCACCGTCGTCGTCTCGGGCACGGACGTGGTGCGCCCGTCCGGCCAGCGCAAGGCGCCGGCCGACGCGGCCCCGGTCTTCGGACCCTCCGTCAAGCTGGACATCGAGGCCGAGGTCGGCTTCCTCGTCGGCGTGGGCTCCGAGCAGGGCCGCCCGGTCCCGCTCGGCAACTTCCGCGACCATGTCTTCGGGCTCTGCCTGCTCAACGACTGGTCGGCGCGGGACATCCAGGCCTGGGAGTACGTCCCGCTCGGCCCGTTCCTCGGCAAGTCCTTCGCCACCTCCGTATCGGCGTGGGTGACACCGCTGGAGGCCCTGGAGTCGGCCCGCATCGCACCCCCGGCGCGCGACTTCCCGCTGCTCCCCTATCTGGAGGACGCCGGCGAGGAGGAGGCCGGCGGCCTCGACCTGCGGATCTCCGTCGCGATCAACGGACAGGTGGTCGCCGAGCCGCCGTTCGCCACGATGTACTGGACGGCGGCCCAGATGCTGGCCCAGATGACGGTGAACGGCGCGTCGCTGCGCACCGGTGATCTGTACGGCTCCGGCACGGTCAGCGGCGCCGGGCCCGGCCAGCGCGGCTCCCTCCTGGAGCTGACCTGGAACGGCCGCGACCCGCTGGAACTCCCGGACGGCAAGCGCACCTTCCTGGAGGACGGCGACACGGTGACGATGACCGCCTGGGCCCCGGGCCCGGACGGCACCCGGGTGGGAATCGGCGAGGTCACGGGGCAGATCGTTCCCGCGTCATGATGCCGCCCGCCCCGGAGCTCACGCTCCCCGAGGAACTGCTGCTGCTCGCGCTGGACCCGCTGCGCGGCAAGCCGTACTGCTCCGGCCGTTCCCTGGAGTACGCGACGGCGGGCGCGGTCCTGCGGGAGCTGGAGCTCCAGGGCCGGGTCACCGGAGAGCACGGCCGGATACAGGTGCTGAACCCGCTCGCTCCCCCGGACCCGCTGCTCGCCCAGGTCCTGGGGAGCCTGTCGTCCCCGGGCACGGGCTGGCCCTCGGGCGACACCGACACCCGGCGGTGGGTCCGGCAGACCGGCCGGTACGTCCAGGAACTGTGCCTGGAACACCTGGTGCGCCGCTCGGTCCTGCGCAGGGAGACCCACCGTCTCCTCGGCCTGCTGCCGTACCACCGGCACCCGGCGGCGGACCCGGCCCTGTCGCTCGCCGTCCGCGACCGCTTCGCGGCCGCCGAGGCCGCCGGTTTCCCGGACCCGCGCGGCCGGACCCTGGCCGCACTGGTCTCCGCGGCCGGCCTGGCGGGCGCGGTGGCCCGGGGCGGCCTGCGAGACCGCTGGGCGATGCGCGGCCTGGTGGACGAGGAGTGGACCGCGGACGCGGTGTACCGGAACGTCCGCCAGGACCGGGCGAACCGGAACCGCAGAAGCCACATCAGCGGCGGGGGCGGGTCCTCCGGGGGCGACTGACCGGGGCCGGAAAGTCCGCTGGTCAGCAACGTGCGAGGCGTTCACACGTTCGAGGGAGCCATGTCCCGTTCCCGGCGGATACGCTGGAAAGTCCCGCGAGACTCTGCGTCATGGGAGCACTGATGAGCGTCGAACCCGAGGCCCCCGAGCCGCGGTGGGCGGTTCCGCCCGTGGGCGGCTGGACCGCCGATGACCTGGACACACTCCCGAATCTGCCTCCGCACACGGAGCTGATCGACGGGAGCCTTGTTTTCGTGAGTCCGCAGACCGTATTCCACGAGCGCGCGATCGACTACCTCAAGTGGCAGCTGCAGTCGCTCGCACCACTCGACTTGGAAGTCTTTCGCGAATTCACCATTGACGTCGACTGGCAGAACCGGCCTGAACCCGATGTGGTCGTTGTGCGGGCAGAGGTGGTCGAGGGGCTGCAGCAGACCCGATTCCCCGCCGATTCCGTACAGCTGGCCATCGAGGTCGTTTCCGACGAGTCCCTGACCCGGGACCGGGAGACCAAACCCGTGAAGTACGCGCGGGCGAAGATCCCGCACTACTGGCGGGTGGAGAACCACGACGGCCGGGCGGTCGTCTACGTCTTCGAGCTGGAGCCGTCGACCGGGGCCTACACCTCCACCGGCATCTTCCACGACCGGATGAAGGTCTCCGTCCCCTTCCCCGTCGATCTCGACCTCACCGCGATCACCGCGCGCCGCCGGGCGGCGGACCCGCAGTAGGTCCGTCCGCCGCCCGGCCCGTACGGCTCACTCGTACTCGGGCGGCTCCTCGTCCCAGCCGAACTCGGGGTCGGCTTCGGGGGCCGCCAGGGTCGCCGGGGCCGGTGCGGGGGCTGCTTCGCGGGCCGGGGCTGCTTCGCGGGCCGGGGCTGCTTCGCGGGCCGGGGCTGCTTCGCGGGCCGGGGCCGGTTCCGCGGGGGCCGGTGCCTGGGTCTCGCCGAACGTCGCCAGTACCTCCAGCACCCCCTCGCCGTACGTCGCCAGCTTCTTCTCGCCCAGGCCGCTGATCCCGCCCAGCGCGGACACCGAGTCCGGCCGCACCGTGGCGATCTCGCGCAGCGTCGCGTCGTGGAAGATGACGTACGCCGGGACGCCCTGCTCCTTCGCCTGGGTGCCCCGCCAGGCCCGCAGCGCCTCGAAGACGGGGACGGCCCCAGGAGCCAGCTCGGCGGCGGCCGCCTGCGACTTCGACTTGCGTTCGGCCTTCGTGGCGCGCGACGCGGGCTTCGGCGCCTCCTTGCGCAGCAGCACCTCGCGCTGCCGGCCGAGCACCGAACCGCTCTCCTCCGTGAGCACCAGCGTGCCGTACTCGCCCTCGACCGCGATCAGCCCCTGGGCGAGCAACTGCCGTACGACGCCGCGCCATTCGGCCTCGGCCAGCTCCTCGCCGATGCCGAAGACCGAGAGCTGGTCGTGGTCGAACTGGATGACCTTGGCCGTCTTGCGGCCGAGCAGGATGTCGATGATCTGGCCCGCGCCGAACTTCTGCCCGCGCTCCCGCTTCAGCCGCACCACGGTCGACAGCAGTTTCTGCGCGACCACCGTGCCGTCCCAGCTCTCGGGCGGAGTGAGGCAGGTGTCGCAGTTGCCGCAGTCCGCGGTGGTGGGTTCCTGGCCGAAGTACGTCAGCAGCTGGGCGCGGCGGCACCGGACCGTCTCGCACAGGGCCAGCATCGAGTCGAGGTGGGAGGCCGCGCGGCGGCGGAAAGCCTCGTCGCCCTCGCCGCCCTGGATGAGCTTGCGCTGCTGGACGACGTCCTGGAGTCCGTACGCCATCCAGGCCGTGGACGGCTGCCCGTCACGGCCGGCGCGGCCGGTCTCCTGGTAGTAGCCCTCGACCGATTTCGGCAGGTCGAGGTGTGCGACGAAGCGTACGTCCGGCTTGTCGATGCCCATGCCGAAGGCGATGGTCGCGACGACGACCAGGCCCTCCTCGCGCAGGAACCGGGACTGGTGGACGGCGCGCGTGCCCGCGTCGA
The DNA here is from genome assembly GCF_026340595.1 of Streptomyces sp. NBC_01363. Taxonomy (GTDB): domain Bacteria; phylum Actinomycetota; class Actinomycetes; order Streptomycetales; family Streptomycetaceae; genus Streptomyces. The sequence continues at coordinate 902,408 of NZ_JAPEPF010000001.1, forward strand.
GCCCCGCGTGGTACGGGACGGCCTCGATGCCGTTGCGGCAGAGGTACTCGGCGGTCTTCTCCGTCGAATTGCGCGAGAGGCAGTAGACGATGCCCGCGTCCCCGGCGTGCTCGTCCTTGAGGAAGGAGAGCAGCTGCTTCTTCGGGTCGGCCTTCGGCACGATCCGGTACTGGATGTTGGGCCGGTCGAAACTGGCGACGAAGTGCTTGGCGTCGGGCATGCCCAGGCGCTGGGTGATCTCCTGGTGCGTGGCGTCGGTCGCGGTCGCCGTCAGGGCGATGCGCGGTACGTCGGGCCAGCGCTCGCCGAGGACGGAGAGGGTCAGATAGTCCGGGCGGAAGTCGTGACCCCACTGGGCCACGCAGTGCGCCTCGTCGATCGCGAAGACGGAGATCTCGCCGCGCGAGAGCAGCGCGAGCGTGGAGTCCAGGCGGAGCCGCTCCGGGGCCAGGTAGAGCAGGTCGAGCTCACCGGCGACGAACTGGGCCTCCATCGAGCGGCGCTCGTCGAAGTCCTGCGTGGAGTTGACGAAGCCGGCCCGCACCCCGAGCGCCCGCAGCGCGTCCACCTGGTCCTGCATCAGGGCGATCAGGGGTGAGACGACGATGCCCGTACCCGCTCTGACCAGGGCCGGGATCTGGTAGCAGAGGGACTTGCCGCCACCGGTCGGCATGAGTACGACGGCGTCCCCGCCCGCCACCACGTGGTCGACGATCGCTTCCTGCTCGCCGCGGAACGCCTCGTACCCGAACACCTTGTGCAGCGTCCGCCGCGCGTCGCTCTCGGTCACATCCATGGTCCCGCCCGTCGTGCCCATCGCTCTGTCCCCCGGGTCCGTCCCGCGTCCTGCGTATTGCCGTCGTCCCCTGCCACGATAGGCGCCGCCTACGACAACGCCGGACGGGCTTGACTTCTCAAGCCCGTCCGGCGCCGTTCCAGCCGTGTGTCCGTGCGCTGTTCTGTGCGCTACCTCACGAACACTCCCGCCTGGCTCGCCAGGTCCAGGAAGTACTGCGGGGCCAGGCCCAGCACCAGCGTGACCGCGACTCCGACCGCGATCGTCGTCATCGTCAGCGGGGACGGGACGGCGACCGTGGGGCCGTCCGCCTTCGGCTCGCTGAAGAACATCAGCACGATGACCCGGATGTAGAAGAACGCGGCGATGGCCGAGGAGATCACACCGACCACGACCAGTCCACCCGCGCCGCCGTCCGCCGCGGCCTTGAACACGGCGAACTTTCCGGAGAAGCCGGAGGTGAGCGGGATACCGGCGAAGGCCAGCAGGAACACCGCGAAGACCGCGGCGACCAGCGGCGAGCGCCGGCCGAGCCCGGCCCACTTCGACAGGTGCGTGGCCTCGCCGCCCGCGTCGCGCACCAGGGTGACGACGGCGAACGCGCCGACCGTCACGAAGGAGTACGCGCCCAGGTAGAAGAGGACCGACGAGATGCCGTCCGGGGTCGTCGCGATCACACCGGCGAGGATGAATCCGGCGTGGGCGATCGAGGAGTAGGCCAGCAGCCGCTTGATGTCGGTCTGGGTGATGGCGACGATCGCACCGCCCAGCATCGTGACGATCGCGACGGCCCACATGACCGGGCGCCAGTCCCAGGCGAGGCCCGGCAGCACCACGTACAGCAGGCGCAGCAGCGCGCCGAACGCGGCGACCTTGGTGGCCGCGGCCATGAAGCCGGTGACCGGGGTCGGGGCGCCCTGGTAGACGTCCGGGGTCCACATGTGGAACGGGACGGCGCCGACCTTGAAGAGCAGCCCGGTGAGGATCATCGCGCCGCCGATCAGGAGCAGCACGTCGTTGCCCATGGTGTCGGCGAGTGCCGGGTCGATCCGGGTGACGGAGCCGTCGACCACGTCGGCGATGGCCGCGTACGAGACGGAGCCCGCGTACCCGTAGAGCAGGGCGATCCCGAAGAGCAGGAACGCCGAGGAGAAGGCGCCGAGCAGGAAGTACTTCACCGCGGCCTCCTGCGACATCAGCCGCTTGCGGCGGGCGACGGCGCAGAGGAGGTAGAGCGGGAGGGAGAAGACCTCCAGGGCCACGAAGAGCGTCAGCAGATCGTTGGCCGCAGGGAAGACCAGCATGCCGGCCACCGAGAAGAGGACCAGCGGGAAGACCTCGGTGGTGGTGAATCCGGCCTTGACCGCCGCCTTCTCGCTGTCGCTGCCGGGGACCGAGGCGGCCTGGGCGGCGAAGGAGTCCACGTGGTTGCCGTGCGAGGCGGGGTCGAGCCGCCGCTCGGCGAAGGTGAAGACGGCGACCAGTGAGGTCAGCAGGATGGTGCCCTGCAGGAAGAGCGTCGGCCCGTCGATCGCGATGGCGCCCATCGCGGCGATGTGCGCTTTCGTCGTGCCGTATCCGCCGGCCGCCAGTCCGACGACCGCGGCGAACGCGGCGGCCAGCGCGACGACCGTGAGGAAGACCTGCGTGTAATAACGGGCCCGGCGCGGCACGAAGGCCTCGACGAGTACGCCCACGACGGCGACACCGATCACAATGAGGACCGGGGCCAGCTGGGTGTACTCGATGACCGGCGCCTTGAACTTCTCGACCGGGGCGGCCGATGTCACCCCGCCCGCCATTGTCCACAGGCTGTGGACAGCTGTTGCGCTCACTTGGCGGCCTCCACCTCAGGCTGGGGGTCCTTCTTCTGGACGTCCGACATGGTGTGCTGCACCGCCGGGTTGACGATCTCGGTCAGCGGCTTCGGATAGACACCCAGGAAGAGCAGCAGCGCGATCAGCGGAAGGACCACCACCAGCTCCCGGACCTTGAGGTCCGCCATGCCCTGGACCTCGGCCTTCACCGGGCCCGTCATCGTCCGCTGGTAGAGGACGAGGACGTAGAGCGCGGCGAGCACGATGCCGGTCGTGGCGATGATGCCCGCCGCCGGATACGCGCTGAACGCGCCGACCAGGACCAGGAACTCACTGACGAACGGGGCGAGTCCGGGCAGCGACAGGGTGGCCAGACCGCCGATCAGGAAGGTGCCGGCCAGGATGGGCGCCACCTTCTGCACCCCGCCGTAGTCGGCGATGAGCCGCGAACCGCGGCGGGTGATCAGGAAGCCCGCCACCAGCATCAGCGCGGCGGTCGAGATGCCGTGGTTGACCATGTAGAGCGTGGCGCCGGACTGGCCCTGGCTGGTCATCGCGAAGATGCCCAGGATGATGAAGCCGAAGTGCGAGATCGACGCGTAGGCGATCAGCCGCTTGATGTCGCGCTGGCCGACGGCGAGCAGCGCCCCGTACACGATGCTGATCAGCGCCAGGACGATGATCACCGGCGTCGCCCACTTGCTGGCCTCCGGGAAGAGCTGGAGGCAGAAGCGGAGCATCGCGAACGTGCCGACCTTGTCGACGACCGCGGTGATCAGGACGGCGACCGGGGAGGTCGCCTCGCCCATGGCGTTGGGCAGCCAGGTGTGCAGTGGCCACAGCGGGGCCTTCACCGCGAAGGCGAAGAAGAACCCGAGGAAGAGCCAGCGCTCCGTGCTGGTCGCCATGGAGAGCGAGCCGTTCGCGCGGGCCTCGGCGATCTCGGAGAGCGAGAACGTCCCCGCGACCACGTAGAGCCCGATCACGGCGGCCAGCATGATGAGGCCGCCGACGAGGTTGTAGAGCAGGAACTTGACCGCGGCGTACGAGCGTTGCGCCGCCGCGTTCTCGTCGCTTCCGCTGTGTGCCCGGTCCCCGAAGCCGCCGATGAGGAAGTACATCGGGATGAGCATGGCTTCGAAGAGGATGTAGAAGAGGAAGACATCGGTGGCCTCGAAGGAGAGGATCACCATCGCCTCGACCATCAGGATCAGGGCGAAGAAGCCCTGGGTCGGGCGCCATCGATACGGCTTCGTCTCGTTGGTGCCTCCCCTGCTCGAACTCTGTTGAGAGCTTGGGGAAGGGTCGGCGTCGTGCCAGCCGGCCAGGATGACGAAGGGGATCAGCAGGGCGGTGAGCGCCATGAGCGCCACCCCGATGCCGTCCACACCCAGTTCGTACCGGACGCCGAAGTCCTTGATCCAGGCGTGCGATTCGGTGAGCTGGTAGCGGTCGCCGCCGGGCTCGAAGCGGGCGAGCGCGATGCCCGCCAGGACGAGTGTGGCCAGCGAGAAGACCAGCGCCAGCCATTTGGCGGTGGTGCGCCGGGCGGCCGGGACGGCGGCGGTGGCGACCGCGCCGATCGCCGGGAGCGCCGCCGTCGCTGTCAGGAGGGGAAAGGACATGGTGATCAGACCGCCCTCATCAGCAGGGTCGCGGCGATGAGAACCGCCGTACCGCCGAACATCGAGACCGCGTAGGAGCGGGCGTAGCCGTTCTGCAGCTTGCGCAGCCGGCCGGAGAGCCCGCCCATCGAGGCCGCCGTGCCGTTGACGACGCCGTCGACCAGGGTGTGGTCGACGTACACCAGGGAGCGGGTGAGGTGCTCGCCGCCGCGGACCAGGACCACGTGGTTGAAGTCGTCCTGGAGGAGATCGCGGCGGGCGGCCCGGGTGAGCAGCGAGCCGCGCGGGGCGACGACCGGCACGGGCTTGCGGCCGTACATCGCCCAGGCGATGGCGACGCCGATGACGAGCACCACCATGGTGGCGGCGGTGACCGTCGTGGCGCTGACCGGCGCGTGTCCGTGGCTATGGCCGGTGACCGGCTCCAGCCAGTTCAGGAAGCGGTCGCCGATGGAGAAGAAGCCTCCGGCGAAGACCGAACCGAACGCCAGGATGATCATGGGGATGGTCATCGACTTCGGGGACTCGTGCGGATGCGGCTCGTGGCCCTCCGCGTCGGGCTGCCAGCGCTTCTCACCGAAGAACGTCAGCAGCATCACGCGCGTCATGTAGAACGCGGTGATCGCGGCGCCCAGCAGGGCCACCGAGCCGAGGATCCAGCCCTCGGTGCCGCCCTTGGCGAAGGCCGCCTCGATGATCTTGTCCTTGGAGAAGAAGCCGGACAGGCCGGGGAAGCCGATGATCGCCAGATAACCGAGGCCGAAGGTGATGAAAGTGACCGGCATGTACGTCCGCAGGCCACCGAACTTCCGCATGTCGACCTCGTCGTTCATGCCGTGCATGACCGAACCGGCGCCGAGGAAGAGCCCGGCCTTGAAGAAGCCGTGCGTCACCAGGTGCATGATCGCGAAGACGTAGCCGATCGGGCCGAGCCCTGCGGCCAGGATCATGTAGCCGATCTGCGACATCGTCGACCCGGCGAGGGCCTTCTTGATGTCGTCCTTCGCACAACCGACGATCGCACCGAAGAGCAGCGTGACCGCTCCGACGACCACGACGACCAGCTGCGCGTCCGGCGCGGCGTTGAAGATCGCGCCGGACCTGACGATGAGGTACACACCCGCGGTCACCATGGTCGCGGCGTGGATGAGGGCCGAGACCGGGGTCGGGCCCTCCATCGCGTCACCGAGCCAGGACTGCAGCGGCACCTGGGCCGACTTGCCGCAGGCCGCGAGCAGCAGCATCAGGCCGATCGCCGTCAGCTTGCCCTCGCTCGCCTGCCCCGTCGCTTCGAGGACAGGACCGAAGGCGAAGGTGCCGAAGGTGGTGAACATCAGCATGATCGCGATCGACAGGCCCATGTCACCGACGCGGTTGACCAGGAATGCCTTCTTGGCGGCCGTGGCCGCGCTGGGCTTGTGCTGCCAGAAGCCGATGAGCAGGTACGACGCCAGACCGACGCCCTCCCACCCGACGTACAGCAGCAGGTAGTTGTCGGCGATGACCAGGATCAGCATCGCCGCGAGGAAGAGGTTCAGATAGCCGAAGAAGCGGCGCCGGCGCTCGTCGTGCGCCATGTAGCCGATCGAGTAGATGTGGATCAGGGTGCCCACACCGGTGATCAGCAGCACGAACGTCATCGACAACTGGTCGAGCTGGAAGGCCACATCGGCCTGGAAGCCCTCGACCGGGATCCAGCTGAACAGCTTCTGGTGCAGCGCCCGGTCCTCCGCGCCCTTCCCCAGCATGTCGAGGAAGAGCACGACACCGATGACGAACGACACGGCGGCGAGCAGGGTGCCGACCCAGTGTCCGGCGCGGTCCAGCCGTCGGCCGCCGCAGAGCAGGACCGCCGCTCCGAGCAGAGGCGCCGCGACGAGCAGCGCGATCAGGTTCTCCACGATTCAACGTCCCCTTACAGCTTCATCAGGCTGGCGTCGTCGACCGAGGCCGAGTGGCGGGAACGGAACACCGACACGATGATCGCGAGCCCGACCACGACCTCCGCCGCGGCGACGACCATCGTGAAGAAGGCGATGATCTGGCCGTCGAGATTGCCGTGCATCCGGGAGAAGGTCACGAACGCGAGGTTGCAGGCGTTGAGCATCAGCTCCACGCACATGAACACCACGATCGCGTTCCGCCGGATCAGCACCCCGGCCGCACCGATGGTGAACAGCAGGGCTGCGAGATAGAGGTAGTTGACCGGATTCACTTGGCGACCTCCTCTTCTTCGTTGTCACGGCCGAGCCGTTCCTCGGAGCGCTGCTCCAGCGCCTTGAGCCGGTCCAGCGACTCGTTCGACACATCGCGGATCTGGCCGCGGTTGCGCAGCGTCTGCATGACGGTGAGCTCGGAGGGCGTGCCGTCCGGGAGCAGACCCGGGATGTCCACGGCGTTGTGCCGGGCGTAGACACCGGGGGCGGGCAGCGGCGGCAGCTGCTTTCCGCGTACGCGCTCCTCGGACATCTCCCGCTGGTTCTTGGCCCGTTCGGTACGCTCCCGGTGGGTGAGCACCATCGCGCCGACCGTCGCCGTGATCAGCAGGGCGCCGGTGATCTCGAAGGCGAAGACGTACTTGGTGAAGATGAGGCTGGCCAGCCCCTCGACGTTTCCGCCGTGCTCGGTGTTGGCGGTGCCGAGTCCGTTGAAGCTGTTCAGCGAGGCGTTGCCGATGCCCGCGATGAGCAGGACGCCGAAGCCGAGCCCGCAGCCGGCGGCCAGCCAGCGCTGACCCTTCAGGGTCTCCTTCAGCGAGTCGGCCGCGGTGACACCGACGAGCATGACCACGAAGAGGAACAGCATCATGATCGCGCCGGTGTAGACGACGACCTGGACGATGCCCAGGAAGTAGGCGCCGTTGGCGAGGTAGAACACCGCAAGGACGATCATGGTCCCGGCGAGGCTCAGCGCGCTGTGCACGGCCTTCTTCATCAGTACGGTGGACAGCGCGCCGATCACGGCGACGATGCCGAGCACCCAGAACTGGACGGCCTCACCGGTCGAGGTCTGGGAGGCCGCAGCGGCCAGGGCGGTCATGCGCCCACCCCCTGCGCCGAGCCGTTGTTCTCGCTGTGCGCGTCGGCCGGCTTCTCGCCCTTGGAGACGGCGGCCTGGGGCTCCGTACCGGGCGCCGCCTCGGTGACGAGGCCCCGGTAGTAGTCCTGTTCGTCCATCCCGGGGAAGATCGCGTGCGGGGTGTCGACCATGCCTTCCTCCAGACCCGCGAGCAGCTCGTCCTTGGTGTAGATGAGGCTTTCGCGGGTGGTGTTGGCGAGCTCGAACTCATTGGTCATCGTCAGCGCCCGGGTCGGGCAGGCCTCGATGCACAGTCCGCAGAGAATGCAGCGCGCGTAATTGATCTGGTAGACGCGGCCGTAGCGCTCACCCGGGGAGTAGCGCTCCTCGTCGGTGTTGTCCGCGCCCTCGACGTAGATCGCGTCCGCCGGGCAGGCCCAGGCGCACAGCTCGCAGCCGATGCACTTCTCCAGACCGTCCGGGTGACGGTTGAGCTGATGCCGGCCGTGGAAGCGCGGCGCCGTCACCTTCGGCGTTTCCGGATACTGCTCGGTCAGCCGCTTCTTGAACATGGCCTTGAAGGTCACGCCGAAGCCGGCGACGGGGTTCTGGAACTTCTCCCCGGAGGCCCCCGAGGACCCCGAGGGCTCTGATGACTCAGACACCGTCCGCCTCCTTTCCGTCACTCGGATGTTCGTCACTCTGAGTATCCGACCCACCACTGACAACGAGCTCCCGCTCGCCCCGCGGCCTGCGGCGCGGCACCGGCGGCAGGGTCTGTCCGGGCAGCGGCGGCACCGGGAACCCGCCCGCCATCGGGTCGAACGCCGGCTCCGGTCCGGCCTCCGCCTCGGCGGCCCGGCCCTTCTTGTCGCGGAAGATGTCGGCGACGAAGGAGATCAGCAGGATCGCGATCACGGCCCCGGCCACGTACAGCACGATCTTCGTGAAGTCGTAGCCCTCGTTGCGCAGCGCCCGCACCGTCGCGACCAGCATCAGCCAGACCACGGAGACCGGGATCAGGACCTTCCAGCCGAGCTTCATCAGCTGGTCGTAACGGACCCGGGGCAGCGTGCCGCGCAGCCAGATGAAGAAGAACAGCAGCAGCTGGACCTTGATGACGAACCAGAGCATCGGCCACCAGCCGTGGTTCGCGCCCTCCCAGAAGGTGCTGATCGGCCACGGGGCCCGCCAGCCGCCCAGGAACAGGGTCGTGGAGACCGCGGAGACGGTGACCATGTTGACGTACTCGGCGAGCATGAACATCGCGAACTTGATCGACGAGTACTCGGTGTTGAAGCCGCCGACCAGGTCGCCCTCGGACTCCGGCATGTCGAACGGGGCACGGTTGGTCTCGCCGACCATCGTGACGATGTAGATGATGAAGGAGACCGGCAGCAGGATGATGAACCAGCGGTCGTGCTGCGCCTCCACGATCTTCGAGGTCGACATCGACCCGGAGTAGAGGAAGACCGAGGCGAACGCGGCGCCCATCGCGATCTCGTAGCTGATCATCTGCGCGCAGGAGCGCAGACCGCCGAGGAGCGGGTACGTCGATCCGGACGACCAGCCGGCCAGCACGATGCCGTAGATCCCGACCGAGGCGACCGCGAGGATGTAGAGCATCGCGATCGGCAGGTCGGTGAGCTGCATCGAGGTGCGGTGCCCGAAGATCGAGACCTCGTTGCCGGACGGTCCGAACGGGATCACCGCGATCGCCATGAACGCCGGGATGGCGGCGACGATCGGGGCGAGCACGTACACGACCTTGTCGGCCCGCCTGACGACGACGTCCTCCTTCAGCATCAGCTTGATGCCGTCGGCGAGCGACTGGAGCATGCCCCAGGGTCCGTGCCGGTTGGGGCCGATGCGCAGCTGCATCCAGGCGACGACCTTGCGCTCCCACACGATGGAGAAGAGCACGGTCACCATCAGGAACGCGAAGCAGAACACCGCCTTGATGACGACGAGCCACCACGGGTCGGTGCCGAACATCGACAGGTCCTCGGCGGCGAGCACGGCACTGTGGGGTGCCGCGGCCAGTTGAGCGAAGGCACTCACGCCCCCACCTCCGGTGTGACGTCGGGAGTACCCGGTGCGGCGGGGCCGATCCGGACCAGACCGCCGGGCCGGGCGCCGGTGTCGGCCGGGACGCCCCGCCCGACGGAGTTCAGCGGCACCCAGACCACCCGGTCCGGCATGTCGGTGACCTTCAACGGGAATGCGACGCTGCCCGCCGGACCGGTGACGGCCAGCAGATCGCCGTCCTTCACACCCGTCTCGGCCGCGGTGGTCGCGGACAGCCGGGCGACCGCGGCGTGCCGGGTGCCGGCCAGCGCCTCGTCGCCCTCCTGGAGCCGGCCCAGGTCGAGCAGCATCCGGTGGCCCGCGAGGACCGCCTCGCCGTCGCCGGGCCTGGGCAGCGGCTGCGCCGGCTCGTCCGGTTCGGTGGCGTGCGCCCCGGTCCAGCCGCCGAGCCGGTCCAGCTCACGGCGTACGGACTTCAGGTCCGGCAGCGCGAAGCGACCGGCTCCGTCGGCGCCGGTGACGCGGCCCATCGCGTCGGCCAGCATGTGCAGCACCCGGGCATCGCCCGGCGCGGGCGTGCGCGTCATCTGCTCGGGCTTCAGCGCCGCCTCGAACATCCGCGCCCTGCCCTCCCAGTTGAGGAAGGTGCCGGACTTCTCGGCCACCGCGGCGACCGGGAAGACCACATCGGCGCGCTCGGTGACCTCGCTCGGCCGCAGCTCCAGCGAGACCAGGAAGCCGACCTGGTCCAGTGCCTCCAGGGCCCGTGCCGGGTCCGGCAGGTCCACGGTCTCGACCCCGGCGACGAGCAGCGCGCCCAGTTCGCCGGTGGCCGCGGCCTCGACGATCTGGCCGGTGTCGCGGCCGAAGCGGGACGGAAGTTCGGCGACGCCCCAGGCGGCCGCCACCTCGTCCCTGGCCCGCGGGTCGGTCGCCGGACGGCCACCGGGCAGCAGCGACGGCAGCGCGCCCGCCTCCACCGCGCCGCGCTCGCCGGCCCGGCGCGGGATCCACACCAGCGCGGCCCCGGTCGCGGTGGCCGTCCGTACCGCGGCGGTGAGCCCGCCCGGCACCGCGGCCAGCCGCTCACCGACCACGATCACGGCGCCCTCGCCGCGCAGCGCCTCGGCCGCCGCGGCTCCGTCGCCGTCGAGCCCGACACCGCCCGCGATGGCGTCCAGCCACTCGGTCTCGGTGCCGGGGGCGGCGGGAAGCAGCGTGCCGCCCGCCTTCTCCAGGCCGCGGGTGGCGTGCGAGGCGACCGCGAAGGTGCGCTGTCCGTGCTTGCGGTTCGCCTTGCGCAGCCGCAGGAAGACGCCGGGCGCCTCCTCCTCCGACTCGAACCCGACCAGCAGCACCGTCGGGGCCTTCTCCAGCGAGGTGTACGTGACACCCGCGCCGTCCAGGTCCCGGCCACGCCCGGCCACGCGGGCGGCCAGGAAGTCGGCCTCCTCGCTGCTGTGGACCCGGGCCCGGAAGTCGATGTCGTTGGTGTCCAGCGCGACCCGGGCGAACTTGCTGTACGCGTAGGCGTCCTCGACGGTCAGCCGGCCGCCGGTGAGCACGCCCGTCCGGCCGCGCGCGGCGGAGAGGCCGGCGGCCGCGGCGGCCAGCGCCTCGGGCCAGCTCGCCGGTTCCAGGACGCCGTCCGCGTTGCGCACCAGCGGAGTGGTGAGCCGGTCCCGCTGCTGTGCGTAGCGGAAGCCGAAGCGGCCCTTGTCGCAGACCCACTCCTCGTTGACCTCGGGGTCGTTGGCGGCGAGCCGCCGCATGACCTTGCCGCGCCGGTGGTCGGTGCGGGTCGCGCAGCCGCCCGCGCAGTGCTCGCACACCGACGGCGAGGACACCAGGTCGAAGGGCCGGGAGCGGAACCGGTACGCCGCCGAGGTCAGTGCCCCGACCGGGCAGATCTGGATGGTGTTCCCGGAGAAGTACGACTCGAAGGGGTCGCCCTCGCCCGTACCGACCTGCTGGAGCGCACCGCGCTCCAGGAGCTCGATCATCGGGTCGCCCGCCACCTGGTTGGAGAACCGGGTGCAGCGCGCGCAGAGCACGCACCGCTCACGGTCCAGCAGCACCTGGGTGGAGATCGGGACGGGCTTCTCGAAGGTCCGCTTCTTGCCGTCGAAGCGGGAGTCGGAGCCGCCGTGCGACATCGCCTGGTTCTGCAGCGGGCACTCGCCGCCCTTGTCGCAGACCGGGCAGTCCAGCGGGTGGTTGATGAGCAGCAGCTCCATCACACCCTTCTGGGCCTTCTCGGCGACCGGCGAGGTGAGCTGCGACCTCACCACCATGCCGTCGGTGCAGGTGATGGTGCAGGACGCCATCGGCTTGCGCTGGCCCTCGACCTCGACGATGCACTGGCGGCAGGCGCCGACCGGGTCGAGGAGCGGGTGGTCGCAGAAGCGCGGGATCTCGATGCCGAGGAGTTCGGCGGCCCGGATGACCAGGGTGCCCTTGGGCACGCTGATCTCGATGCCGTCGATGGTCAGCGTGACCAGGTCCTCGGGCGGGATGGCCGCCTCGCCGCCCCCGGAGGGCGCACTCGTGGTGACTGTCATGCGTTCACCCCCTGGTGAGCGTTCTTGTCGTCGGCCCAGACGGTCGACCTGGCGGGATCGAAGGGGCAGCCCTTGCCCGTGATGTGCTGCTCGTACTCCTCGCGGAAGTACTTCAGCGAGGAGAAGATCGGCGAGGCGGCTCCGTCGCCGAGGGCGCAGAAGGACTTGCCGTTGATGTTGTCGGCGATGTCGTTCAGCTTGTCGAGGTCGGCCATCTGTCCCTTGCCGGCCTCGATGTCGCGGAGCAACTGGACCAGCCAGTAGGTGCCTTCGCGGCAGGGCGTGCACTTGCCGCAGGACTCGTGGGCGTAGAACTCGGTCCAGCGGGTGACCGCCCGCACGACACAGGTCGTCTCGTCGAAGCACTGGAGCGCCTTGGTGCCGAGCATGGAACCGGCGGCGCCGACGCCCTCGTAGTCGAGCGGTACGTCGAGGTGTTCGTCGGTGAACATCGGGGTCGACGAGCCGCCCGGGGTCCAGAACTTCAGCCGGTGGCCGGGGCGCATGCCGCCGCTCATGTCGAGCAGCTGGCGCAGCGTGATGCCGAGCGGCGCCTCGTACTGTCCGGGGCCCGCGACATGCCCGCTGAGCGAGTACAGCGTGAAGCCGGGGGACTTCTCGCTGCCCATCGACTTGAACCAGTCCTTGCCCCGGTTCAGGATCGCGGGAACCGAGGCGATGGACTCGACGTTGTTCACCACAGTGGGGCAGGCGTACAGACCGGCGACCGCGGGGAAGGGGGGTCGCAGCCGGGGCTGGCCACGCCGTCCTTCGAGAGAGTCGAGCAGTGCGGTTTCCTCACCACAGATGTACGCGCCGGCACCGGCGTGCACCGTGAGTTCCAGATCGAGCCCTGAGCCCAGGATGTTCGTCCCCAGATAATCCGCCTCGTACGCCTCTCGTACGGCCTCGTGCAGACGTCGCAGCACGGGGACGACCTCACCGCGCAAGTAGATGAACGCGTGCGACGAACGGATCGCGTAACAGGCGATCACGATGCCCTCGATGAGGCTGTGCGGGTTGGCGAACAGGAGCGGGATGTCCTTGCAGGTGCCCGGTTCCGATTCGTCGGCGTTGACAACTAGATAGTGCGGTTTGCCGTCGCCCTGCGGGATGAACTGCCACTTCATCCCGGTGGGGAAGCCCGCACCGCCGCGGCCGCGCAGGCCGGAGTCCTTGACGTAGGCGATGAGGTCGTCCGGTGACATGGCGAGGGCCTTGCGCAGTCCCTCGTATCCCTCATGGCGCCGGTAGGTCTCCAGGGTCCAGGATTCCGGCTGGTCCCAGAAGGCGGAGAGGACGGGGGTGAGCAGTTTCTCGGGGCTGCCCCCGTTTCCGTTGCCGCTTCCATTGTCGTTGATCTCGGTCGCCAACGTCATCACTCCCCCTCCTCGGCGGTCGGGCCGGCCGGGTGGTCCGGGTCGGAGGCCGAGGTCTGCTGCGGTGCGTCGTGCGAGCTGAGGTGCTCGGACGGCGACGGGTCGTGGGGCTGGCCGCCGCGCGGCGCGCTGCCGCGCGGCGCGACGACGCGCGGGTGCGGGTCCTCGCCCTTGGCGAGCCGGAGGCCGATCAGCGAGGCGGGGCCCGCGCCGCCGGAGGCTTCGACGGCACCGGGGCGCTCGTCGGGGAAGCCGGCCAGGATCCGGGCGGTCTCCTTGTACGAGCAGAGCGGGGCGCCGCGGGTGGGTTCGACGGTGCGCCCGGCGATCAGGTCGTCGACCAGGTGGGTCGCGCTCTCGGGCGTCTGGTTGTCGAAGAACTCCCAGTTGACCATCACCACGGGTGCGAAGTCGCAGGCCGCGTTGCACTCGATGTGTTCGAGGGTGATCTTCCCGTCCTCGGTTGTCATATCGGGCCCGTCGTTGCCGACGCCGAGGTGCTCCTTGAGCCGGTCGAAGATGGCGTCGCCGCCCATCACCGCGCACAGGGTGTTGGTGCAGACACCGACCTGGTAGTCACCGCCGGCCCTGCGCCGGTACATCGTGTAGAAGGTGGCGACCGCGGTGACCTCGGCGGTGGTGAGGCCGAGCAGCTCGGCGCAGAACGCCATGCCCGTACGGGAGACGTAGCCCTCCTCGGACTGCACCAGGTGCAGCAGGGGCAGCAGGGCGGAGCGGCTGTCGGGGTAGCGGGCGATCACCTCCTTCGCGTCCGCTTCGAGCCTGGCGCGCACCTCGGCCGGGTAGGCGGGGGCGGGGAGCTGCGGCATCCCCAGACTGACTTCCTGACGTGCTTCGGTCACCGGTCGACGCCTCCCATCACGGGGTCGATGGACGCGACGGCGACGATGACGTCGGCGACCTGGCCGCCCTCGCACATCGCCGCCATGGCCTGGAGGTTGGTGAAGGACGGGTCGCGGAAGTGGACCCGGTAGGGGCGGGTGCCGCCGTCCGAGACGACATGCACGCCGAGTTCGCCCTTGGGGGACTCGACCGCGGTGTACGTCTGTCCGGCCGGGACCCGGAAGCCCTCGGTCACCAGCTTGAAGTGGTGGATCAGGGCCTCCATGGAGGTGCCCATGATCTTCTTGATGTGGTCGAGCGAGTTGCCGAGCCCGTCCGGGCCGAGCGCGAGCTGGGCCGGCCAGGCGATCTTCTTGTCGGCGACCATCACGGGGCCGGGGGCGAGCCGGTCGATGCACTGCTCGACGATCCGCAGCGACTGGCGCATCTCCTCCAGGCGGACGAGGAAGCGACCGTAGGCGTCGCAGCTGTCGGCGGTGGGGATGTCGAACTCGTAGTTCTCGTACCCGCAGTAGGGGTCGGTCTTGCGCAGGTCGTGCGGGAGCCCGGCGGAGCGCAGCATCGGTCCGGTGACGCCGAGGGCCACGCAGCCGGTCAGGTCGAGATAGCCGACGTCCTGCATACGGGCCTTGAAGATGGGGTTGCCGGTGGCGAGCTTGTCGTACTCCGGCAGGTTCTTCTTCATGGTCTTCACGAACTCGCGCAGCTGGTCGATCGCGCCGGGCGGCAGGTCCTGGGCGAGTCCGCCGGGGCGGATGAACGCGTGGTTCATGCGCAGGCCGGTGATCAGCTCGAAGAGATCGAGAACGAGTTCACGATCGCGGAATCCGTAGATCATGATCGTGGTGGCGCCGAGCTCCATGCCGCCGGTGGCGATGCACACCAGGTGCGAGGAGATCCGGTTGAGCTCCATCAGGAGCACGCGCAGGATGGTGGCCCGGTCGGGGATCTGGTCCTCGATGCCGAGGAGCTTCTCGACGCCCAGGCAGTACGCCGCCTCGTTGAAGAAGGGCGTCAGATAGTCCATGCGCGTGACGAAGGTGGTGCCCTGCGTCCAGTTCCGGAATTCGAGGTTCTTCTCGATGCCGGTGTGGAGGTAGCCGATGCCGCAGCGGGCCTCGGTGACGGTCTCGCCGTCGATCTCCAGGATCAGCCGCAGCACGCCGTGCGTGGACGGGTGCTGGGGGCCCATGTTGACGATGATGCGCTCGTCGTCGGACTTGACCGCGGACTCGACGACCTCGTCCCAGTCGCCGCCGGTGACTGTATATACAGTCCCCTCGGTCGTCGCCCGGGGCGTTGCGTGGGGAGTAGACATCAGGAGTACGACCTCCGCTGGTCCGGAGCCGGGATCTGGGCGCCCTTGTACTCGACGGCGATGCCGCCGAGCGGATAGTCCTTGCGCTGCGGGAAGCCCTGCCAGTCGTCCGGCATCATGATCCGGGTGAGGGCGGGGTGCCCGTCGAAGATGAGCCCGAAGAAGTCGTAGGTCTCGCGCTCGTGCCAGTCGTTGGTCGGATAGACCGCGACGAGGGACGGGACGTGCGGATCGCTGTCCGGGGCCGACACCTCCAGGCGGATCAGCCGACCGTGCGTGAGCGAGCGCAGGTGGTAGACGGCGTGCAGCTCACGGCCCTTGTCGCCGAGGAAGTGGACGCCGCTCACCCCCGTACAGAGCTCGAAGCGCAGCGCCGGGTCGTCGCGCAGGGTCTGCGCGACCCGGACGAGGTGCTCGCGGGCGATGTGGAAGGTGAGTTCGCCGCGGTCGACGACGGTCTTCTCGATGGCGTTGGCGGGAAGCAGGTCCTGTTCCTCCAGGGCCCCTTCGAGCTCGTCGGCGACTTCGTCGAACCAGCCGCCGTACGGACGGGACGTGGCGCCCGGCAGGGTCACGGTGCGGACGAGGCCGCCGTAGCCGGAGGTGTCACCGCCGTTGTCGGCGCCGAACATGCCCTTGCGTACGCCGATGACCTCGCCGGTCTCGTCGCGCGGCGCGGGCACGCCGTTGTTGTTGCTCTGTTCGTCGTGGTTGTCGTTCCCGCTCATCGCAGCAGCCCCTTCATCTCGATCAGGGGCAGTGCCTTGAGTGCCGCGTCCTCCGCCTCGCGGGCGGCCTCCTCCGCGTTGACCCCGAGCTTGGAGCTCTGGATCTTCTGGTGGAGCTTGAGGATCGCGTCCATCAGCATCTCGGGCCGCGGCGGACAACCCGGCAAATAGATGTCAACCGGAACAATATGATCAACACCCTGAACAATGGCGTAATTGTTGAACATTCCGCCCGATGATGCGCAAACTCCCATGGAGATCACCCACTTGGGGTTGGGCATCTGGTCGTAGACCTGCCGCAGGACGGGAGCCATCTTCTGGCTGACCCGTCCTGCCACGATCATCAGATCCGCCTGCCGCGGCGATCCGCGGAAGACCTCCATCCCGAAACGGGCCAGGTCGTAGCGCCCGGCCCCGGTCGTCATCATCTCGATGGCGCAACAGGCGAGGCCGAAGGTGGCAGGGAAGACGGAGGACTTCCGTACCCAGCCGGCGGCCTGCTCGACAGTGGTCAGCACGAAGCCGCTGGGCAGCTTCTCTTCGAGTCCCATGGTGTGCCCCTCAGCCCCTCAGTCCCATTCCAGGCCGCCGCGACGCCACACATACGCGTAGGCGACGAAGACGGTGAGCACGAAGAGCAGCATCTCCACGAGCCCGAAGATCCCCAGGGCGTCGAAGGTGACCGCCCAGGGATAGAGGAAGACGATCTCGATGTCGAAGACGATGAAGAGCATCGCCGTCAGGTAGTACTTGATGGGGAAGCGGCCGCCTCCGGCTGGAGTGGGGGTGGGTTCGATACCGCACTCGTACGCTTCGAGCTTTGCCCGGTTGTACCGCTTGGGGCCGATAAGCGTGGCCATGACCACGGAGAAGATCGCAAACCCTGCCCCGAGGGCGCCGAGCACGAGGATGGGCGCGTAGGCATTCACGCTCCTCGCTCCTTCCAGTCGTCCTTGACCGTTGGACCGCATCGGGCGACCGGCTCACCGCCTCACCAAGATCGTGCACATGTGAGGCAGTTCACAAGCCCGACTGCCCCGCATCCTATGCCCGCCATCCTGTGATCTGCGACACGGGGTACGACAACGCCTTTGTGATCTCCACCACCTGACGAAGGATCATGAAGTCGGATGAGCGGTGATCTTCACACGCGAAGCGGCCGAGTGATCACGAGACGTGACATCTGATGCCGTTACCGCTGGTCAAACGGCTGCCGCTCTATCAAGAGATGGCCATACCAAGCAAATTGGCGATGGACACCCCGGGGTGATAGAGAACCCGCCACCCTCCGGACTCGATCACTCGCCCCCCGACCCGCCCCCGGTTCGTCCGACCCCACCCGGATCGATCGAACACACCCCGGGGAGGGGGCCACGGGGAGCGAAGTGGACACACGGGGGCATTTACGATCATCGGCATGAACGGGATATCTCCCCCCACCCGGCGGCACCTTGGACGCATGGCGCATAACCGCCCCTCGCGCACCGGTCGCACTGTGACCTGCGTCACTCCATCGAGGCTTCGATAAAAGCGGGCTTGGCCATCGGTGTGAACGGATGGTAAGCGGCGGGCAATTCGGGCGTATTGCCGAAAGTCCGTGATCACAGCGGTGATCAGGCATGACCGTTTTGCCCGCTACGGCGTCAATAAGAGCGCCCAGAAAGCGGATTCACAGATTCCGGACGTAACTGTGTCGCAACAC